>JBDZWC010000067.1:1974-16426 GCA_040256005.1 Deinococcaceae bacterium | reverse complement strand
CTCGAGCCCGAACCCACCTGCGAGTTCGAGGACCGCGAAGCCGTGAAGCGTGGAACGCAGGTAACGAGTCGCGTGTACCGCGTCCTCGCCTTCCAACCCGAAGCCGCGCAGCACCGCGAAGACCACCTCCACGACGGCTTCTCCCGCCTCTCGCTCCCGCGCGCCCTGCACCTCGGTGGAGCGCACGGTGAGGCCGTATAGGCCGGGATGCTCGCGTACGTACCCCCGGTAGGCATGGGACAGCGCGGCCAGGGCGTCCCTGCTCGAACGGCCGACCGTGGCCCGCTCGAGCGCGCGCCCCAGATCGGTCAGGGCCCTGAGCCTGAGCTCGCGCAGCAGCCCCTCGAGCCCGTCGACGTGGTTGTAGAGCGATGGCGATCTCACCCCGAGGCGCTTCGCGAGCTCGGCCAGCGTGAGGCCCTCCTGGCCGCGTTCGTCGACGAGGGAGGCGGCCGCTTCGATGACGGCCTCCGGTGAGAGGGCGCGCGCTCGCGGCGGCCTGGTCATCGCTTTGGCGCCCCAACGAAGGAGCTGCGAAGCGTGGGCAGGATGGCATCGAGGGTCGCCTGCGGAGCCTCGGCCTGCGGGTAGTGACCCACGCCAGGCAGCATCACGTACTCCCCGCTCAAGGCCGCGGCGACTTCCTGCGCTTCGCGTTCGGGCTCCGAGAAGTCAGGGTCCGCGTCGCCCATGATCACGACCACCGGAACGGACACCTCCGCCAGCCGAGCCTCTACGGCCTCGTCCGAACGGAACACCAGCGCCTTGGTCGCCTCGAACCGACCCGGCTCGGCCAAGTTGCGGCGCAGCGCCGCTCCGTACTCCGTGTAATCGGCCGGCTTCCCCGCCTTGAAGAGCGTGGCGTGGTACGCGACCCAGGCCCTCACGCGCCACGGGCCGTTCAGCATGACCTTGAGAGCCAACGACGTGAAGAGCCCGGTCTGCTGCTCTCTGACGAACGGTCCGAGGAGGGCAAGGCCCGCGATCGCCGAGGGCCTCTCGGCCGCAGCCCAGACCCCGGCGGCCGCGGCGAACGAGTTTCCCACGACGAACGCTGGTCCGCCCAGGTGGTCGATCAGGGCAAGTAGGTCCTCTCCGACGGCCTGAGCGTCGTAACGCGGCCAGCCGACGCTCGACTCTCCATGACCGCGCAGGTCGGCCGTGACGACCGTGTAGCCGGCGTCGGCGAGCAGTGGGGCCAGGAAGCGGTACTCCTGCCGCAGGTCGCCGAGGCCAGGCAGCATGACGACGAGGGGGCCTTCGCCCATGACGTCGTAGGCGATGCGACCCTCACTCAGGTCCAGGAACCGCGTGGGCGGAGCGGCCGTAGGGACGGCGGCTGCGAGCGTGTAGGCAGCTAGAGCGACTAACATACTTAGTTTATAAACTAATGCTATTAGTCAAGTCAAGCGAGCGCTAAGGGCCCCGGCGCCTTACGGCGTCTACCCCGTCTCCACGGGCAGGTCCCCGCGCTGCATGCCGAGTACCAACATCGCGACACGATGAGCCACCGCGGCTGCCACGAACGCCCAGCCGAGTCCGGGCCTGTCGGCCCTGAACAGTGCCGCCGCGGCGATCCCGAAGAGAACGGCCTCGACTGCCAGCTGGCCGCCGAGGCCAGTGGGCTTGAACGTCGCCTTGGGCGATGCGAACAACCCCCAGGCCGTCGCGAACGCGATGGGCGTGACTATCGCGGCTACGTAGCGCACGGGCCCGTCACTCACATGCCAGCCCCAGTAGGCGACGGCGGCCAGGGCTGCGAGCTCCAGGAGGAAGCGGAACAGAAGGACCGAACCCTTGAGGGCAGTCATCCGGAAGTTCGTCCCAAGCCGGTTCCCTAATCCAGTATCCCGAGCTGCCACATGAAGAAGATCCGCTGGTCCACGGCGTCTCGCAGCCTGAGGTCGAGCGGCTTGCCCTGACCGTGGCCTGCCGAGCGGTCCACCCACAGGAGGACCGGGTCCTGGGCCGGGTCGCTGGCCGTGGCGGCCTGCAACCTCGCGGCCATCTTGCGCGCGTGCATGGCGTGCACGCGGGTGTCGTTCTCCCCAGCCGTGAGCAGGACTGCCGGGTAACGAACCCCGTCCTGCGCGCGCTGGTACGGGGAGTAGTCGCGCAGCCACTGAAACTGCTCGGGGTCCTCGGACGACCCGTACTCTGGCACCCAGTAGCGCGCCATCAGGAAGTGTTGGAAGCGCAGCATGTCGAGGAGGGGCACACCGACGAACACGGCCGCGAACAGGTCGGGCCTCTGCGTGAGAGCGGCACCGGTGAGCAGGCCGCCGTTCGAGCCGCCGGCGATGGCCAGTCGCTCTCGCCTCGTGTAGCCGTTGTCGAGCAGCCACTGTGCGGCGGCGATGAAGTCGTCGAACACGTCCTGCTTCTTGCCCAGGGTGCCGGCCTCGTGCCAAGCGTCGCCGTACTCGCCGCCGCCGCGCAGGTTCGGTAGGGCGTAGACGCCGCCGTCCTCGAACCAAGGAACCAGGGTGGGGGAGAAGACCGGTAGCTCGCTGACGCCGAAGCCGCCGTACCCGAACAGGATCGTGGGCGCGTCCCCGGCAGGCTCCAGGCCCTTGCGGTGAGCGATGAACATCGAGACGGTCGTGCCGTCCTTGGAGGCGTACTCGACCTGCTTGACCTCGATCGTGTCAGGGTCAACGGGCGCATCCGGGCCCTCCCACAGCTCGAACGAGCCCTCGGGGTCCCGAACGTCGAAGCGGTAAACGGCCGGGGGGTGACCGTAGCTCGTGAAGGTCAGGAACGCCTCCGTCGAGCTCCTGTTCGCGGCCACGTTGGCCGAGCCCATCGCGGGCAGCGGCACCTCGCCCACGCGCCTGCCCGAGAGGTCGAAGACGACGATGCGGCTGACGGCTCGCTCGAGGTAGGTGACGATCACATGGCCCTGCGACATGGCCACGGCATCGATGCTCCCGTCTTCGGGCTCCGGCACCAGATCGCGCCAGCCCAGCTCGCTGGGCCAGGAGACCGGCGCCACGACCACGCGTCCACGCGGGGCGTGCTTATACGTATGCAGTACGAGGACGTCGCCCTCCAGGCCCGGCACCACCGAGCCGAAAGCGGTGCCGGGAGTGCCAGCGCTGACCTGGGTACGCATCATGAAGCCGGTGCGGCGGTATGCCTCGAAGTCCACCAGCCACAGGTCGTTCGAGCGCGTGTCGTTGAAGTAGTGGAGCAGCAGCCAGCGACCGTCGGCCGAGAGGCGCCCGCCCGGACCCCAGGTCGTGGCGAGCTTCTCGTCCTCCTCCTTCGTTAGCTGCCGGAACACGACCTTGTCGGCCGAGACATCGTCCTGCGCGTCGGGTTGGACCGGCCTGGGATGGTACATGACACGGCCCGTGTAGTGATCGGTGGGGTCGGCCAGCTGCCAGTACACGAAGCCGGAGCCGTCTGGCAGCCACTCTGGCGGGCGCACCTTGTTGTGGATCTCGAGCGGCAGCTTCCTGCCGGTGTCAACCTCCAGGAGCTCCAGCTTCGTGTTCTCGTCGCCGGCGGCGTAGGTGCCAAAGGCGAGCTGACGGCCGTCCGGGCTTGGCGAGAGCCACGAGACGGTCGTGAGCCCCGACGGATCTACCACCTCCGGGTCGATGAGCAGACGCTCCTCGCCTCTGAGGCCATCGCGGTAGTAGACGCGCGACTGCTTCTGATCACCGTCCCTCCTGAAGTAGAAGTACCGCCCACCGCGCTGGACCGGCTCGGACACGAAGCCGATCTGCAGCAGCGGCCTGATGCGATCTTCCAGCGCCTTGCGACCTGGCAACCCGTCTAGCACGGCACGCGTGTAGGCGTTCTGGGCATCCGTCCAGGCGGCGACCTCTGGCGTGACGAGACCCATCCGGTTCGGGTCGCTGTTGTCACCCTCGAGCCAGCGGTATTCGTCCGTCAGCTCATGGCCGTGCAGCACGTCCTTCACCGGACGCCGAACGGTAGCCGGCACGGTCTTCGTATCGGGGAGGCTCATCGCCAGAGCGTAACTCCCCCGCCTTCACCACCGGCCCGTGCGCCTCGCGACGCTAGCGGCAGCGGGCCCTGGGTGCCTCAGCCCGCTCGTGCCTGCCTGGCCATGAGCTCTTCGAGCTGGAACGTGTGCCTGATGGGGTGCACCAGGGCGTGCTCGAGCATCGATTCGATCGTCATGGGCGCCCCCCAGTTCGAGACGTACGCCTTGTCCTCGACGCGCGCAGCCGGCAGTTCCGTCAACGCCGCGCGCCAACGAGCGAGCACGTGCTCGAGGAACGCTTCGGCCTTGGCCACGATCTCATCGGCGGTCGGAGCGTCGCCTATGCCGGGGTCCGGCAGGTCCAGTTGGCGGCAGATCCACGTGAGGTACCGGCCGGCCGCCCTCAGCACGTGCAGTAGTAGGTGGGCGTTGGAGAGGTAGTTCTCGTCGTCCGTTGCGGGAAGTGGGATGCCGGCGCTGTCGAACCGCCGCCACACGGGTAGGAAGGCCCGCAGTTCCTTCTCGTGGAGGGCTACCAGGGCCCGGGCGCCGCGGTAGGCGTACGCCTCGGGGTCTGGCAGGTCGGAGGCGTCGGACACGAACCGGGGGCCCGCCAGCCGCAGCGCGGGGTCCTTGGCGTGCTCGCCGGCGGCGATGACACAGAAGTAGTTGCCGTCGGGGTCGCTGAGCACCACGTAGTCCGCGCCGTCCGGGTACCGCCACTCGTTCACCCGAGTGGCCCCCAACCCGATCAAGCGCTCCACCTCGGCGGCTTGATCGTAGGCGTACAGGTCCAGATGGTGTCGTCTGCGCTCGGCGGCGGGCGCCTTCACCTCCTGCAGCGCGAGCTGGACGCCGCTGCCGCGCCTCGGCTTGAGGAGCACCCAGTCAGGGTCGTCGCCCCCACGGGCCCGGTAGTCGAGCGCGCTGGTCCAGAACTCCACGGCGCGCGCCACGTCGCGCACGCCCCACACGATCGAGCCGATCCTCAACATGGACGCATTATCCGTCCGCAGCGGGCCGACGCCATGGCGCAGCGCTGGTAAGCGACGAGGCCGGGTCGGCCGTCATACCAGCACGAGCTCGCCGCAGCCCAGGGCGGCGCTGTGCTCCAGCACAGCGACCGTGCGCTCTGCCGCCGCCTTGGCCGCAGCCTTCAGCGCGTAGCCACGCAGCAGGCCGCCGACGAGGGCGGCCGTGAACAGGTCGCCCGTGCCCTTGGCCGGTGAGTCCACGAGCCGATGACCGATCACGTTCACGTCGTCCCGGGTCACCACGGCCGTGCGCGTCTCGCCTGGCTTGGTCTCCCCGGGGGCGGCACTGGTGACGACCGCCCACTCGAGGTTCGTGGCGAGAAGGTCGCGGACGGCCTCCACCGTATCGTGCAGCGTAGGGAGCGACCGGCCGACGATCTGTTCCAGTTCGAAGGCGTTGGGCGTCATGCCGTGCGCCATGGGCACGAAACGGTCCCGCAACATGGCTGGAAGCTCGGGGTGGACGTAGATGCCGGCGTCGTGGTCTCCCATGACCGGGTCGAGGACGAGCTTGATGTCGGGGTGCTCGTGGAGGATGCGCTCGAGCCACTCCGCAAGCACGATGGTCTGCTCCGGCGGCCCCAGGTAACCGAGCACGATGGCGCGTACGTGGGCGAGGGCCTGCCGGCGCTCGAGGTCGGCCAGGAACCCTGCGAACCATTCGGTAGGCAGCGGGCCGCCGTGGACCGAGTCGTAGTGGGGGACGTTGCTGAGCAGCACCGTGGGGACAGGCACGACGTTGAGGCCTAGGGCCCGCATGGTGGGTACGGCCACGCTGTTGCCCACCGAGCCGTAGACGACCTGCGACTGGATGGATATGACGTCGACCGGCAGCGGCTCGAGCGCGTCGCGGTCCACGGTCACGGAGTACAGCCCGCCTCCCCGGCGGTCACTTGCCGGCGCCAGGCCAGTAGTGACTGTCGGGCAGCGAACGGGCGCCGAAGATGGACTGGCCGACGCGCACGACGGTCGCCCCCTCCTCGATGGCCACCTCGAAGTCCCCCGACATGCCCATGGACAGCTCGTCGAAAGACAGCCCTGCCGGGGCCTCCTGCCGTAGCCGCGCCTGCAGCTGGCGCATCGTCACGAAGCAGGGCCGGACGCGCTCCATGTCGGCAGCGAAGAGCGCCAGCGTCATGAGGCCCCGCACACGGAGAGCCGTGAAGGCTGGTAGCTCCTTGACGAAGGCGAGGACGTCCTCGGGAGCCAGGCCGAACTTGCTGGCTTCACCGGAACTGTTGACCTGCACGTATACGTCTAAGCCCCTCCCTTCCCGCTGCAACCGCCTGTCGAGCTCCTCCGCCACCTTCAGACGGTCGAGCGCGTGGAACTCGTGAGCGAAGCGTGCCACGTACTTGGCCTTGTTCGTCTGCAGGTTGCCGATCACCGCCCAGCGGAGGTCGGCTAGGTCGGAGAGTTCCTCGGCTTTCTCCCTGGCCTCCTGCACCTTGTTCTCTCCCAGCTTCCTGGTCCCTGCGGCGTAGGCGAGGCGCAGGACCTCGGCCGGCACGGTCTTGCTGACGGGCAGCAGCTCCACCTCGGCCGGGTCGCGGCCCACGCGGCGGCACGCCGCTTCGATCCGCGCACGAATCGAAGCGAGGTTGGTCGCGAGCTGCTCCTGCGTCGTTGCCTTGGGCGTGGCGCCCGGTTCCGGGGCGGCTACTGCGCTGTTCACATCTGTCACCGCTTCGGAGCTTAGCCCTTCGCTCGGCCGGCGGCCGCCGCGGTCGTGACCCTGCCACGTCGGCCGCCGGCCCGGTCAGCGTCCTACGCCTCTACCGCTCGCCCGAGCGCCCCGGCGAGCCGTGACTCCACTCCATGCAGTCGGCGGGCGAGGTCGCCGATCGCGGCGAACGCCGTGACTGGGTCATTCGCCTGCGCGGCTACCTCTACGACCTGCTCCCAGAGCGCGCCGCTCTCGGCCGCGATCCCGGCGGCCGGTGCCAGTGGCAGCGAGGACACCGACGCCGCCTCCTCGAGGAAGCGGGCGTAGATCGGACGGGTGGCTCCTGGCGCGCTGTAGGCGTGGGTGAAGCACTCGGCGACCCTGGTCATCGCGTGCTCGAAGCCCGGCTCAGCACCGAAACGCGCATGCCACCCCTTCTTCGTGCGCAGGTCCGTCAGCTCGTCTGCCCACTTCGCGATGCCGCTGAGGCCGAAGTTGACGTCGAAGGAGTTGCCTAGCACCGGTCCCGTCATGTGCGCCGCGGTCGTACCGATCGCCGCCCGCAGCGCGTCCGTCATGTCCGCGCGTCCGTCGCTGGGCTCAGCCAGCGTCTGGACGGCGTAGCGACCCTTCCGGTACATGCCCCAGGCGCCGGCCAGGGCGTCCGCAGTTGCTGTCTGCACGGTCTCGCTGCAGTCGTCGATCAGGTAGTCCTCACCGCGCTTGCCCACGACGGCGATGTTGTACGGGTCCGCTGCCTCGACCGGGCTCATGTCCGAGAACCACGGCAGGCCGCCTCGGCCCACCGTGATCAACGCCGGCTGGCCGGAGTCGAGCACCGCGTCTAGCTTCGCCAGCGCCGCCTTGGCGCTCGACGAGGCCACGCTGCTGAGATGCAAGTGGAGGCTCTCGGCCACCTGCTCGACCCACGGACGCGGGTGATGCTGCGCTACGAACGTAAGCAGCGGATGGGGCAGGGGCTTGTAGTCGAAGACCGCGTACATGAAGCCGATCCCTCCGCCCAGACCGCAGACCATCGCCTCTGAGAGCTCGAGCCCGGCAGAAGCCAAGAGCCTCTGAACCAATGCCGACTCCCTGTGAACGGCATACCCGGGCTCCGGGTAAGACGGTATGAGCCCGGGTGGGCGGCTCTCGGGTCGTCTGGAGGTGATGACGCGGTGTGCGGTGGTGTACGTCTCGCCCGTGCGTCGCATGCGCTCGCGCACGAGTTTCTTGAGTGACCTCTGCTTGGTCATGCCAACCCTGTCCCGCAGCGGCGGGCTACCCCGCGCCTCGCCCATGCCACCGCGTGTCCGGGTGGTGTTGGTAAGAGGTCTCCCGCGATGGCATCCGTGCCACCTTCGCCCCTGAAGATCCCTCGTGGACCGTCGGCGCGCGCGGGGCGCCTGGTCAGGGGTAGGGCGCGCGAGGTCGCCCGGCCACCATGCTAAGGCAACCACCGCTCCGGTTAGGCTGCGCCGCATGTCAGACGTCCTTGGGGCCGGGCCGCGGTGAGGCTGGAGACCTTCGTGGCCGGCGACGTTACCGTCGCGGAGCTGGTGGAGGGCCATATCGATTCGGAGCGCGACGCTACTGACCTGGTGGGCAACGCCGGCTTCCAGGCCGCGGACGTGGTCCTGCTGGCCGCGGACGCGCTCCCAGAGGAGTTCTTCGACCTGAGCACAGGCCTGGCCGGGGCCGTCCTGCAGAAGTTCAGCAACTACCGTTTGCGCTTGGCGATCATCGGCGACTTCGAGGTGCGAGGCAGTGAGAGCCTCCAGGCGTTCATCCGCGAGAGCAACCGCGGCGGCCTCGTCACCTTCGCGCGCGACCGCGCCGAGTGGCTGAGAGCGTTGGACGGTTAGCCACCGGAACAGGGCCTGCCCGGTGCCCAACACGTAATCCGTGCGGTGGACAGCGCTAGCTCCACGTGGCACCATCGCGCCCATGTCGGGCACGTCGTCGGCCTCCAACCTCAAGGACCTCGCCCGCCTCCGGCGGGTGCGGGACCGCATGGATCGCGAGTTCGCAAGGCCCTTGGACGTGGAGGCGTTGGCTCGTGGCGTGAACATGTCGGCGGGGCACCTCAGCCGCCAGTTCAAAGCCGCCTATGGCGAGTCCCCGTACTCGTACCTGATGACGCGGCGCATCGAGCGGGCGATGGCGCTGCTGCGGATAGGCGACATGAGCGTCACCGACGTGTGCTTCGAGGTGGGGTGCTCGTCCTTGGGCACGTTCAGCACTCGCTTCACGGAGCTGGTGGGCGTGCCGCCCAGCCTCTACAAGGAGCGCTATGCGGGCGCGACCATGGGCATGCCGCCGTGCGTGGCTAAGCAGGTGACCAGGCCGGTCAGGAGCCGCGAGCCAGTGGGCGCGGTTCCCGCGGGACGGAGCTGAACCCGGGTGGCACGCAACAAGGACCAAGGCATGGCGGAAGAAGGCAAGCCCAAACTGCTCGCGGGCGGCAACCCTCAGGTTCCCAAGGGCGACGGTGACGGCCCGGTCCAGACCTATATCGAGGCGATGCCGGGCTGGAAGCGCGACGTGGGCCGCAAGCTCGACGAGATCATCGAGAAGACCGTGCCGGACCTCCGCAAGGGCGTGCGGTGGAACTCTCCCATCTACGGCGTCCCGGGTCAGGGCTGGATCCTGCTCTTCCACGTCTACACGAAGTACGTGAAGGTGACGTTCTTCAAAGGCACTTCGCTCGAGCCCATGCCGCCGGTGGGTTCGAAGCACGAGACAGAGCGCTACTACCACGTGTTCGAGGACGAAGGGGTGGACGAGAAGCAGTTCGCCAGCTGGGTGGAGCAGGCCGCCAAGCTGCCGGGCTGGGAGCCGTAAGCACCCGAAGCGAGGCTCTCGAGCAACTGGTCAGGAATCGAGAAGCGCCACGCGGACGGGCCCTTCTATAGTCTCGGCATGAACATCACGATCCATTCCGCGATGCTGCCGCAGGACGACCCAGAGGCCGCCGTCCGCTTCTATCGCGACGGCCTCGGCTTCGAGGTGCGCAACGACGTCGAGTACCAGGGCATGCACTGGATCACCGTCGGGCCGGCTGGCCAGCCGGAGACCTCGATCGTCCTCTACCCGCCCGAGGCCACCCCAGGTCTCACCGAGGACGAGCGCCGGATGGTGGCCGAGATGATGGCCAAGGGCACGTTCGCCTCCATCAACCTCGCCGCCGAGGACCTGGAGGCGGTGTTCGCCCGGCTGGAGGCCAGCGGGGGCGAGGTGGTCCAGGAGCCCACCGACCAGCCGTACGGCGTCAGGGACTGCGCGTTCCGCGACCCGGCCGGGAACATGGTCCGGATCCAGGAGCGCCGCTGATGGCCAAGGACTACACCGGCTTCTCGGCTGCCGAGCGCAAAGCCATGCAGGACCGCGCCAAGGAACTGGCGCTGGAGGCGGAGGCTGGCAAGCTCAAGGGCAAGGCCAAGATGGAGAAGGAGCTCTTCGATCGCATCGCCGAGATGCCGGACGCGGACCGCACGATGGCCGAGAAGATCCACGCCATAGTCCGTGCGGTGGCTCCCCACCTGACGCCCAAGACCATGTACGGCATGCCCGCCTACGCCAACGACGACGGCAAGGTCGTCGTGTTCTTCCAGGCCGCCTCGAAGTGGCAGTCGCGCTACGCGACGCTCGCGTTCGAGGACCCGGCGAACCTCGACGAGGGCACGATGTGGCCCACCTCGTATGCGATCAAGGAGCTCGACACTGCCAACGAGCAGAGGGTCGCAGAGCTCATACGGAAAGCAGTCAGCTGAGCACCGCCGTGAGCTAGCCACGGCTCGTTGAAGACCGGCAGCCCCGTTGGGCCGCCGCCAAGCATGGCCCGCGCACGGCCCACGGGTGCGGGTGAGGGGACGACTCGCCGGTTACACGCCGGCAGAGAAGGGAACGAGACATGAAGATCGGACTCACGAGCATCTACGTCGACGACTTGGACAAGGCGCTGAGCTTCTACACGGACGTGCTCGGCTTCCAGAAGAAGGCCGACGTCAGCAACGGTCCTTACCGCTGGCTTACCGTGGTGTCTCCGGAAGACCCGGACGGAACCCAGTTGCACCTCGAGGCCAACGTCGACGCGGCCGCGAAGGCTTTCCAGGAGGCGAGGTTCTCCCAGAACCAGCCTGCCGCGATGTTCTTCACCGACGACGTGCGCGCGGACCACGAGCGCATGCAAGCGCGCGGCGCCCGGTTCACGATGCCCCCGACGGACGTGCCCGGCTCCACCATCGCGATCCTCGACGACACCTGCGGGAACCTGATCCAGATATCCCAGCTCAAGGGAGCCCGGTAGGTCTAACCTGGACCGATGTCGGTCCTGAAGCGACTGCTCGGGGAGTGGCGACTGACCATGAGCCACGTCGCTGTCCCCGAGCAGATCACGGGCACGCAGCGCTACGAAGCGGTGCTGGGCGGCGCGTTCCTGCTCCTGAGGTTCACCTACGACCGTCCCGACTTCCCGGACGCGCTGGCACTCATCACCGAGGAACGGGTCCACTACTTCGACGTGCGCGGCGTCACCCGGGTCTTCGAGGTGGAGTGCTTCGAGGACCGGTGGACGCTGCTCAACCTAGACGAAGCGTTCTCACAACGCTACACTGCTCGCTTCGTCGGCCCCGACGAGGTCCACTTCGTCGGCGAGGCGTCACACGACTCCGGTGCGAGCTGGCAGCCCGACTTCGAGATGACCTTGCAGCGCGTGACCTGAACCGCAGCCCACTCACTTACAACGCCATCCAGGGAGACCAGATGACCATGACGGAGACCAGGGAGGCGGGCGCGGACGCGCGCCATCCCGCCGACAGGCACGACCTCATCCGGGTCCAGGGGGCCAGGGAGAACAACCTCAAGGACGTCAGCGTCGAGATCCCGAAGCGGCGGCTGTCGGTGTTCACCGGCGTCTCGGGCTCGGGCAAGAGCTCGCTGGTGTTCGGGACCATAGCCGCGGAGTCCCAGCAGATGATCAACGAGACGTACAGCGCGTTCGTCCAAGGCTTCATGCCCACGCTGGCGAGGCCGGACGTGGACGTGCTCGAGGGCCTGACGACGGCGATCATCGTGGACCAGGAGCGGATGGGCGCCAACGCCCGGTCAACGGTGGGCACGGCCACCGACGCCAACGCGCTCCTGCGCATCCTCTTCAGCCGCCTGGGCGAGCCGCACATCGGCCCGGCGCAGGCGTTCTCCTTCAACATCGCTTCGGCCTCCGGCGGCGGGTCCATCACCGTCGAGCGCGGCGAGGGCAAGGTCACCGAGAGCCGCACCTTCACGGTCACGGGCGGCATGTGCCCACGGTGCGAGGGCCTCGGTCGCGTCAACGACATCGACCTGACCCAGCTCTACGACGCGGACAAGTCGCTAAACGAGGGCGCGCTCAAGATCCCCGGCTACAACATGGACGGCTGGTACGGGCGCATCTACCGCGCGAGCGGGTTCCTCGACGCAGACAAGCCCATCCGCGACTACGGCGAACAGGAGCTCCACGACCTGCTCCACAAGGAGCCCACGAAGATCAAGGTCGAGGGCATCAACATCACGTACGAGGGCCTGATTCCCAAGCTGCACAAGTCGACCTTCTCCAAGGACATCGAGTCGCTACAGCCGCACGTGCGCGACTTCGCGGAGCGAGCCGTCACGTTCGTGCCCTGCCCAGACTGCGGCGGCTCGCGCCTCAACGAAGCGGCGCGTTCGTCCAAGATCCGAGGCCTCAACATCGCCGACGCTTGTGCCATGGAGGTGAAGGACCTGGCCGAGTGGGTTCGCGGGCTTGACGAACCCTCGGTCGCTCCCCTCCTGGACAAGCTACAGCAGGTTCTCGACTCGTTCGTCGAGATCGGGCTGGGTTACCTCAGCCTGGAACGATCGGCGGGCACTCTGTCGGGCGGCGAAGCCCAACGGACGAAGATGATCCGTCACCTGGGCTCCGCGCTGACGGACGTCACCTACGTCTTCGACGAGCCCACGGTAGGGCTGCACCCCCACGACGTGCAGCGCATGAACGACCTGCTGAGGCGCCTGCGGGACAAGGGCAACACGGTGCTCGTGGTGGAGCACAAGCCCGAGGTCATCGAAGTGGCCGACCACGTCGTTGACCTGGGTCCGCGTGCCGGCAAGCAGGGGGGCGAGGTCGTGTACGAGGGCACCGTCGAGGGCCTGCGCGCCAGCGGGACGCTCACCGGCCGGCACCTCGAGTACCGCGCTCGACTCAAGCCCAGCGTCCGCGAGCCCCGGGGAGCGATCGAGGTGCGTGGCGCGAGCACCAACAACCTCAAGGACGTCGACGTGGACATCCCGCTGGGCGTGCTTGTCGTCGTCACCGGCGTGGCGGGCTCCGGGAAGAGCTCGCTCATCCACGGTTCGGTGGCCGGCCGGGAAGGTGTCGTAGCCATCGACCAGGGCGCCATCAAGGGCTCGCGGCGCAGCAACCCGGCCACCTACACCGGCCTGCTCGACCCTATCCGCAAGGCGTTCGCCAAGGCCAACGGCGTCAAGCCGTCCCTGTTCAGCCCCAACTCGGAGGGCGCCTGCCCCAACTGCAACGGCGCCGGTGTCACCTACACGGACCTGGCGCTCATGGCCGGCGTGGCGACCGTATGCGAGGTCTGCGAGGGCAAGCGCTTCCAGGCAGCGGTGCTGGAGTATCGCTTCGGAGGCAAGGACATAAGCGAAGTGCTGGCGATGCCCGTCTCGGATGCCGAGCAGTTCTTCGGCCAGGGCGACGCCCGGACGCCCGCCGCACACGCCATCCTGAAGCGGCTCTCGGACGTGGGCCTCGGCTACGTGTCCCTGGGTCAGCCGCTCACGACGCTGTCCGGCGGCGAGCGGCAGCGGCTCAAACTCGCCACCCACATGGGCGAGAAGGGTGGTGTCTACGTCCTGGACGAGCCCACCAGTGGGTTGCACCTGGCGGACGTCGAGCAACTCCTAGGACTTCTCGACAGGTTGGTGGACGCCGGCAAGTCGGTCATCGTCATCGAGCATCACCAGGCGGTCATGGCGCACGCCGACTGGATCATCGACCTGGGCCCCGGAGCGGGTCACGGTGGCGGCCGGGTCGTGTTCGAGGGCACGCCGGCGCAGCTGGTGGAGTCCCGCACTACCCTGACAGGCGAGCACCTGGCACAGTACGTTGGCGCCTGAGTCGACAGCTCGATGGGGGCTGGCAGGCAGCGGCAGCGCCGCGCCGCCTGGAGGTGAAGGTTGAGTACGGAGTTCCCTGGCAGGGACGTGAGGACGATGGAACCGCTTCTCGGGTCACATTCCGAGGTCGGTCGCTGGTTGTGGGCGATGCAGGAGGTCCGAGGTGGCCTCATCGACGAGGTGGAGGACCTGGCACCCGAGCTGCTCGACTGGCGCGGCCCTTCTGGGGACGACAACTCGATCGGGTCGCTGCTCTATCACATCGCTCTGATCGAGACGTCGTGGCTGTTCGACGACATCCTGATGCAGCCCTACCCTGACGACGTACTGGCGTACCTCCCGCACGATCACCGCACACCAGACGGCCGATTGACCCACGTGCCGGGTATGCCCATGGCCGAGCACCTCGAGCGGCTGCGTTTCGTGCGCCAGCGGTTCCTCGACCTCATCGGACCCATGGGCAAGGACGAGTGGCACAGGGTGCGCGCGCCGGCGGGCGTTGACTACGCCTGCTCACCAGCGTGGGTGGTGTTCCACCTGGTCGAGCACGAGGCCGGACACCTGTTCGAGGTGCGGGCCATCAAGCGGAGATGGCGGTCGTCGCGAGGTTGACGAAGCGGGCGCGGGTGGTCGCGATGG
>JBDZWC010000067.1:0-1874 GCA_040256005.1 Deinococcaceae bacterium | reverse complement strand
TACGCAGCCATGTACGCCGCCGCCAAGGCGCTGGCCGCCTCGCGCACGTTCGGGCTGTGGGGCGGAGGGGCGGCCCGTCCGGTGAGCCCGGGCGGCGCTGCGGTTGGCGCGGGGGCCGGTGCAGCCGGTGCCGCGACCGATGGCGCCTTGGCGTCAGCCGCCGCTCCCCGCTTGCACTGCGCGCTGGTGAACCCCGACACGCCCAACGACACCGGCGCGGAGTGGGTCTCCGTTTGGCTGGACGAGGCCCTGGACACGACCGGCTACTACCTCTGGGACGAGGGCTCGCGCTCCACGTTCCGCCTGCCGTCTGGGGTTCAGCCAGGGGGCGAGATCAGGCTAGTCAACCCCGGGCAGGGCGTGTGGAACAACTCGGGCGACACCATCTACCTGATGCATGGCGGGGACATGGTCGACCAGTGGTCGTACGGCCGCGAGCTGGCGGTGGAGGGGCACGTGGCCTGTAGGTGACCGCTGACTAGCCGAGCCGCGGGGCAGAGCCTGAGCTAGTAGCACCTGCCATGGACACGGCACCGCCAACGCTATGGGCGATCGCCTAGGACGCGCGGACTTTGGTCTAACGCCCCGAGTGCTACCGTGTAACACATGGTCAAGATTGGCCTCAGGGAGTTACGACAGAACGCGAGCACTTACCTCGCCCGCGTGAAGGCTGGCGAGGTGATCGAGGTGACCGTGCGAGGCGAACTGGTCGGGAGGATCGTCCCCGCTCGTGAGAGCTCGTGGGATCGCCTGGTGGAGGCGGGCTACGTTCGTCCGCCGCGGGGAAGCAGGCAGTTGGCCGACATCGAGCCGGTGGACGCTGCTGGCAGCCTGTCGGCGGCGCTTGAGCAAGCTCGCGAGAACGAACGCTGAGTCGATGGCGTGCCTAGTCAAAGTGGGCGGCTGAGAGCGCCCGATGCTGTACCTGGACACCTCCGCGTTGGTGAAGATCGTGGTGCTAGAACCGGAGTCACCGGCCCTGCGTGGTTACCTGTCAGACCGGCCTTCGGCCAGGGCTATCAGCAGCTACCTCGCCCACACGGAGCTTCTTAGGGCTGCTCGTACCCATGGTCCCGCTGTCATGACGAAGGCCCGTACCGTTCTCGGCGAGGTCCACATGGTCGACGTGACGCGCCAGGTTCTGGAGATGGCCGCCACGCTGGATATCGGACAGCAACTGCGTTCGCTCGATGCCATCCACTTGGCGACGGCCATCTCAGTGCTGGATCAGCTCGAGGCGTTGGTGAGCTACGACCGCAGGCTGCTTGCTGCTGCCGCGGAACTAGGTTTGCCAGTGGCGGCGCCGGGTTCCTAAAGCGTGGTTACCTCAGCTCGAAGCTGGCGTGGACGACCGCGGTGACGCGCTTCTCGATCGTGCTGGTGTCATACATGCCGTAGGAAGCGACCTCGGTCGAGTTGACCTGCGTCACCTGGAACACGCCGCTGTCGGCCGAGCGCAGCTGGCCCACGGTGGCCCCCGTGGCCTCGGCCACCGCCTGTGCCCGCCGCTGCGCGTCCCGTATCGCCTCGGCCAGCAACTCGGGCCTCAGGTCCGTCAGGCCCGAGTAGTAGTACTCGAGGGACGTCGTCTGGTAGGTCAGACCCGCGTCCACGAACGGCTGGGCGTCCTGCGCCAGCCTGGTGACCGCGTCCACCTGGTCTGAGGTCAGGGTGAACCACTGGTACAGCTCGTAACCGACGACCTCGCGCACGCACTCGGCCCCAGCGTTGTAGCACTCGCGGTACACGGCGGAGACGGAGACGGGCTGGATGCTCAGGTCCTCGCGTGAGAACCCTTCGTCCGCCAGCACGTCTAGCACCTCGTCGAGGTCCGCGCTCATCTGCCGGTAGCCACTGCCCAGCGACCTGGCGTC
>JBDZWC010000175.1:0-4056 GCA_040256005.1 Deinococcaceae bacterium | reverse complement strand
GATGGGCTCGTCAACTTCTTCGAGGACCAGGTCGGCTGGGACGTGAGCTACCGGGGAGTGAGCATCGGCCCTCTGCTGCAGGGCTCGGTCATCACCGTGGGCAACGTGCGATCGTTGCGCAACGACGCTGACTCCGACAACGACGGCCTGACCGACCTCGAGGAGTTCGAGCGCGGGACGAACCCGTTGGTCGCAGATACCGACGGCGACGGTCTGAGCGACGCTCAGGACTTGGCGGCGAACGCGGATCCGCTCGACGCCGACACCGACGACGACATGCGCTCGGACGGCGCCGAGGTGAACACCGGGCTCACGATCAGCGTGCAGGGCATGAACGACTACGTCGTGTTCTCGGATCCCCTGGTCGCCGACGAAGACAACGACGGGTGGGTGGACGGAACGGAGGCCCTCCGCGGCACCGATCCCAAGCAGATAGACACTGACGGCGACGGCGGCGGCAAGAACGACAGGGTGGAAGGCGAGACCTGCGTCGGCACGGGAGCCAGCCAGGTGTGCCGCGACCCCCTCGCCCCCGACCAGAAACTGATCGTCCGCTTCACTCTGGACGTGAACCTGGACGGTGACCTCGATGCGCTGGGGGGCACGGGCGACTTCAGCCACACGCTCAAGGTCGAGCGTGGCAACGGAACCACCCTGGAGAGGACCAGTCAAGCCTTCCAGAGCAACAACACCACTGCGGTCATCTGGACCGCCGAGTTCATACGGCCCCTGGCCGAAGCGTTGACGATCGACATCGTCGTGTGGGAGAGCGACAGCGTGGCCGGGGAAGGACAGACGTGCCGGCTCGACGACCGCAAGAACATCGGCGGCATACCGGGCGTCGTGGGCTCGAGCCAGGACTACACGACGGCGACGGTGCGCGACTTCGTCGGCGATCCGCTCTCCGAGTGCGAGTACAGCATGAGCGTGGGTTTCGAGGCCCAATAGGGAAGCGACTATCGCAACCGCTAGTCGAGACGATGACGGCGCCACCCACTTCGGGTGGCGCCGCATGGCTGGGGCTTCTCTGGCTGGGGCCTCTCTGGTTGGGGCTTCTCCGGATAAGGCTTCACTGGCTGGGGCCTTTCTGGCTGTGGCTTCTCTGGCTGGGGCCTTTCTGGCTGTGGCTTCTCTGGCTGGGGCCTTTCTGCCCTTGCCGGTCCCTGGCCGGCCCGCTCGGCCTACCTGAGCTGCCGCAGCCGGGGCAGCACTTGCATCAACCGCTCCTGCGCCTCGGGGTCCAGGCCCATCCCGAACGGGGTTCCGTCCGGACCGTCGAAGCGGAACACGGCGTCGGGGGCGCTTGGGAACAGCGGGAAGCCCATGGCCGCATCGCCGGCGATCACGATCCTCCCCTCGCCGGCCACCCACCGCCCCGAGGCCAGGCGCCTGAACAGGTTGGCGGCTTCGGGGAAGCGGTCAGCCAGGTCGTCTACGTCGGCGCGGAGCTGCTCACGTTGGCGCGTTAGCTCCACCTTCTGGTCCGCCACAGCCGACTCTGCCACCTCGCGGGCCACTGCTGGGGAGTCGCCGGCCTCCAACGCAGCGACCAGCGCTTCGAGCCTGGCGACCTCGAGCTCCTGTTCGGCTGTCCTGAGGGCGTCGTAGCGGTCGAGCAGGGCTTCGGCCTCCGGCCTTGCTTCCTCAGGCAGCTCCGCGAGAAGCGTCAAGCGTTGGGCGCGCGCCGTCAGCTCGGCGATTCGCCCCGCCGAGCCCGCAGGGACGCCCATCTCCTGCGCCAGGGCGGCAGCGCTGAACAGCGTGAACGCGAGGGCGACCACCAGCCGCTTGGGCGCTGCCGGCCCCGACCTCCTCGACCTCATCGACCTGAACTTCATCGGAGAACCTCCTTGGCGCCGCCGGGATCGATCGGAGCCGGACCCGGCGCATGCCCGGCTCATGGCATGAACATGCCGCCCGACCGCGCAGGCTGGGCCGAGGGAGTGTGCAGTTCGCGTGCAGGTTCGGGCGCCGGCGCGACCGGCGACGCCTCCACGCGGCCTGCACCGGCTCCACCGTGCCTGCACACGGCAGTCGTAGGCTGGGTCCATGGCTCCGTCGCGCTCGGCGACCGTCCTGATCGTTGAGGACGAGGCCGGCATCTCCCGCACGCTCGACGCCTACCTGAAGCGCGAGGGCTACGCCACCGAGGTGGCAGCCGACGGTCTCCAAGCACTGTCCCTGTTCCGGGCAGCCAAGCCCGACATCGTTCTGCTCGACGTGATGCTGCCGGGCATGGACGGCTTCGAGGTGCTGAGCCGCATACGCAAGGACGGCAGCACCCCCGTCATCATGCTCACGGCCAAGGGCGACGAGGTGGACAGGCTCGTCGGCCTGGAGCTGGGTGCAGATGACTACGTCGTCAAGCCGTTCTCGTTCCGCGAGGTGGTCGCCCGCGTCAAGGCGGTGCTGCGGCGGTCGAACGGCAAGCCGGAAGAGGACGCGGAGCTCGTCGCGGGCAAGCTGAGAGTCGCACCCGGACACGGGCGCGCCCAGTACGACAGGCGCGAGCTGGCGCTCACCGCCACCGAGTTCAAGCTGCTGGCCGCGCTGGCGGCCGCGCCAGGCCGGCTCTTCACCCGCTCGGAGCTCATCGAGCGGGCGTTGCCGGAGAGCGACATCCTCGAACGCACCCTCGACTCGCACCTGAAGAACCTGCGACGCAAGTTGTCCGAAGCCGGAGCTCCCGAACTCATCGTGACCATGCGCGGGATGGGTTTCCGTCTCGAGGAACGCGCCGCGGACATGGGAGCGGCGTAGGTAAGGACCCATGAACCGCCTCAGCGTCAAGCTCATGCTCGCGTTCGTAGGTGTGACCCTGCTGACGATCGTCTTGGTCGCCGCGCCGCAGCTGCGAGGCATAGCCCGCGAGAACGTAGCGCTGCCACCGGAGGAGCGGCCGACCCTGACGGCGGGAAGCGTGGGCCGGGCGATACTCGACGGACGTCTGTTGCCGTCGTCCAGTCACGAGGCTGCCATGGCTCTCCTCCGTGGCGTGGAGGTGCAGGTAGGCGATCGCACCTTGATGGTGTACATGCCGGAGGGGGCCGAGGCCGGCCGCTGGGTGGCCGCCGTGCCCGGGGGCCCGCTCGTCATGGACCTCCCGGCCCGCCGCTGGGAGGAGTTGCGGGCTCTGAGCGCGACGGTCGCCGCGCGCCGAGCCGACCCCGCCGACCCAGGCGGGCCGCAAGTAGCCGGCCAAGGCGGCGGTTTCCCAGAGGTGGTGGGCGGACCGCCCACTACTGGCTCGCTGCTCGCGGACGACGAAGCGCTGGCACTGGCCGAGCCGGACGCCGACTCCGTGAGCCGCAGCACTCTGCTGGCCTACGTCCGGAACTCGCTGGAGCGGCGCACAGTGGCCCTCGTTGGGTCGGCCGTGCTGGCGTTGGTGCTGGCGGCGGCCTTGGCGCTGTTGCTCGCACGCCTCATAGCAAGACCCATCGAGACGGTGACCGCGGCCGCCGGCAAGATCTCTGCCGGGGACCTCTCGGCCCGCATCCCACTGCGGCGTCGAGCAGGCGGCGGTTCCGAGACGGCACGACTGGCGTCCAGCTTCAACGCGATGGCAGACAGCCTGCAACGCTTGGAGGAGAGCCGGCGGATCATGGTGGCCGACATCGCCCACGAGCTGCGCACGCCGCTCACCGTCATGCGCGGCCGCCTCGAGGCGATGGAGGATGGCGTCGCTGACCTGACCTTCGAGGAGGTCAGGGACCTCCACGCCCAGGTGCTCTTGCTCACCCGTCTCGTCGAGGACCTGCGCACGCTCTCGCTGGCGGATGCCGGCAGGCTTTCGCTTCACCGCGACGACGTCGATCTGGCGGAGGTGGTACGGGTGGCGGCGGCTGGTCACCGGGCCCGTGCGGAGGAGCGCGGGATGACACTGGAGGTGGACGCCACAGCGCCCGCTCCCCTGCGAGCGGACAAGGAACGCCTGCTCCAGGTCATCGGCAACCTGCTCGACAACGCCTTGACGCACGCCCCGGCGGGAGGCACCGTTGCTCTGCGCGTGAGCAAGGCGAGGGGCTCCGTCGCTGTCGAGGTGCGTGACACTGG
>JBDZWC010000174.1:0-4089 GCA_040256005.1 Deinococcaceae bacterium | reverse complement strand
GCCGCCCTGACGCTGTACACGTTCCCGTACATCTTCCTGAACGTCAGGAGCGCCCTCCTTGGTCTCGACACGAGCCTGGAGGAGAGCGCCAAGTGTCTCGGGCACCGGCCCCATCAGGTGATGTGGCGCGTCGTGTTGCCGCAGCTCAGACCGGCGCTCCTGGCCGGCTGGCTGGTGGTGGCTCTGTACGTGCTGGGTGACTTCGGCGCCGTGGCGCTCATGCGTTTCGAGACCTTCAGCCTGGCGATCTACACCCAGTACACATCGGCTTTCGACCGCAGCAACGCCGCCCTGCTGTCGCTGATGCTGCTGGTCATCACGACGGCTCTCGTGGCGTTGGAGTTGCGGCTGCTGGGCCGGCGCCGCTACGCGAGGGTGGGACGCGGAGTCCGCCGCGCGGCCACGCCGGACCGGCTCGGACGCTGGCGCTGGGCGGCGTACCTCTTCGTACTCGTCACCCTGGGGGCAGCCGTGGGTTTACCGATCGTGACCCTGGTGGGTTGGATGGCCCTGGTCCCGCCCGGGCTCTCCCAACTGCGCGAGGTCGTGAGCACGTTCCTGGGGACGGCCATGCTCGCGGTGCCGGCAGCGGTCCTCACCGCCTGCCTGGCCGTGCCCGTCGCGGTGGCCGGTCTGAGATCGCGCTGGATGGGCGGCAAGCTGCTCGAGCGCCTCGTCTTCCTGGGGTACGCCGTGCCGCCTGTGGCGCTGGCCCTCGCACTGGTGATGTTCGCGGTGCGCTTCACGCCCGCCGTCTACCAGACGTTCCCGCTGCTCATCTTCGCGTACGTGATCAGCTACCTGGCCCTGTCGATCGGTCCGGTGCGCAGCGGGCTGCTGCAGGTGAACCCGCGCGTGGAGGAGACCGCCAGGTCCCTCGGACGCGGCCGGTTCATGGCGTTCGCCCAGACCGTCATGCCGTCCATCTACCGCAACGTGCTCGCGGGCGGTGCGCTCGCCCTGATGGCCGTCATGAAGGAGCTGCCCATGACCTACCTCCTGGCGCCCAGCGGCTACAGGAACCTGGCGGTAAGGGTGTTCGGGCTCACGAACGAGGCCATGATGGCGGCCGCCGCGCCCTACGCGATGGCCATAGTCGTGTTCTCCGCCCTCTTCGTCGGGCTGCTGCTGGCCTACGAAGGCAGACGCTCGGGCTGAGGCTCGCGGCCTGACGACAGGGTCACGCCGTCTCCTGTGACCCGTACCCAGGCCTCGTCACCCACCTGCAGACGACTCTCCGGCGAAGCGAAGACGATCAGGCGCTCCTCGGCAGCGGCGGGCTCGGAGCCCGATCGCGAAGCGCCCCGCAGGACCGCCTCGTAGGTGACGACGTGCCCCTTGAACTCGCGGCGCACGACCGTGGCTCTGGCCGGCTCGATGTCGGCGGAGCCGTTCCCAGCGGGTGAGGGCTTGCGGGAGAGGCTGCGCGTGATCGGCATCAGCTCGAGGTGGTCGGGCCGGAGGGAGATGATCACCCTGCCGTCGGCGTTGGCCGCGAGCGGCACGCTCCCGACGCTCGTGTTGGCGCAGCGCCCGGAAGCGCTGCCACGCAGCAGGTTGGTGCGGCCCAGGAAGCTGGCGACGAAGGCGGTCTGCGGATGGAAGTAAACCTCCTCCGGCGTGCCCACCTGCTCGAGCCGGCCGTCACGCATGACCGCCACCCGGTCACCGAACGACAGCGCCTCCTCCTGGTCGTGGGTGACCATCACGGCCGTGATGCCGCTGCGGGCCAGGATGGAGCGGACCTCGTCCCTGGTGCTGCCCCTCAGCGACGCGTCCAGGTTGCTGAAAGGCTCGTCCAGCAGGAGTATGTGCGGCTGCGGCGCCAGCGCACGGGCGAGGGCAACCCTCTGCTGCTGACCCCCGGACAGCTGGTGCGGGAAGCGGGAGTCGAACACCGTTAGCCCGACGAGGGCCAGGACCTCGGCCGCTCGGGCACGCTTCTGATCGCGCGAGCCCTTGAGCCCGAAGGCGACGTTGTCCAGCACGGTGAGATGCGGGAACAGCGCGAAGTCCTGGAACACGAACCCGATGCGCCTATGCTCCGGCCTGACCATCATGGTGCTCGAGGCCACGACCTTGCCGGCCACCTGGACGCTGCCGGCGTCGGGGCTCTCGAACCCCGCGATGAGCCTGAGCAGCGTGGTCTTCCCGCAACCGGAGGGCCCGAGGAGGCATAGCACCTCGCCCCTTTGGACGGACAGGTCTAGCCGATCCACTGCAGGCGGCGCGTGGGAAGCGTAGCGCTTGGTCAGGCCGGTCACTTGGACGATGGGATCGGTCACGAGCATGGCGTCGACGGCATTATCGCCCGTGTTGACCCGGTTCGGGCGATGACACCAGACGATGGAGCGCGCTACCTTGTCGCCATGCTCACGCTCCGTCGCTCGCTCCTGACCCTCGCGACCCTGGTCGTGGTCGGTTTCGGCGCCGCCCAGGCGCCGCTCTCCGAGCTCCTCCCAGACACGACGCTCCTCGCCCTGCACGTCTCACCTGAGGGCTTCGACGCCACCACGGTCCGCGCTTTGATGAGCGACCTCGAGCTCGAGCCCGCCGTGAGCGTGTTGAAGCGCGCGTTCGCCGCCCTGGAGGACGAGCTCGCCGAGGGTGATGCCTTCGACGAGCTGCGCGAGGAGAACCCGTTCGGGGAGCTAGCGGAGTCCTGCCCCGGCCTGTCCGCGACGCTCCACTCGGCGGTCAAGGACCTGGGGCCGACGGTGGCAGGCGTCTCGTTCTCCCGCTTCGACCCGGAGCCCGCGCTCGTCCTCCTGACGCGGCCGGGTGACCCGGCGCTGGCAGCGGAGCTGGTCGCATCCGCCGTGGAGTGCCTGGACGGGCACTCGGTGGGTTCGGAGGGCGACGTCGAGATGTGGGTGGTGGGGGACGGTGGAGACCTCCCACTCGTGGTCGCCACTACCGGAGGCACGTTCGCGGCGAGCAGCGATCCCGACGCTCTGCGGGCCGTGCTCAGGCGCGCTGCCGGCGCGGGCGATCCGGGCTTCGCAGACACCCGGATCGGCCGTTTGACGACCGGGCTCACTTCGCGGGGCGTGGGCTTGACGGTGAACCTGGCGGCGATAGCTGACGCCCTAGAGGCCTTCAGGTTCATGGCGTCTGACGACGAGGCCACGGGCGCCCTCTTCGACAGGCTCCTCGCCTCATTACGGGTGGTCAATGGGTACGCGTGGCACGCGACCGTGGACTCCGGCGGAGTGCTCGTGGAGTCCGTGGCCAGCTACGACGAGAGTCTGGCGGCAGAAATGGGAGAGGACGAGCTCATCGACCTGCTCACCTGCGCAGGCTGTGAGTTGGGTGCTCCCACGCTGCTGCCTCGTGACGCCGTCTCCGTGAGCGGCGGGATGTTGCCCGTCCAAGCTCTGGTCTCCTGGCTGGATAGCTGGCTGGCCAGCCTAGCGGAGCTGGGCGCGGTGCCGGAGGGGTGGGACCTGCGCAGCGCAATAGGCGACCTCTTGGGCGTCGACGCGGACGCCGCTCTGCTGGGATGGCTCGGCGACTCGTGGCACGCGGCGACCCTCGGGGTGCTTGACACGGACCTCCGTGGCTGGCTGCAGGGGCCGCCCACCGTCGTGACGGTCCCGGTGTCGTCCGAGGCGGCGGCGCGCGCCGGCGTGGCGCTGTGGCCGGCTCTGCTGACGAGGCTCGGAGATCTGACAGAGGACATGGGCTCCGGCACCGAACTGGAGGGCGCCTTCCGTCTGGACGAGGCGGTATCCGTGCGCGACGGCGCGTACCGCGGCGTGGCGTACACCCGGTTCCGTACGGGCCCGTCGATGGACGTGGGCGTGGCGGTCTTCGGCGGTCACCTCGTGATCGGGTCTCCGGTCGGCGCGCTGCACGAGGCGATAGACGTCTTCCAGGGTGACGCTTCTCCGGCCGGCCCGGCCTGGCGCACGTACGAGGGGTTGAGCCTGGGGGCGGCGGCGGCGCAGGCGTACGACGTCACCAACGCTCCGGACTTCCTGCGAGGGATCGCTCAGGTGTCGGACCTGGCGGCCGGCTCGTTCGCTTCCGTCCTGTGGTTCGGACTGCAGGGCGCTGCGATGTCCATGGGGCCAGATGTGGACCTTG
>JBDZWC010000066.1:4917-16598 GCA_040256005.1 Deinococcaceae bacterium | reverse complement strand
CGTCGTTCACGCGGCCTATCACCTGGGCCTGCGACAGGCGGTGCTCGGGGCCGCGGGCGCGTTCGGCCTCGTCGCTCTTCCCGGCGGGTCCAGCCAGCCTGAGGCGTTCTACCTCCTCGGACCAGGCACGCCGCAACCTTTCGACCTCGGCCGCGAACGCTGCCTCGGTGCGCCAACCTGCCAGCGCCTCCGTCAGCTCCTCGAGGCCCCGCCGCGCGTCGGCGACGATGGGCAGCGCCCCTACCTTCGCGGCGTCGGCAGCCGCGACGTTGAGGGAGACGAACCGCACGCCGGGAGCGGCGAAGGCCGTCATGGAGGCCGTCGTGAAGTCAGTCAACCGGGTCCCCACCGCCAGCACGACGTCCGCCTCGGCGGCGAGCGCGTTCGCGGCGCTGCCGCCGTTGGCGCCCACCGGTCCCACGTTCCACTGGTCGTCCCAGCGCAGGGCGCCCTTGCCGGCCTGCGTCTCGGCGACGGGGACGCCGTGCCGCTCGGCGAAGGCGGCGAGTTGGGCGCTCGCCTCCGCGTAGATGGTCCCGCCGCCCGTGACGATGAGGGGCCGGCGCGATGCCCGCAGCAATGTCGCTGCCGCAGCCACGAGCTCCGGCTCGGGCACCGGCCGAGGCACGTGCCAGACCCGGCGGGAGAAGAGCTCGGTCGGCCAGTCGTAGGCCTCGGCCTGCACGTCCTCCGGCAGGGCGATGGTCACGGTGCCCGTCTCGGCGGGGTCCGTCAGGACCCGCATGGCCGCCGGCAGCGCCGACACGAGCTGCTCGGGGCGCTCGATGCGAGCGTAGAAGCGGGACACCGGCACGAACGCGTCGTTCACGCTGACGTCGTGATGCAGCGGGTGCTCGAGCTGTTGCAGCACCGGGTCCGGACGCCGCGACGCGAAGATGTCGCTAGGCAACAGGAGCACGGGTAGGCGGTTGATCGTGGCCCCGGCCGCGGCCGTCAGCATGTTGAGACTGCCAGGCCCGACGGACGCGGTGCAGGCGAACGTCGCCAGCCGCCCGGAGTGGCGGGCGTACGCGGCCGCGGCGTGGACCATAGCCTGCTCGTTCTGCGGCCGGTACGTGCGGAGGTCGAGCTCACCGCCCAGCTCCTCGAGCGCCTGTCCCAGGCCAGCCACGTTGCCGTGGCCGAAGATCGCCCAGACGCCCGGCACGAGCCTGCGCCGGCGACCGTCGCGCTCGCTGTGCTGCGCGGCCAGGAACCGCACCACGGCCTGGCCGACCGTGCTCCTCACAGTGGACACGGCACATAGCTACCACACGCAGGCGACCGCTGCTGCCTCACGCTGGGAGCCCGGCGCTCAGGTGCTGGGCCGAGGAGTACTGTGACTGCTGTGCCGATCCGGGACGAGCTCATCGAGAGAGCGGTCAAGCAGCTGGCTGCGGCCTTCGCTCGGCTCATCACGGGCCGCGCCGTGAACGTCACCGAGGCTGAGGCCGGGACGATGCGAGCCGAGATCGCAGAGCTCTACAGGCGCTTCATAGGCACCAGCTCGGACCTCGTGAAGCGGCTCTCGACCGAGGACCTGCTGGGCGTGCTGGGCTCGGCCGGCTACGTCGACGGGGAGCGCGCCTACCTGTTGTCGGCGCTGCTGGAGACAGACGCGCAGCTCGAGGTGGCCCAGGGGGCGGCTCCGGACGACCCCGCGGTGGCCTCGCTGCGCGAACGCTCCCTCGACCTGGCGCTGGAGGCCGGCATCGAGGAGTTGGGGGAACCGGACCTGCCAGGTCGTGTCGAGCGGCTGCTTGGCGTCGTGCCGCGGCACGCCAGGAGCGCCGCCACGTGGGAGCGCCTGGTGGGGTTCTGGCAGGCGCAGGGCGTGTGGTCGAAGGCCGAGGACGCGGTCTTCGCGTGGCTCGACGAGGTCGAGTCGGGCAGCGGCGACGAAGCACGCCTGCGCGCGGTCGCCGAACGGTTCTACGGTCACCTCGGCGAGCTCGACGACGACACCCTCGCGAGCGGGGGCCTACCACGCGAGGAGCTCGCCGAGGGCCGGTCGGAGGTACTGGCCAGGTTGGCGGGCGTGCCGGACTGAGGCTCAGGCGGCTACGGCCGGGGCGGTGCCGCGGCGCAGGACCAAGAACAGCAGCGGCAGGCAAGCGATAGCACCAAGAGTGCCCATGGTGCCGTACCCGGCCCGGGCCATGACGAGGCCACCCAGCAACGCCGCAGACGCGGCTGCGCCGCCGACGAGCAGGTCGTTGAACCCCTGCATCCTCCCCTTCTCGGCCGTCGTGAGGGCATCCGAGAGCATCGCCGAGCCGGAGACGTAGCAGAGGTTCCAGCCGAGCCCGAGGAGGAAGAGCGCGAACGCGATGGGAAGCACGTTCGGGGAGAGCGGGGCGACCACGCACGAGGTCAGCAGCAGGAACGCCCCCACGATCGCTACCGGCCGGCGGCCCCATCTGTCGGTCAGCCAGCCAGAGACGACGGAGAACGCGAACATGCCCATCGTGTGGCTCGAGAAGACCAGCGAGATGCTCGCCAGCGAGTGGTCGTGGCCGTGCATGTGCAAGGACGTCATCTGCATCAGGCCCACCATGACCATGTGAGCCGTGACGACGCTGATCACCGCCGTCCGCACCCGCACGTCGCCGAGCATCTGCCTCACCGTGCGGGGCGCGGCCTCCTCGACGTCGCCTCTCTCGAGCGCGCCCAGCTCGGCGCCGATCTCCCTGGGCTCCGGCCGCAGGAAGGTGAAGAGAACGCCCGCCGTGAGCAGGAAGCCGAGGGCTGTCGCGATGTACGGCCCCGCTATCTCGCTGAGGCCGAGGGACGCCATGAAGCGACCCGTGGGCGCGACCAGCGCCGGCCCCACCACGCTGCCCACCGTCCCGCCCAGCACCACGGTGGCGATGGCCTTGGCGCGGTGCGCGCGCGGCGTGACCTCTGCCGCCACGAAGCGACCCAGCTGCACCGCCGCGTTGCCCGAGCCCGAGACGGTCAAGCCGAGCAGGACGACCAGCAGGTTGCCCATGGCCACGCCAACCATGGCGAGCACGGCACCCACCGCCCCCGTCAGGAGCGCGGTGGACAGGGCGCCGCGACGCCCCAGTCTGTCTGACAGGCGACTCCAGACGAGGGAGCCGACGGCGATCCCCACCTGGTTCACGGCCGAGGGCAGACCGGCCAGTGAGGTGAGGCCGGACAGCTCCGCTCCCACGATCGCCGCCACGGTGGCGGCGGCCACCGTGCCGGCCGATCCGAGGCTCTGGCTGACGAGCAACGCACCGGTGATGCGCCGCGCCTGCCTGCGCCGCACCTCTTCCCTGGGCAGGGAGCCCGCGGGTGGGGCCAGGATCACGCCTGCCTCCGATGAGTCCACGCCCGGCAGACTACACCCGCCGGCGCCCGTTCTCCCGTGGTGTCCAACCGGCCGGCTCTGCCCGGTCAGGTACCTTGTGGTCTCAGCGCGTTCCGGCTGGCGAGATCGCGTACCTCACCGATCAGCTCCTCGACGATGTCCTCCAGGAACAGCACCCCCACCGGCCCTTCCGGACCCGAGACCACCGCCAGATGCGCTCCGGACCTACGCATGTCCTGCAGCGCCCTCTCAGCCTCGTCGTCGGCGCCGACAGAGGCCAGCCGCCGCACGTTGCGCTCCGGCAGCGGCGAGTCCAGCGCCACGCCGGACAGGGCGATCACGTCCTTGAAGTGCACGTAGCCCACCATCTCGCCACCCTCGCCCGTGAGCACGTAGCGCGAGTGCCCGAAGCGGGCGACGGCGTCCTCGACCTGCCGGGGTGTGACGTCCCGCGGCAGGGTGACGAGAACCTCCATGGGCACCGCCAGGTCCCGCGCCGTCTTGGCGGTGAACTCGAACGCCTTCGTGACGGTGCCGCTGACGTCGCGGAAGAGCCCTGCCCTCTGTGACTCCGCCACGATGCTGGCCACCTGGTCGAGCGTGAACGCCGACGTGGCCTCGCTCTTGGGCTGTATGCCCAGCAGGCGCAGGAACGCGTTCGCGGTGCCGTCGAGCGCCCTGATCACAGGTCGCACGATCCGCGCCAGCCCCACCAGCGGCGGAGCGAGCAGCAGCACCGACTGGCCCGGTCTCGAGAAGGCGATGTTCTTGGGCACCATCTCGCCCAGCGTGACGTGGAGGAAGGAGACGAGCGCCAGGGCGACGCCGAAGGACACGCCTGTCGTGACGTTCGGCGCCAGGCCGAGGGCGTCGAGCGGCCCCTCGAGCAGGTGGTGGATGGCCGGCTCCGAGAGGTTGAGTATCAGGAGCGAGCACACCGTGATGCCCAGCTGGGAGCAGGCCAGCATGAGCGTGGCGTGCTCCATGGCCCACAACGAGACCTTGGCGGCGGCGTTGCCGGCCCGGGCGAGCGGCTCCACTTGAGCGCGCCTGGCCGCCAGCACCGCGAACTCGGCGCCGACGAAGAACGCGTTCGCGGCCAGCAGCACGACCAGCCAGACGATGCCCCACCAGGCGCTCACGCCTCCGCCTCACCGCCTCGTGGCTCGAGCGGGGCGGGCACGAAGCGCAGCCGGTCCACCCGCAGGCCGTCCATGCGCACGACCACCAGCTGGCCGCCCGGTACGTCCACCACGTCGCCGCGCTCCGGCACCTTCTCGAGCTCCGCCATCACGAAGCCGCCCAGCGTGTCGTAGTCCTCGTCCTCGGGTACGTAAAGGCCCACGCGCTCCTCGACCTCGTCGAGGCGGAGCATGCCGGGTAGCGTCCAGGAGTCGTCCGGCCACTGCCTGACGCCCACGTCGGGGCGGTCGTGCTCGTCCGCCACCTCGCCTATGAGCTCCTCGACCAGGTCCTCCAGCGTGACGACACCGGCGGTGCCCCCGTACTCATCGAGGACGACCGCCAGCTGACCGCTGCCCCTCAGCTCGCCGAGGAGAACGTCGACGGTCTGCGTATCGGGCACGTAGCTGGGCTCGCGCATGAGCTCGCTCACGGGGGTGCGAGCCCGGTCCTCGCGCCGCACGCCCAGCGCCCCCTTGACGTGAACCACCCCTACGATGTCGTCGACGCCGGCACCCGTGATCGGGAAGCGCGAGTGACCAGTGTCGCGCGACAACGCGACGACGTCTGCCGCCGTGGCGGTGGATGGCAGCGCGGTCATGCGAGTGCGCGGGGTCATCACGTCGCCGGCCGTGTACTCCGCGAAGTCGAGGGTCCTGGTGAGCAGCGTCGCCGCACGCGGGTCGAGGCTGCCTTCGCTGGCCGAGTGCTGCACGAGGCTCGCCAGCTCCTCGACCGTGCGGGCGGACGACAGCTCCTCCCGTGGCTCCACGCCGAACGCCCTCACCACCGAGTTGCTGAAACCGTTGAGTAGCCTCACCACGGGACCGAACACGGTGGTGAAGCCGATCTGGAGGGGCGCCACGACCTTGGCCGTCACCTCGGGCAGGGCCAGAGCCATGTTCTTGGGCACGAGCTCACCGAAGATCATCGACAGGAGCGTCGCCAAGGCGACCGCCAGCACGGTCGCCACCAGCCGGCGCACGTCGCCCGGCAACCCGATCGCCGCCAGGGGCCCGCCCAGCAGGCGCGAGACAGCGGGTTCCATGGTGTAGCCGGTGAGGAGCGTCGTCAGCGTGATGCCCAGCTGCGCGCTCGAGAGGTGAGTGGAGGTGTGACGCAGGGCGGCTATCACCGCGCCCAGGCCCTTCTCGCCGCGCTCGCTGCGCGCCGTCAACAGCGAGCGGTCGAGGTTCACGAGTGCGAACTCCGACGCCACGAACAGCCCGGTTCCGACTGTCAACAACAGGCCGAGGCCGAAGAGAAGCCAATCGCTCATAGGCCCGCGGCGTACCCCCTCGGGGTGAGGCTCGGCGGCTGCCGCTCGCTCCGGCGCCGCGGGCCCGCGTGGTCGGGATACATGTTGCGAGCGAGTATACAGACCACCCCGGCCACTCGCTTATGGCCGGGGTGGGAGACGTAGGCGCCTACGTCGCTGGCGTCACTCGTCTTTTGGTGCCCGCGCTAGCGCGGGCGTACTGGAGCGCCTGGGTCAGAGGTCGGGCGGGTTGGGCACCAGCGGGTCTTCGAGCGGAGCGGGCTGGTTGCCGTCGCCAGGCTGGTCGTCGCCGGCGTCGTCGCCGAACGGGTCCTGGCCGGCGTCGTTGCCACCACCATCGAGGGCGTCGTTGCCGCCATCGAGGGCGTCGTTCCCGCCGTCCAGCGCGTCGTTGGCGCCGTCGTTCAGGTCGTCCACGCCGTTCTGGATCGCGTCGCCGGCGTCGTCAACGCCTTCCTGCACGTCGTCGCCCAGCTGGTTGAGGTCGTCACCCAGGCCGGGCTGGTCGCCCATCGGCGCGAGCGGGTCGTTGTTGGGCGTCACGTCGCCCGGAGCCGGCGTCTCGTCGAGGTTCTCCTCGGCCTGCTCGTCGGCCAGCTGCTGGCTGACCTCGGTCAGCATGTTGCGCGCCTCGCCGACGTCGTCACGCACCTCGCGGACCTCGCTGATCAGCATCGCGGGCTCGTCGTTACCGTCCGCGGCGCTCAGATCCATCAGCCGCTGCTCGACGTCATCGAGACGGTCAGCAACCTGCTGGATCTGGTCCCTGATGGCCGCGGCGTCCTCCGCGGACATGCCGCCATCGTTTGTGTCGCAAGCCGCCAGCGCGATCACCATGGCCGGAGCCATGAGCAGCGCGAGCCACCTGCTCCTGGTCGGTCGTCCGTCTATCGCTCTCGTCGTCACGTTCATTGTGGCCTCCCTCGTGCAGGTCGCCGGGCCCTCGGCCCTTTCTTGAGGCGACAGGGGTCTTCGACCACGCCGAAGATCGCCTGGCCACACCCTGCACCAGGCCCTGTGAGAAGGCCTTCCCGGGTGGTGAGACGCCCTTAACGCCCTGCCCATGCCGGTCTCGCCTCGCTCTTATCGACCTAATCTCGCGTCGAGGGTAGGCGTGCAGCGCGCGAGCCTGGCGTTCATGTAGGCGCGAGCGGAAGCCGACGGTCGTAGATTCTCGTATGTCAGGTCCGAGGAGCGACAGCGCGGTACTGGTGCGCGAGATGGTGCCAGAGGATTGGCCGGCGGTCCGCCGCGCGTACGATGAGGGCATCGCGACGGGCCAAGCGACGTTCGAGGTCGCGGCGCCCACGGACCACGAGGCGTGGTCGTCGGGCAGGCTCGAGGTGTGCCGCCTGGTCGCCCACACGCGGGTGGACCTGAGCGACGTGCTCGGCTGGGCGGCGCTCTCCCCCGTGTCGAGGCGCCCCGTCTACCGCGGAGTGGCCGAGGTGGGCATATACGTGGCGGAGCGGGCACGGGGCCACGGCGTGGGGCGGGCCCTGATGCGGCGACTGATCGCCGCGTCGGAGGAGGCGGGCATCTGGACCCTGCAGAGCTCGGTGTTCAGCGAGAACGCGGCCACGCGCCGTCTGCACGCCGAGTTCGGCTTCAGGGAGGTGGGCTACCGGGAGCGCATCGGGCTCCACCACGGGGTATGGCGCGACACGTTGCTGCTGGAGCGTCGCAGCACGGTGGTGGGCGTCTAGGGGTCGGCCGGCGCGAGCCTCCTCAGCCGAGCGCGTCCCGTAAGGCCTGAGCGAGCGCCGCCGAACCGGTGTCCTGGCACGACAGCAGGACGCCTGGCCGACCCAGAGGCGCCTGCAGGTCAACGCGCCGCCCGTCGCCGGCATCGTGGGTAGCGCCGCCGAAGGGGTCCAGCCACTCCCCGCTGCCCGCCGGCAGGTAAGCGCTGGCCGTGACCCTGCCCTGGTGCATGACAGGCGCCACCAGTACCGACCTGCCCAGGAAGAACTGACCACCCGCGGTCAGGGTCCTCGGGTCCTCGGGGTAGGCGAGCCACGGGTGACGCACGAGGGGCAGGCCCCTCGCCGCCGCCTCGGCCATGAGCTCTCGACGCAGGCCGCGCCAGGCGGCGTGCAGCCTGGCTGCCCTGGCGAAGTCGGACAGCGTCTGCTCGTTGCTGTACACCTGCAGGTTCAGGCGCGGGCGGTTCCCCTCGTGCGTGCGCAACACGGCGGTGAACGCCATCAGCTCGCCCCAACGCGCCAACAGCTCCCTGGTGCGCACGCGCCGCGGCAGCGGGTAGACGGTGGACGTGTAGCCGCCCACGTCGCCGTGCTGAAGGCTGTACCCGGCGAACCCGGAGCTGAGGAGACCGGTCAGCGCGCTGCGCAGGCCGTCGTGCTCGTCCCAGGTGACGGTCTGGTCGCCGAGCCAGAAGAGCCCGGCGTCGCGGGGGCTGCCCGTGAAGCCGGAACGGAAGAACGTCAGGAAGTCGTCCGGCCGTCGGCCCAGCCGCTCGGCCAGCCTCTCCCTCAGGCGTCGGTTGAAGCGCGCCCAGGCCTCCGGGTAGCGGTTGTGCCACTCGTGAGCGACGCCCCCGGCGAGCGCGGCGTCGAACGGCAAGCCCTCGCCGAAGTCGGCCATCCAACCGCTCGCCCTCGTCGCGGCGAGCTTCTCGGTCAGCGTCTCGAGGTACCACGCGGCGGCTTCATCGTCGCTGAGGTCCACGAGCCCGGCTTCGAAGTCCCCCTGGTCGGTCATGTACACGTCGCCGCCACGCGTTCGCACGAAGCGCCCTGTGGCCCTACCGACCGTGAACAGGTCCGGTCTACCGCCCGGCCTGAGAGACATCTCGGCCAGGAACGGGTTGACGTACACGAGGGTCGCCAGCCCCTTCGCCTCCAACCAGTCGACCAGCGCGTCCCAGTCCGGGTACCTGTCGGGGTTCAGTTGCCAGTCCCACCACAGGCGCTGCCCGAAGCCCACCGTCCTGTTCCCCACCCAGTCCTGGAGCCAGACCCCGGCCAGCGGCGCGCCGTGCCGCTCGAGAGCGCCCACGACGCTCCTCACCTTGTCCGACCCGCCCTGCAGGCCGAGGATCGCGCCGCGGTCGGCCCAGTCGGGTAGCGGCGCCATGCGGCCCGCATGCCGCGTGTACGCCTCGATGAGCGCGGCCGGCGTGCCGCCCACTATCACGCGCACCGTCGCCTGAGGCGCGTAGACACGGGCGCTGGCCACGGTGGGGTGGCGCAGGTCGAGCTGCAGGGGGTAGCTGCCCACGAGGTAGAGCCCGCGCGGCTCGCTAGTGTAGAGGACCGGCACCGGCGCGTAGGTGCTCCACCACTGACCGCCCGCACCGCCGTAGAGCTCAGCCAAGAGGGTCAGCGGTTGGGCGCCCCTGCCCACGCCCTGCTCGACGGTCAGAACGGGCAGGCGGCGGCCAGCCATGTCGAGGTGGCTGAACTGAACGCCCCCACCCAAGACGGCGCTGCCACGGTCGCGCTCCCAGAGCAGCTCGGCCCACGGGCCCGGCGCCGGCACGTCGGCGCCGGTGGCGCCCTGCTCGACCGCCACCGGGGCCGCCCTGGCGCCGGGCCCCACCAACTGGAGGGCCACCTCGAGCGTGTCGTCGTCAACGCAGCGGAACGCGACACTGAACGGGGAGTCGCGGCCCTCCCAGGGACCGGCGAAGTGGCCGCCGAAGCGTAGCTGGCCGCCCTCGTGGACGACGGCGGTCAACACCTGGTCGCCCAGCCGCTGGCGCACCTGCTCGTCGATCCCGAGGTGCCCAGCCAGGCCGGTGAACCTGACCTCGCCGCGCACCGCGGCAGCGAACGCCCCAGGGGTAGGGGACGACAGGGCCACCCCGTGCGGGGCCCCGGGGTGATGCACGACGAGTCGCGACCCTGTCAGGACCACCTCGAACGGACCGAGGCGCCAGGAGCCGGGCCTCACCTCGCCGGCCAGGATCAAGCGACCCGGCTGGACGGGCGGGGGCATGAGCGCGCTGCGGTAGGCGAGCGCGGCCAGGCGAGCCACGCCGCTCCCCAGCGTCCGCAACGTCAGCCCCCGGAGGGCCGGCGACCGCTCTGCAGCGCAGCGAACGCCATGCCGAGGAAGACCGCGGCGAGGAAGTACATGAGGGGCCCGCCACCCATGGCGGCGCGGTAGAGGAGTAGCCCGCCCACAGCGGCGAGCACGACGACGAGGACGATACGCGAGAGAGGCATGACCGGCTCGCAGTCTAAGTCAGGCGCCCCGACGGCGGTACGCTCGCCCCCTTGCCGCCTTGGTACCGTCTGTCCTCAGTGACGACCACGCCGCTCCGGCGGGCCACGTTGAGCGGCCTGAGCCTCACTTTCCTGCTGACGCTGTCCCACTCGGCGAACGACGCGTTCGCGAACGTGCTGCCCGTGTTCCTGCCCTCCATACAGGCGCGACTGGGCCTGGGTGAGGCGGTCCTCGCCGTCGCCGTGGCCGTGGTGTCGATCTCGTCGAACGTGCTGCAACCGGTCTTCGGGGGGTTCGTGGATCGCTGGGGCCGGCGCAAGTCGGCCGCGCTGGGCCTGATCGTCGGCTCGACGCTGATGGGGTTCATCTCGGTGGCACCCAGCGTCTGGTCGCTGTTCTTCGTGCTCGCCTTCGGCGGACTGGGCTCCGCGATCTTCCACCCCGCCGCCGCGGCGATGGCGCGCGACACGGGCGCTCAGCGCAGCTTGAGCATGAGCCTCTTCGCGGCCGGCGGCTCGTTCGGCTCGGCGCTCATGCCCGTGATCGTGCTCGCGATCGTTCGCGGTGTGGGAGCGCAGTACGTGCCGCTGTTGTCGATCGTCGGTGTGCTCTTCGGACTCGCGCTGCTGCTGTTCACGCCGCCGCGGGCCGCGCCCGTGCAGGCCGCGGCGTCGAGGCGCGTCTTCGACCTGACGCTCATCGCCGGGCCTGTCGGTCTCCTGGCGGTGGGCGGCATACTCCGCGCCATGGCCTTCATCAGCTTCACCAACGGGATGCCGCTGTTCCTCGCCAACGTGCGGGGCTTCGCCCCGGACGCGCCGGTGATCGGCCTCACCCTGTCGCTGTACATGGGCGCCGCTTCGGCTGGTGGCATCCTCGCCGGCGTCCTGGAGCCGCGCGTCGGCCGCCTGCGACTCATGGTCACGTGCATGCTGGCCGCGCTGCCCGCCCTGCTGCTCGCGCTGCGCCTCGAGGCGCCGTCGCCACTCTTCTTCGTGGTCGTGGCGGCGGCCGGGATGCTGACCAACGCCAGCATCCCCCTGCTCATCATCACGGCCCAGGACCTCGCACCCAACGACGTCGCGGCCGCCTCCGGCCTCCTGATGGGCTTCACCTGGGGCACGGCGGGCGTCGTGTACATAGCCTTCGGGGCGCTGCAGGAGATCATCGGCATAGGTCCTGCCCTGACGCTAGGATTCGCTTTCCTGCTGCCCGCCGCCGCCCTGGTGACCTACGTCTTCAGGCGTAACAGGGTCGCGCTCGCCGCCGCCCGCGAGTCGTGAGGCGGCCCAGCTGATGCCGGCGCTGGCATGAGCGACGCGCCGAGCCGGGAGCCGGTCACGAGACTCAGTTCCAGAGCGTGACTATCAGCGCGACGACCGAGAAGGCGATGACCGCGTTGAGGCCGTTGATCAGGAAGTACCCGCTGCCCTTGCCCTCGTAGGACTGGTTGACGAGGGCCGTCACCATGCCGAACCCGACACCCAAGGTGACGCCGAGCGCGATCGCGTGGCCGGCCGTGCTGGCCCCTATGCTCTCGGAGACGAGCGCGATGACGACCGACGTCACGAAGTAGCCGATCAGGGTCGGGATGAACAGCAGGGCCAACGGTGGTGCGTCCTCGCGTCCCATCTCCACGCGCGCCTCGCGCTGCCAGGCCTTGCTGAGCGGCGGCACCGAGTACCAGAAGGCCGAGAAGGCGAACCA
>JBDZWC010000066.1:0-4817 GCA_040256005.1 Deinococcaceae bacterium | reverse complement strand
GCCAGGCCTTGCTGAGCGGCGGCACCGAGTACCAGAAGGCCGAGAAGGCGAACCATGCGACGGTCGCGACCAGCACCGCCAGCCAGTTGACGTCGGAGAAGGCATCGAAGATCACTGGAGCACCTCCCTGAGCCCGGCGGCACCGTCGGTGCGCCGAATCGCCCCCAGCTATTCATGTGGCTCACGGGAAGGCTGCCCGGTGAAGTCGCTTACACCTCGCCCAGGTAAGCGCGCTTCATGCCCTCGTTCTGCAGCAGCTCCCTGGCCGGCCCGGAGAGCACGACCTCACCCGTCTGCAGCACGTAGCCGCGATCGGCGATCGACAGCGCGATGTTGGCGTTCTGCTCCACCACGAACACGCTGATCCCGCGGTCGTTGACCTGCTTGATGATCTCGAAGATGCGCTCGACGAACAGCGGGGCCAGGCCCATGGACGGCTCGTCCATCAGGATCAACCTGGGGCGGCTCATCAGGGCGCGCCCCATCGCGAGCATCTGCTGCTCGCCGCCGGACATCGTGCCGCCCAGCTGGCTCAGGCGCTCGCCCAGCCGCGGGAAGAGGCCGAAGACGTACTCGAGGTCCTCGGCGATCGCGGCCTTGTCGTCCCTCAGGTAGGCACCCATGTCGAGGTTCTCGAGCACGGTCAGCTTGGGGAAGATGCGCCGGTTCTCGGGCACCACGGCCATCCCCCTGGCGATGCGCTCCGACGTGGAGGTCTCGTCGATCCTCTCGCCGCGGTACCACAGCTCGCCGGCGCTGAGACGCACGATGCCGAGGATGGTCTTGAGCGTGGTGCTCTTGCCCGACGCGTTGCCGCCCAGCAGGCACACCATCTCGCCCGGGTAGATCACCATGTTCACGTCGCGCAGCACCTGGATGGGCCCGTAGTGGGTGTCGACGCCCTTGAGCTCGAGTAGCTTCTCGCGCTCCTCGCTGGGTGCCGCGCCCGCTGCCGCGGTGACCGCGGCGCGCTTCTCGCCCGTCATGGTGTCGGCACTCACAGGTCCGCCGCCGTCCCGGGTAGGTGAGCGCCCTGCTCGGCCGCGCGCTTGCCCAGGTACGCCTCGATGACCCCGGGGTCGTTGACCACGTCGGCGTACGAGCCCTCGGCGATCTTGCGGCCGTAGTCCAGGACGACGACGCGGTCGCTGATGTCCTTGACGAGGTTCATCTTGTGCTCGACCAGCACGATCGTGTAACCACCGTCGTCGCGCATCCGGCGGATGATGTCGGTGATCTCGGCGGTCTCGCTCGGGTTCATGCCGGCGCTGGGCTCGTCCAGCAGCAGTAGGCGCGCCCCCGTCGCCATGGCCCGCGCCATCTCGGTGCGACGACGGTTCGCGTACGAGAGCACCTCGACGGGTTGGTCCAGGCGGAACGACATGAGGCGCGGCCCGAAGAACGACAGCTTCTCGAGCGCCTGCTCGTGCATCTCGCGCTCCTGGCGCAGGTAACCCGGGGTGCGCAGGACGCTGGCGAACCACGTCGTGTTCAGGCGGTGGTGCTGGGAGATGAGCACGTTCTGCAGCACGGTCAGGTTGTTGAACAGCCTGAGGTTCTGGAACGTGCGGGCGACCCCCAGGTCGACGATCTGGTTGGGCTTGAGGCCGCTGATCTGCTTGCCCTCGAAGAGGATGCGTCCGGTGTCGGGCCGGTAGACCCCGGTGATCAGGTTGAACAAGGTCGTCTTGCCGGCGCCGTTGGGGCCGATGACGCTCACGATCTCGCCCTCGGACACCTGCAGTGACAGCTGAGAGATGGCCTGGAGCCCACCGAACGCCTTGTTGATCGCTTCGATGCTCAGCACTGGCTACTCCTCGGCCCCGCCCGCGGCCGCGTCGCCGCCCCTATGGAGCCAGGCGTCCTGGCGCCTCTCCTCCTCGGTCGGCACGTCCTTGCGGTCGCGTAGGAGCCAGGTCCACTGGAACTCGCGCCTGCCCATGATGCCGGCCGGCTTGAAGATCATGATCACGACGAGCAGCACGGAAAGGGCTATCGCCCGCATGCCGAACCCCTGCCAGCGCGAGGCGAGCTGCGTCTCCAGCAGCCCCGACCAGGCCAGCAGGGCGGCCAGCACCCCGACCACCGCGGCACCGATCACGAACGGGTTGGCGACGGGACGCAAGCGGCGGTTGCGGCGGTACAGCCAGCCGAGCGCACCGGCCGCCACGAGCACGACGCCGGCCGCGACGAGCCAGGTGCTCAAGGGGTAGGCCTGCTCCAGCGGGTCGCCGTACTGCCTCACCCACACGACCAGCACCGTGCCGATGAGCGCTCCGGTGATCGACCCGGTGCCGCCGACGGAGATCGCCACGAGGAAGTAGAAGGTCAACGTGAACAGGAACAGGTCGAGGCGAGCCGTGCCCACCCAGCTCACCCACAGGCCGCCGGCGACGCCGGCGAAGAACGCCGAGATGATGAACGCCAGCACCTTGTGGTAGGCGATGTTGACGCCCATCGCCTCGGCGGCGATCTCGTCCTCGCGTATGCCCTGCAACGCCCGGCCGTACGAGCCCTTCTTGAGGCGAGCGAACACGAAGACGGTGATCGCCAGCGCGCCGAACGTCCACCACACGCTCTTCCCGAACTGGCTGGGCACGCCCGCGAACCCGAGCGCGCCGTTCGTGTACGAGGCCATGAGCGGCGTGGACGCCAGCAGCCTGATGACCTCCCCGAAGGCGAAGGTCACGACGGCGAGGTAATCGCCGCGCAGGCGGAGGCTGGGGAAGCCGACCACCAGCCCGAAGACCGCCGCCAACAGGCCGCCCAGGAGGGCAGCGATCACGAAGCGCACGCCGATGGTCTCCGGCGCGGCCAGGAAGTCGAGCCCCAACGCGTTCATCCAGCGCTCCACCGACAGGCCGATCGCGAAGTCCGACAGCGAGTTGCGCGCCGAGAAGGACAGGTTCGCGCGGGCGGACTCGGGGAGCATGAGCAGACCGGTCACGTAGCCGCCGATGAGCATGAATCCGTGGTGCCCCAGCGAGAGGATGCCTGTCACGCCGTTGATGAGGTTGAGGCTCACGGTGGCGATGGCCCAGATCGCGAAGAGCGCGAACACCTGTCCTAGCTTCACGCTGCCGCTGGACTGCACGAAGAACAGGACGATCACGAGCGCGACCACGGCAGCCACGTTCAGCAGGCGCCGCAGCATCACGCCGCGGGGCCCGTAGTCGGGCGTCCCCGGCATCACACCTTCTCCGAGAGGTCCTCGCCCACGATCCCGGACGGCCGCAGCAGGAGGATCAGGATCATCGCGAGGAAGGCGAAGGTGTCTTTGTACTCGGTGATGCCGGTGAAGTCGCCGACGCGCGGGAACAGGGCGGTGAGGAAGTTCTCGAGGAAGCCTAGCAACAGCCCGCCGATGACGGCGCCGGGCAGGCTGCCGATACCGCCGATGACGGCCGCGGCGAACGCCTTGATGCCGGGCAGGATCCCGAAGATCGCCGGCTGGTTGATGCTGCCGAAGCTCATGCCCCACATGACGGCGGCGGCGGCCGCGAGCATGGACCCCAGCAGGAAGGTCGAGGCGATGACGCGGTCCACGTCCACGCCCATCATCCGCGCCGTCTCGGCGTCCTGGGACGTAGCTCGCATGGCCCGACCCAGTCGGGTACGGGTGACGAGCGTCGTGAGCACAGCGACGAGCAGGAGCGTCACGGCGGGCACGAGGACGATCATCCAGGTCGCGAAGACCGTCTCGCCGCCGACCTGGAACGTCAACCCGCCGGTGAAGAAGCTGGGCGGGCGGAACGGTGTCTGCCGGTTGGTGAAGGCGAGGATCCCGAAGTTCTGCAGGAAGAACGACACGGCGATGGCCGTGATCAGCATGGAGTTGCGAGGTGCGCCCCTGAGCGGCTTGTAGGCGACGCGGTCGATCGTCATGCCCAGCACGCCGGTGACGAACATGCTGCCCACCATCGCGCCCAGCCAGCCGAAGCGCACGGAGGCCAGCGCCACGGCCACGGCGACGAACGCCAGGAGGGCCGCTCCCAGCACGATCGGCCGGCCCAGCACCCGGAAGAAGCCCAGGAAGTGAAGGAACCCGTAGGCCACGACGGCTGCCACCACCAGCGCGACGGGCCAGGCGTAGGGCGTGCCGCTGAACAGGAAGAACGCGGCGAAGGCGCCCACCATGAACACCTCGCCGTGGGCGAAGTTGATGAGGCGGATGATGCCGTAGACCATCGTGTAGCCGAGCGCGATGAGCGCGTACAGGCTCCCCAGCTGCAACGACCTGACGGCGGCGCCGGCGAAGAAGGCGCCGTTGAAGTTCTGGTTGACAGAGTGGAGGTAGAGCATCCGCCAGGCGATCAGCCCCAGCACGACCGCGCCGATGAGCCACGGGGCGACCCTGCGCAGAGCGCTCCGCCCGCCGGCGGATGCACCCCTACCAGAGTCGGCGCGGACTGACATCGACAAGCCAATACCCCATCTCTTCCGTATGCAGGTTCCGGCACAAGATAACAGGAGGCCAAGGCAAATCAACGGCGAGGGCCGCGCTGCTGGCCCTCGCCGTCTCTGTCGTGGGTTGCCGCTCCCTGGCCCGGGCAAGAGGCCGGGCCAAAGGCCTAGCCCTTACTCGAGCTGGATGCCCTGCAGCGTGACCTTCTCCCAGCCGTCCGCCGTCACCTGGTACTCGTAGAGGCCCATGACGCGGTTGGCAGGGGTGCCGTCCGTGCCGACGAAGGTGATCTCGCCGGACACACCCGGGAACCCTTCGAGGTTCGCGAGAGCGTCGCGCACGGCAGCGTTGTCGTCCGAGCCGGCAGCTTCGATCGCTGCCACGACGACCTTGTAGGCGTCGGCGCCGGCCA
>JBDZWC010000173.1:0-4119 GCA_040256005.1 Deinococcaceae bacterium | reverse complement strand
GCCTCGGCGACGCTGTAGCGGCAGTTCGCGTCGGCCATCAGGTCCATATCGTCCTTGACGGCAGCTCGGGCCTGCTCCACCTTGCGCCTGTCGATGCCCGGGTCCTGCCCAACCTTGATCTTCATGGCCGTGAAGCCGGCATCGCGGTAGCGGACCGCCGCCTCCGCCAGGTCGTCCGGCTGGAGCCATTGGAGGACGCTGGCGTAGGTGCGTGCGCTGTCGCGTCGCTTGCCGCCCAGCAGCGTGTACACCGGTACGCCCAGCGCTTTGCCGGCGACGTCGTAGAGCGCGATGTCCACGCCGCTTATCGCCTCCTGCATGAAGCCGAGGGCGTGACCGCGCGGTCGCATGAGGGCGTACATGTCGTCCCACAGCACGGCCGGCTCGAGGGGATCGCGACCGATGAGGTTGGGCGCGATGAGGGTGTCGATGATGGACTTGCTGACCTCGGGCGCGACCGGCGCGTGTACCTCGCCCCAGCCCACGGTGCCGTCATCGGTTTCTACGCGGACGAGCGTGGTCTCCGCGAACTTGAAGGGGACCGCGAAGCTGGCAGCTTTCCATGTCCCGATGCCGGGCACCGGCGCCTTTAGGACCATCGCCTGGACGTCCGCGATCTTCATGCCATGACCCCTCTTGTCGGGTGATGAGCCGGCGCAAACGACTCGTTGCTGCCTGCAGCCGGAGCCCCACCGGGCGGCTTGGCGCGCGTTCCCTCGGCGGCCGCGATCATTGCCTCGAGCAGGGTCAGCAGAAGCGGCCCCTGGCCCCATGGGAACGTGCCGATAGGGGCGTTCGCGTATGTCCCGCGCGTGCCCACGGGCGTGGCGTACGAGGTGGGCAATGCTCCCTCCGGTGCGGAGGACACGACAGCCGCCACGGCCCGCTCGACCATGGAGACCATCTCCGGGCCTTCCAGGGGTGCCAGTACGCCATGGCGTCGGGCCTTCAGAACCGCCGAGGCGAAAAACGCCGCCGCCGAGGCCTCGATCGGGGTGCTCGGGTCGTCGAGCACCGTGTGCCAGTGGCCCGACTCAGTTTGCAGCTCCATCACTGCTGAGACCTGTGCAGCCAGCAGCTCCGTCAGTCCCTTGCGCGCCAAGTGCCCCTCGGGAAGCGCCAGGACCGTCTCCAACAGGCCGTGCATCGCCCAGCCGTTACCTCGCGCCCAGCAGCACTCGCTCTTGGTGCCGGTCAGCGTGTCGAAGCCGTGCCTGAAGAGCGTCGAGTGGTCGTCCATGAGCGCGGCCGCGTAGGACGTCATCGTCCGGACCGCGAGGTCCGACCAGGAGGCGTCTCCGGTGACGTTGGCCAAGCGCGCGAGGAATGGCCCATCCAGCGCCATGCAGTCGACCCAGATCAGGTGCTCGAGCCCTTGGAGGTCCGGCCTGTGCACGGCCACACCTCGCACCTCGTCGAACGACCGGTGCAGCGAGCCCAGCCGCAGAGCTGCCGCCAGGTACACCTCGTCGCCGGTCGCCTCGTAGAGGTCGAGCAGGACCGCGCCCGGTGCCACGTGATCGGCGTTGGCCACCGCTTCACCGGCTTCGACCTTCGCCTGGCACCACGGGCGCACCAGCCCCACGACGAACTCAGTAGCTCGCGGGTCACCAACCTCGCTTCCGTACCTAAGTAGCGCCTCGAGGCAGATCTCCTCGCCGAAGCCCCAGACCTTGAACGGGTAGCTCATGGCGAGGTCAGCCGCCGATCGCATCAGTCGCGCTGCCAGCGTGCCGTCGACCATTCGACCTCAGACCGGTTCGGGCGTGGGCAAGAGGTCCGAGATCTCTTCGAGGAGCACGCCCAGCTCTTCCTGATCGAGCTCGTCCAGGGGTATGGAGCCGACGCGCACGTGCGTGGACTTTAGGATGCCCCGGCGCCGCAGCACCTCCTTGGTCATGTCCATGCGGAACACCGCCTGGAACGTGAGGATGGGCAGGCTCCGGTTGTAGAGGGCCCTGGCGCCGTCCACGTCGCCGGATCGGTACAGCTCGTAGATCCGCACGTGGACCTCGGTGATCTCGCTGGCGGGCATGGCACCTATGGCCCCGCGGTTGAGCTCGTCCATGATGTAGCGGCCGCCCGCACCCCCGAAGACGCCCACCAGCCCCGGCGGGGACGCGTTCAACAGTTTGGTGATCCTCTGCCCGCCGGGAGCGGTCTCCTCCTTGACGTACCTCACTTGAGGGACCTTCTCTATCAACTCTCGGATGACGTCCGGACCGTAGGCGGAGCCTAGCGGGGGCGGAGCGTTCTGCAGGATCAGTGGCAGGTCAACAGCCGAGGCCAGCTCGGTAAAGAGCCTAATGGTGCCCGCGAGCCCGTCGCGCACCACGTAGGGTGGCATCACCATCACCGCGTCGGCGCCCGCGCGCTCCACGCCCCGCGCCAGCTCCACCGCCGCCTGTGGGCTCTGGGCAGTAGCGGTGCCAACCACGGGCACCTGGCCGGCCACCTCGGTGACGATCAGCTCGGTGAGGCGCAGGCGTTCGGCGTCGGTGAGTGCGTAGAACTCGCTGGCCATGGCGGGGAACGCCACGCCGTGCGCCCCGGCGGAAAGGACGTAGCTCAGAACCCGGCGCATGCCGGCTTCGTCCACCGCTCCGTCGTCGGTGAAGGGGGAAGGGAGGATGGGGATGATGCCCTCTATGCGACTCACTGTTTGACACCTCCGGCCGCTATGCCTTGGACGAGATAACGCTCCAGGAACGCGAACAGCAGGATCACCGGCACGATGAAGATGAGCGACGCGGCCATGATCTCGTTCCACTGCACCTGGTACTGCTGGTTGAAGGAAGCGATGCCTATAGGCCCGGTCCAACGCGACTCGCCGGACATGAGCGTGGCGGCGAACACGAACTCACCCCAGGTGAGGATGGCGCAGTAGATCGTAGTTGCGGCCAGGCCCGGCAGCGAGAGCGGCATCACCACGCGTAGCAGCGCCATGAAGGCCGACGTGCCGTCGATCATCGCCGCGTCCTCCAGGTCGCGCGGGATGCTGTCGAAGAAGCCCTTCAGCATCCAGGCGCCGAAGGGGACGATGAACGTGGTGTTGGCGATGATCAGCGCCGCGAAGTTGTTGATGAGGCCCAGCTGCGCGAAGATCGCGTAGAGCGGGATGATCAGCAGGCTCGCCGGCAGCATGCGGGCGGTGAGCAGCAGGTAGCCGGTCTCGCGCACGCCGCGGTAGTTGAAGCGCGACATCGCGTAGCCGGCGAGGGACGATATGGGCACGGCCACCAGGATCGTCAGGATCGTGACGATGGCCGAGTTCCGGAACCATAGGAAGATGTTGCTCTCGCGCAGCACCCGCAAGAACGCGTCGAACGAGCCGTCGCCCGGGAAGAACCTGGGCGGGTACGAGAGGAGCTCGTTGCCGGGCCGGACAGCCGTCACGAACATCCAGTAGAACGGGAACAGCAGCACGACGAGCGTGGCGATGACGAGCACGTAGAGGAAGACCGTGGTGGCGGGGCGGCGAGCCATCAGTAGAACGACCTCGACGTCAGGCGCAGGTAGAAGAACGTGCTGATGACCGACAGCGCGAGCGTGATCATGCCAACGGCTGCCGCGTAGCTCATCTCGAAGTACTGGAACGCCTCGCGGTAGATCTGGATGGCGAGGGTCTCGGTACCGCCGGACGGCCCGCCGCCGGTCATCACGAAGATGATGTCGAACACCCGGAACTGCCACAGCGTGGCGATGACCAGCGCGATGCCGATGACCGAGCGCAGCGCCGGGATGGTGATGAAGCGGAACTGCTGGACGGGGCCGGCGCCGTCCACGCGGGCAGCCTCGTATAGCTCCTTGGGCACAGACTGCATGCCGGCCAACAGCGAGATCGTGAAGAAGGGGTAGCCCTTCCAGATTGTCGCCGTGATCACCGCGATCAGCGCCGGCACCGGCTGGGTGAACCATTGGACGGGCTGGTCGGCAAGACCCGTCCGCAGCAGAAGATAGTTGACGACCCCGAACGACGAGTTGAAGAGCCAGATGAAAATCGTCGCGGCCACCACGCCGGGGACCGGCCAGGGGAGGACCATGAGCACGCGCGCCAGCCCGCGACCGCGGAACGGCTGGTTGAGCAGCACGGCCGTGAACATGCCGACCCCGAACGAG
>JBDZWC010000065.1:0-16856 GCA_040256005.1 Deinococcaceae bacterium | reverse complement strand
GGGGCTGACCCTGGCGAGCACGTCGGTCGCCACGACCCGGTCCGGCCCCTCCCCGGCCTCGGCGGCCGCGGCGAGGTCAGCGCCGGTCACGACGTCGTCGGTCCGGGCCAGGCCCACGGCCTTGGCGATCGACAGAGCCGTGATGGGCTGATCCCCCGTCACCATGACGACGCGTATCCCGGCCCGGAGGCTGTCCTTGACCGCGCCGATGGCCGCCTCCCTGGGCGGGTCGGCCAGGCCGATCAGGCCCACCAACGTGAGACCCGCCAACGGCTCGTCCGGGGACCACGGTCCGGCTCTGTCGGCCAACGCCAGCACGCGCAGGCCCTCCGCCGCCATCGCCCGGTTGCGTTCGAGCCAGCTTCGCCGGCCCTCGGCGTCCAACCGGGAGCTGCCTCCGGCGGTTCCGGCCACGGCCGAGCAGGCGGGGAGCACGACCCCCGGCGCCCCCTTCACCAACAGCAGCCCGCCCTCAGGCGTCCGGTGGAACGTGGCCATGACGCGCGAGTCGGCGTCGAACGGCAGCCGCGCGGCCTCCGGCAGCAGGGCGCGCACCTGCTCGCCTTCCACCCCGAGGTCGCGGGCCCACCTGAGCAGCGCCACCTCCATGGGGTCGCCGACGTCGACCCCGTCGCCCCGGGGGGCCAGCGATGCCGTACCGCACAGGACCGCCACGCACAGGGCCCGGTCCAACGGGTCAGTGCCGACCGCGACCTTCCCGGCGGACCGCGGACGTTCCTCGTCGTCGTGCGCGGCGCCCGGCAGTCGCCAGGCGGTGACGGTCATGCGGTTCTGCGTCAGCGTGCCGGTCTTGTCGGTGAGGATCACGTTGGTGGCGCCGAGCGTCTCCACCGCCGAGAGACGGTTCACCAGGGCGTTGCGGTCGGCCATGCGCTTGGCCCCGCGGGCCAACGTGAGCGTCGCGATCACCGGCAGGCCCTCGGGGACCGTCGCGACGGCCAGCGCGATCGCCGTCTGCACCATCGCGAACGGCTCGCCACCGCGGGCCAGTCCGTAGCCGGCCACCGCGACGGCGGCGACCAGCGCCACCCACAGCAGCCGACCACCGAGGGCGTCCAGCCGCCGCTCGAGCGGTGTCCGCTCCGGAGCGGCGGACGCTACCAGGCTCGCTACCCTGCCCAACTCGGTGAGCATGCCCGTGGCGACGACGATCGCCTCGGCGTTGCCGCGCAGCACTGCCGTGCCTTTGAAGAGGGCGCTGCTGCGCTCGGCCAGCACGGTGTCGGTCGGCACCGGCTGCGGCGCCTTCTCCACCGGCAGCGACTCGCCCGTCAGGGCGGACTCATCGACGGACAGCCGCCAGCCGGACAGGAGCCTCGCGTCGGCCGGTACCACGTCCCCCGCCTCGATGAGCAGAACGTCGCCGGGCACGAGCAGCCTGGCTTCGACGCTCGACGTGACGCCGTCGCGGCGGACCGACGCCCGCGACGTCCCGAGGCGCCTCAGGGCCTCGACCGACCTGACGGCGCGCAGCTCCGTCAGGAAACCGGCGGCCCCGTTGATGACCAGGACGACGAGGACGGCGACGGCCTCCGACCACTGGCCGAACGCCGCCGACAACACGGCGGCAGCCACCAACATCCAGGTGAGCACGCCCCGGAACTGGCCGGCGAGCACCTGCCAAGCGGTGCGCACCGCGCCCGTTACCACCTCGTTGAAGCCATGCCTGGCGAGTCGCTCGGCGACCTCTTCCGAGCTCAGGCCGGCGGCCGGGCTGACACGCAACGCCTCGGCCACGTCGCCGGGCGCATGCGCCCAGTAGGCCCACTCACGGTCGTCTACGTCTGCGCGGATGATGCCCCGCCTGCCGTCGCGGCCAGGCATCATCCGAAGCGTACGGCCAGGGCCTTCGCTTCCTCCGCCAGCGTAGCCAGCGCGGCGCTATCTATGCCCGTCACGCCGAAACCGCGGTCTGCCAGCCATGGCAGGACTCGCTCGGTGGGCAGGTTGCCGACCAGGTCGTCACCCGCGAAGGGGCAGCCGCCCACGCCGCCCAGCGCGCCCTCCACCCACCTGACGCCCCGGGCCAGCCCGACCTCGAGGAGCTGCTCCCACGCATCGGGACGCGCGTGCAGATGCAGGCCGAGGTCGCTGGCGTTCGAGAGCCGGGAGAGTACCCGGTCGACCGCCTGGGCGTCTGCCGTCCCCACGGTGTCTGCCAGCGCGATGCGTCTCACACCCATGTCGCGCAACCTGACCACCGTCTCGGCCGTCATGCTCGGCAACCAGGTCTCCCGGTACGGGTTACCGAAGGCCATCGACACGTAGACGACCAAGCCGATGCCCGCCCCCACTGCCAGCGACCGCATCGCTTCCAGCTCCTGCCAGGAGTCGGCGAGGCCCCGACCGACATTGCGGCGCTGGAACGTCTCGTTGACGCTCAGCGGGTAGCCGACGCTGGTGACGCGGCCCGACTCGACGGCCCTCTCGACGCCCTGGAGGTTCCCGACGATGCACAGCAGGTCGGCGTCGTCCGGCGCGTTGAGTCCCTCCAGGACCTTCTCGGTGTCGGCCATCTGGGGAACGGCGCGCGGCGAGACGAACGAGCCCAGGTCGAGGTGCCTGAAGCCGGCGTCGAGCAGCGACTGGAGGTGGGCCACCTTGACCGCCGTGGGCAGCACGTGGGGCAGCCCCTGCCAGGCGTCTCGCGGGCACTCGACGTAGGTGGGCCCGGCCGCCTGCATGGCTGGATGATAGCCCAGCCCCAGACCGACTACGCCCGTTTGGGACGTCTATACTCGCCGCGTGCTGCGTCGTCTCGAGCTGCGTGACTTCGCGATAATCCGGGAGCTCTCGCTCGAGCTGTCAGAGGGTCTCAACGTGTTGACGGGCGAGACCGGAGCGGGCAAGTCGATCGTCGTCGACGCCCTCAGCCTGCTCGCCGGGGCCCGCGCGGACACTGCCTTCGTGCGGGCGGGCTCAGAGGACGCCCTGGTGCAGGGCGAGTTCGAAGGCGCGACCATCCAGACCGCCGGCCGGCGCGTCTCCGCCGCCGGCAGGCACACCGCCAGGCTGGACGGTGAGGTCGTCACGGTGGGTGAGCTGGCGGAGCGGGTCGGTGAGCTCGTGGCCGTCTTCGCTCAGCATGGCGCGCTCGAGCTGCAGGGCCCGGCGGCGCAACGTGCCCAGCTCGACAGGCTACTGCCGGAACCAGATAGGTCCGCTCTGGCCGAGCACAAGCAGGCGTTCGCCCGCCGCGGCCAGGTCCGTGCCCAACTCGAGGAGGTGCGTGCGGCCATGCGTGAGCGCGCCCGCCGTCAGGACGTGCTGGCGTACCAGCTGCAGGAGATCGAGGCGGCCAAGGTCGCGGTAGGTGAAGACGATGCCCTGGCGGCCGACCTGGCCACGCTGCGCCATGCCGAGCGCATCGTCCAGTCGGCCAGCGCCGCCTTCGCTGCGCTGGCGGGCGATGAGCCCAGCGCCACTCCCCTAGCGGCCGGCGCTCTGCGCGAGCTCAGGTCGGCTGCCAGGCATGCCCCGCAGCTGGCCGCACTGGCGGACGACCTCGAGACGGCCGTCACCGGGCTGGGTGCCGTGGCCGCCGAGGTCGAGGCGTTCCTCTCCGGCTTCGACGCGGACCCCGGTCGCCTCGACGCCGTTCAAGCCCGCCTCGCCAAGCTCGACGACCTCAAGCGCAAGTACGGCGACGACCTGCCGGCCGTCGTCGCATTCGCGGAGCGCGCCCGGCGGGAGCTGTCGGAGCTCGAGGCGCTGGACGACGACGAGGCGGAGCTGGAGCGCGAGGAGGCTCAGCTGTCCGCGAGGTTGGAACAGCTGGGCGCAGGCCTCAGCGCAGCCAGGCGGCACGCCGCCCAGGAGCTGGCGGCTCAGATCACCCCACTGCTCGCCCGGCTAGGGATGCCCAGCGCCGTGTTCGAGGTGAGGGTCGCACCGCTGGACCAGCCGCATGCGTCCGGCAGTGACGACGTGACGTTCCTGTTCGGGGCTAACCCGGGCGAGCCCCTGGGGCCGGTGTCGCAGATCGCCTCGGGCGGTGAGCTCTCGCGCCTGATGCTGGCGCTCCACCTCGTGACCGGCGCCACCCAGCGGACGCTCGCCTTCGACGAGGTGGACGCTGGCGTCGGCGGGAGGGCCGCCCGCGAGGTGGGGGCCCTGCTCGCGGAGCTCGCTACCGGACGGCAGGTCCTGGTCGTCACCCACCTCGCCCAGGTGGCGGCCTTCGCCGACGCTCACTTCGTGGTCTCCAAGTCCGAGCAGGCCGGCCGCACCGTCACGAGCGTGCGCCGGGTCCAGGGCGACGAGCGTGACGAGGAGCTGGCGCGCATGCTGTCGGGCACCGTTACGGGCGCGGCGTTGGAGCACGCCAGGGAGCTCGTAGCCGCAGCGCCGCGTCCACGCGCGTCTAGGTAGTCGCGCGGTCGCCGGCGCCACCCCGTTCCGAGCATCCGGGCACACTAACCCGGGCCCCGGTTGGGCTAGACTCTGGCAACCCAGGACGGGAGGCTCCATTGGACGCCGAAGGGTTCCACGAGATGACTCCTTGCCCGCGTTGCGGCAGTCGCGACACGGTCACCTTCCACTACCGGGAGGGTTTCGAGGAGCTCGAGTGCGACGCCTGCGGTTACCGGACCGACGCCGAGGAGATCGCCTCGTTGACGAGGTACACCGGCGTGGTACTGGAGCGAGAAGACAGGTCCGACGACCATGAGATCCCCGTTCCCATCCGGACGTTGAAGGCATAGAGGTTCTTCAGAGGTGATGACAGGGTCGCCCCACCGACAGACCGGTGAGGGCGATGCGTCGTGGTGCCGCCTGCAGGGTCGCCTGGGCGGCATGGGGCGATCGTGCCCCGGGAAGGAGCGCTAGATGGAAACACGCGTGGTCCTGAGCTCGGAGGAGATCCTCAGGGGGCTCAAGCACTACCGTCGCATCGCGAAGCAGGACCTGCTACTCGCCGGCGAGACCGAGAACCCCGACGCGTTCCGCCTGCACGCCGAGGCCCGGCGCAACGTCTACTCGCACCTATCCGAGCTGGCATCCACGCTGTCGCCGTCCGAGGTCGTGGCCGAGGCGCTCGAGGAGTACCGCTCGCTGCCGTTCGTCACCGGCAGCGCCGAGCTCGCCCATACCGAGATCAAGGGGCGGGAGAACGCCCTGGAGAACTTCTTCCTCATGATCGGCCTCGAGCCCAAGCTGAGGCGCGAGGTCAGGAGCCAGCGCAAGGCGCTGCAGGACGGCGAGGTCGCGGGCCTCTGACCGTGTTATCAACGGACGCGTGAACCTCCTCGAGCTCGAGCGCGGCGCGGCGGTCAAGGCGCCCGCGCTGAAGGACCTGTCTGACAACCTGGTGTTCGGCGAGGGGCCGGAGGACGCCCGCTTCATGCTCATCGGCGAGGCCCCCGGGGAGGACGAGGACCTCACTGGCCGGCCGTTCGTCGGCCGCGCCGGCCAACTCCTGGACAAGGTGCTCATGTCCGTGGGCCTCGACCGGGAGCAGGTCTACATCACCAACATCGTCAAGCACCGCCCGCCTGGCAACCGCAACCCCACGCCGGCCGAGGTCGCCGCCAGCGCGGACCTCCTACTAGCTCAGATCAAGGTGATCGGTCCGCAGGTGATCGGCACGCTCGGCAACGTACCCACCCAGTTCTTCCTGCGAACGACCGAGGGCATCACCAGGCTGCGTGGGCGCTGGCACGACTGGCATGGCATCAAGCTGCGCCCACTGTTCCATCCCGCCTACCTGCTCAGGAACGCCGGACGAGAGCGGGGCGGTCCCAAGTGGCTCACTTGGCAGGACATGCAGGAGATCAGGCGTGCCCTCGACGAGCTGCCCCCGAGGCGCGGGCAGGTCGTCATAGATACCGCAGAGCAGGCCACGCTCTTCTAGGTGAGGGCGCTGGTGCAACGCGTCGCGCGCGCCGAGGTGCGCGTGGCGGGCGAGGTCATCGGCTCGATCGGGCGCGGGCTGCTGGTGCTGGTCGGTGTCGGCCCGGAGGACGACGAGGACGTGGCCGACAGGCTGGCCGAGAAGGTGAGGAAGCTCAGGGTGTTCTCCGACGACGCTGGCCGCATGAACCTCGCCCTCGACCAGGTGGGCGGTGGCTGCCTCGTGGTCAGCCAGTTCACGCTCTACGGCGACATGCGCTCCGGCAACCGACCCGGCTTCTCGCACGCCGCGCCCCCCGAGCAGGCCGAGCGGCTGTACCTGCGCTTCGCCGCCGCGCTACGTCAAGCCGGCGTGCCCGTGGAGACCGGAGAGTTCGGCGCCGACATGGCCGTGGAGCTAGTGAACGACGGGCCCGTCACCTTGTGGTTAGACAGCGCGGACCTGCTGCGCTGACGGCCCCGGTCAGACGCCCGCCAGCGCCTGGGCAGGCAGCGAGGAGGCACCCTCGAAGGCGTCGACCTCCTGCATGAAGCGGCGGAACATGTAGTTGGCGTCGTGCGGGCCCGGGCTCGCTTCGGGGTGGTACTGAACGCTGAACACCGGGTAGCGCGCGTGCGCCATCCCCTCCAGCGTCCGGTCGTTGAGGTTTACGTGCGTCGCGACGAACTGACCGTTCGGTATCGAGTCGATGTCCACGGCATAGTTGTGGTTCTGGCTGGTGATCTCCACCCCGCCGGTGATGAGGTTCTTCACCGGGGTGTTGGCGCCGTGGTGCCCGTGCTTGAGCTTGTAGGTGCGACCGCCCACGGCCAGGCCGAGCAGTTGATGGCCCAGGCAGATGCCGTAGGTGGGGAGCAGGCCCAGCATCTGCCACACGGTGTCCTGCGCGTACTTGGGCCCGTCGGGGTCGCCGGGCCCGTTGGAGATGACGAGGCCGTAGGGGTCCAGGGCCATGATCTGCGCCGGCGTGGTCTGCGCCGGCACGACGATGACCTCGGCGCCCGCCTGCTCGAGCTGGTAGACGATCGAGTTCTTGGTGCCGAAGTCGAGCACGACGACCCTAGGGTTGTCCTTGAAGGTGGGCCTGGCGTACGGCAGCGGCGTCGTCACCTCGGGCGTCATGTCCCGCCCGTCGATGTCGAGGTGCTCCTGCGCCTCGCGCACGAGCTGAGACTCGAGCGCCGCGTCGGCATGGCCGTGGTAGATGACGCCCTTGACGACCCCGCCGGTGCGCAGGCGCCTGGTCAGGGCGCGCGTGTCGATGCCCTCGATCCCGACGATGCCGTGCTGCTCCATGAACGACTGCAGGTCCTGGTTGGCCCTGTGGTTCGAGGTGCGCCGGCTGAACTCTCGCACGATGAACCCGCGCGCGAACGGCTTGTTCGACTCCATGTCGTAGACGCTCACGCCGTAGTTCCCGATGTGCGGGTACGTCATCGTGACGATCTGGCCGTTGTAGCTGGGGTCGGTCAGGATCTCCTGGTAGCCGGTCATGGAGGTGTTGAAGACGATCTCGCCCACCGACTTGCCCTGGGCGCCGAAGGCGTAGCCCTTGTAGACGGTGCCGTCCTCGAGCGCGAGCACCGCGCGTGGCTTGGAGAGAAGGGGCATCGAGCGCGCACTGTATCACGCCACCCGGGGCCCAGACTGGGTTTCGATACAAGCGCTTGCATCTTCATGCGCATCGGGGAATGACATCCTCCCCCGCTCCATCTCATCGCCACAGCCGGTAGTGTGCCAACGCCGGGGAGGTCACGCGTGGCAGAGCTCAGAGAGCGGAAGCAGGCAGGCGGGCCTGGGCTCCACGTCGCCATGTTCAGCGTTCACGGCTTGATACGTGGCGAGGACCTGGAGCTGGGGCACGACGCCGACACAGGCGGGCAGACGAAGTACGTCATCGAGCTCGCGAGGGCGCTAGGCAAGCACCCGGAGGTGGCCAGGGTCGACCTCGTGACCCGGCGTATCGACGACCTCGAGCTCAGCGACGACTACGCCAAACCGGTCGAGCACCTGGCGGAGAACGTCGACCTGGTGCGGGTACAGGCTGGTGGCGACGAGTACATGCGCAAGGAGCTCCTCTGGCCCCACCTGGAGGAGCTGGCCGCCAACGCCGCCGGGTACTTCGAGAACGGCCCCGGGATACCGGACGTCGTGCACGGCCACTACCCCGACGCCGGCGAGGTGGCCATGTGGCTCGCGGACCGCTGGGACAGGCCGTTCGTCTTCACCGGGCACTCGCTGGGTCGCAACAAGCGCCGCGTGCTGCGGCGGGCCGGGATGACGGGCGAGGAGATCGAGGACCAGTACCACATCAGCCGCCGGATCGAGGCCGAGGAGCGAGCGCTCGCGGCCGCGCGGATCGTAGTGGCCAGCACGCGTCAGGAGGTCGAGAAAGGGTACGAGCTGTACGACTCCGCGCCCAAGGCCAACTTCGTCGTGATCCCACCGGGCGTGGACGTCGACCGCTTCTACCCGTACTACTACGACCTCGACGAGGGCTACGAGCCGGACGAGGACGTCGTCAAGGCGCGGGTCAGGATGAGGCGGGAGATCTCACGGTTCCTGCGCGAGCCCGACAAACCGGTGATACTCGCGATCAGCCGCCCGGACAGGCGCAAGAACATCGAAGGCCTGGTCACGGCGTACGGCACCGACAACGAGCTGAGGCACTTGGCGAACCTCGTGATCTTCGCGGGCGTCAGGGGCGACATCGAGCAGATGGACGACAACGAGCGCGAGGTGCTCACGGGACTCCTGCTGTCGATGGACAAGTACGACCTCTACGGCCGTCTGGCTCTCCCCAAGAAGCACCAGCCGGACACCGACATCCCGGTGCTCTACCGCCTTGTCGCCGCCAGACGCGGCGTGTTCGTCAACCCCGCCCTGGTCGAGAACTTCGGGATCACGATCATCGAGGCGAGCTCCTCCGGACTACCCGTCGTGTCCACCGACCATGGTGGGCCGCAGGAGATCATCGGCAAGGTGGGGTCCGGTGAGCTCATCGACGCGCGCGACACCGCTGCGATCCAGGCGGCGATCAAGGGCATACTCGTCGACCGCGAGAAGTGGGAGCGTTACTCCGAGAACGGCATCGCCGGCGTGAGGGAGCACTACTCGTGGCGGGCGCACGCCGACAAGTACGTGGCGGCACTCCGGCGCGTGCTGGACTCGGCGCCATCACCGGCGTGAACGAGTCAGCCGCAGGTTACGTCGTCGGACTGCGTCCGGGGCGGCGCGTCCTCGTCAGCGACGTTGACGGCACGCTGCTCGAGGGTGGGGCGCCGGCAGCCGGCACCGAGCGACTGGGCCGGGCGTTGAGGCGCGCCGACGCGGCCCTCGTGCTCACGTCGGGTCGCGATCTGCCGCTGTCCTTGGAGGCGGCCGAGGTGCTGGAGCGCGACGGGCTTCCCGGCGCCTCGGGGCTCGTGTGCGGTGTCGGCACCGAGGTTCACCTGTGGACCGACGGCCGCTTCCTGCCGGACGCGGAGTGGTCGGCCCGGTTGGCCGCCACCGGCTTCGACGCGGAGGCCGTGCGCTCGGCCCTGGCCCAGGTTCCCGGCCTCACCAGCCAACCGCACGACGCTCAGAGCCGCTTCAAGGTCAGCTACTACGTGGACACCCAGGCGTCCGGTCAGCCCACGCCGATCACCGTCGCCGCCGCGCTCGAGGCGGCCGGCCTGGCGGCGAACATCGTCTACTCCGCCGGGCTCTTCTTGGACGTGCTGCCCACAGCGGCGTCCAAAGGCAGCGCGCTCTCGTACCTGGCCGAGCGCTACTCGCTGGCCGCCGACCGGGTGGTGACCGCGGGCGACTCCGGGAACGACAGGGAGCTCATCGTGACAGCGGCGCGGGCGGGGATGGTCGCCGTGGTGGTCGCCAACCACGAGCCGGAGATGGAGGACCTGCGCGACGTGCCCGGTGTGCTGATGGCGACGGGCCGGCATGCGTTCGGGGTGCTCGAGGGCATCGTCGCGGCCGGCTGGCTCGGCACCGCGGCGAGCCCGGGTCGAGACGGCTAGCGCCCGCGCAGCGCGCGGTCGACCACGGCCAGCTCCTCCTGGTCGTTGACCGCCAGGGCCTCTTCGGCGGCGGTGGCCGGCACAGCCCTTACCGGCAGGCCTTCCTCCAGGTACAGGTCCACCAGCCCCGTGATGTACTGCTCGCCTTGAGCGTTGTCGGACGGGAGCCGCCGGCAACGCTCGAACACGCCCAGGTCGAACGCGTACGCGCCGGCGTTGATCTCGCGTATCGCCCGCTCGGCCTCGTCGGCGTCCTTGTCCTCGACGATCCTCGCGATGGCGCTGTCGCCGGCCCGGACCACGCGACCTAGCCCGCTCGGGTCGGTCACGCTGGCGACGAGAACGCTCATCCCCGCGGCGTCACCCTGGGCCTCGAGCATCCGCCTCAACGTCTGTGGCCTCAACAGCGGCCCGTCGCCGTTCAGGACGAGCACCGTGCCGTCCTCTCCGGCCTGGAAGGCGGCCTTGACGGCGCTCTCCGCCTGAGCCAGCGCGTGGCCCGTGCCGAGCAGTTCGCGCTGCTCGGCGAAGACGAGCCTTCCCCCGGCCGCACGCTCACGGAACGCGTCCCTGACCTGGTCCCCCAGGTGGCCCACGACGACGACCACGCGACGCGCCTCCAGGGGGTCCACGGCCCTCAGCACATGCTCGAGCAGCGGCAGTCCGGCGGCCTCGTGCAGGACCTTGTGCCGGCTCGAGCGCATCCGCGTCCCGGCGCCGGCGGCCAGCACCACGACGGCGCAGGCGTTCATCTGGCTGCGGCGGTCCGCCTGGAGCCCTGCCTGTCCCGGGCCGTGAGGACTATGTACAGGGCGATCAACACGATCGGGATGCTGGCCAGCTGCGTGTACGTGAACAGGCCGATGCCCGCCTCCCTGTTCAGGTAGACCTGCCATGGCAGCGGGTTGTCCCTGAACGGCTCCTCGATCACGCTGCGCAGGATCGAGTACCACAGCACGAACAGCCAGAAGACGTTGCCCGCCGGCATGTCGAGGCGCCTGAGAGCCCAGGCGACGATGAAGAGCAGGATGAAGCCCACCAGGAACCCGTAGAGCTGGGTGAAGTGCACGACGCACGGCTGGCCGGCCGGCACGGTGGAGCACGCCGGCGGTCCGAACTGCCACAGCTGGTCGCCGAACACCACGCGCCCGAACGCCCCCAGGGTCTCGGTGCCGGGAGGCGGCCACGTGAAGCCGATGCCTAAGTTCGTGAGCCGCCCGCCGGTGTCGCTGCCGTTCATGATGTTGCCGATGCGGCCGCCCATGATGCCCAGCACTCCCACCGGCGTCATGACGTCGAGGTAGGCCCACACGTTCAGACCGTGGCGGCGACAGTAGAGCCAGGCGGCCAGCATGACGCCAGCGACGCCGCCGTGGATGCTGATGCCGCCCTGCCACACCTTGAACGCGTCGAGCCAGTTGCCGCCCGGACCGAAGTAGGCTGCCGGGCTCGTGAGCACGTAGACGAGCCGCGCTCCCACCACCCCGGCGACGACCAACCAGATCGCCATGTCCAGCAGCCTGTCCGGGTCGAGCCCTCGGCGCTCGGCCGCCTTCAGGGACCAGGCGGCGCCGATCAGCACGCCCAGGGCGATGAGGACCCCGTACCACCTGATGGCCAGCGGCCCTACCTGCACGAAGATCGGATCCATCGATCAGCTCCTTGGGGCGGGCTTCAGCCGCCGAAGAACCTGGGGAACACAACGAAACCAATCACTACCATGATGACCAGCTTCGCGACCGTGCCGCCCAACGTGCCCACGAACGCTCCCACGCCGCTGCGGACCGCCTCGCGGGTCGGGCGTCCGGCCAGCAGCTCGGCGATGACGGCCCCGACCAGCGCGCCCACCAGGAACCCGAACGGCGGGAACACGAACAGGCCCACGAACGAGCCGATCACACCGCCCCAGACCCCTGCGCGCCCGGCGCCGAAACGCTTGGAGCCCAGCCAGGTCCCGGCCAGGTCCACCAGCTGAGAGAGCACGACGAGCACGCCGACGTACACGAGCGGCAGCGTCCCGAAGCGCTCGAAGCCGACGATCAGCGCGGCCACGACCGCCCCGACGAGCGCGATGGGCACGCCCGGCAGGACCGGCAGTACGACCCCTACGAAAGCGACGAGGTACGAGACGAGGAAGACTACGAAGGCCAGGACGGTCAAGGCCGTCTAGCTTAGTGCCCGGCGAACGGTTCGTGGAAGGCCCCCTGCGGGCGGCGCGCTCAGTTGTGCCAGGCCTCGGGTGAGGCTTCGGGCGCGCCCTTGATGACGTCGACGGCGTGCGGCAACGTCTCGATGACGGCCGCGAGGGAGTCGGCCGCCGCGCCGGGACTGCCGGGCAGGTTGAGGATCAACGTCCGGCGCCTGACGCCCGCGACCCCGCGTGACAGCGCGGCCGTCCTGCTCTTGGCAGCGCCGACCGAGCGCATCAGCTCGGGCAACCCAGGCACGCGCCGCTCGATGACCTCCTCGGTCGCCTCCGGCGTCCTGTCCTTGCGCGACAGGCCGGTGCCCCCGGTGGTCAGCACGAGGTCAACACCGTCCTGGTCCGACCACAGGCGCAGCTTCGCCCGGATGAGCGCCTGCTCGTCCGGTACGACCTGATAGTCGACCTCGACGAACGGGCCGGTCTTGAGCACCTGACGTATCGCCTGAGCGCTGCCGTCCTCCCGGTTCCCAGTGGACACGGAGTCGGACACGGTCAGTATCGCTGTCCGCACCATGCCGGCACTCTACTGGCTGACGGCGTACGGTCACACGAACCTTGCCACACGCGTCTCACCGTGCGGGACGGGCGCAGCGGGGCAGCGAGGTAACCTAGCCTGTCTGCATGGCCGGGAGCCTTCTTTGCGCCCGGCGCACTGGAGGTAACCGACCTTGAAGATCCACGAGTACCAGGCCAAGGAGCTGCTGGCCCCGTTCGGGGTAGCGGTACCGCTTGGCCGTTCAGCCACGACGGTAGACGAGGCCGCCAGGGCCGTGCGTCCGCTCGTCGAGGAGACCGGCAACCCCGTCGTCGTCGTGAAGTCGCAGATCCACGCGGGCGGGAGGGGCAAGGGCACCTTCGTCGAGCACCACGGTCTCCGGGGCGTCAACGTCGTACTCGACGGCCGCGAGGGCGGCATCGAGGCCGCCGAGGCAACGGTGCGCGAGCTGGCCGGCAAGATGCTCGGCTCCACGCTCGTGACGGTCCAGACCGGCCCCACCGGCAAGCGGGTGAACCGCCTCTACGTCGAGCAGGGCATGGACATCGAGAGGGAGCTCTACCTCTCGGTGGTGCTCGACCGCTCGCTAGGCCGCAACGTCGTCATGGTGTCCACGGCCGGCGGCATGGACATCGAGCAGGTCGCCGAGGAGACGCCCGAGAAGATCGTGCGTCAGGCCATCGACCCCCTGCTGGGCCTCGCCGACTTCCAGGCGCGCTCGTTGGCGTTCGCCCTCGGGCTCTCGGGCGACACCCACAGGAAGGGCGTGGCGCTGCTCAAGGCCGTTGCCCGCGCCGCGCGCGAGCTGGACACCGACCTGCTCGAGGTCAACCCCCTCGTGGTCACGAAGAGCGGCGACGTCGTCGCCCTCGACGCCAAGATGAGCTTCGACTCCAACGCCATGTTCAGGCACCCGGTCGTGGCGGACCTGCGCGACACCACCGAGGAGGACCCGGCCGAGGTGGAGGCCGGCAAGTACGGCCTGTCGTTCATCAAGCTCGACGGCAACGTCGGCTGCCTCGTGAACGGCGCCGGCCTCGCGATGGCGACCATGGACACCATCAAGGAGGTCGGCGGCGAGCCGGCCAACTTCCTGGACGTGGGCGGCGGCGCCACGGAAGAGAACGTCACGGCCGCGTTCAAGATCATCACCAAGGACCCGAACGTCAAGGGGATCTTCGTGAACATCTTCGGCGGCATCATGCGTGGCGACACCATCGCGAACGGCGTCGTCGCGGCCGTGAAGCAGGTTGGCCTCGAGGTGCCGCTCGTGGTGAGGCTCGAGGGCACGAACGCGGAGCTGGGCAAGAAGATCATCGACGAGTCAGGGCTCAACGTGATCAGCGCCTCGGACATGAAGGACGGCGCCCGCAAGATCGTGGAGCTGGCGGGGGGCGCGGCATGAGCCTGATGATCGGCACGGAGACCCGCCTGTTGGTGCAGGGCATGGGCGGCGCCGGCACGTTCCACACCGACAGGTCCATCGCCTACGGCACCAACGTCGTGGCGGCCGTGCGGCCCGGCAAGGGCGGTCAGAGCGTCCACTTCGAGGGCGAGACTGACCACTCCGGCGTCCCCTCCCGCCCCGACACCTACTCGGTGGACGTCCCCTCGTTCGACACCGTCGCCGAGGCCGTCGCCCAGACGGGAGCCAACGCCAGCGTCGTGTTCGTCCCGCCGCCCTTCGCGGCCGACGCGATCATGGAGGCGGCGGACGCCGGCGTCGAGCTCATCGTCGCCATCACCGAGGGCATACCGATCATGGACATGGTCACGGTCAAGCGCTTCCTCGAGGGCAAGCGCTCCCGCCTGATCGGCCCCAACTGCCCCGGGCTCACGTCACCGAAGGCCTGCAAGATCGGCATCATGCCCGGCTACATACACGCCCCGGGCAAGGTCGGGGTCGTCAGCCGCTCCGGGACCCTCACCTACGAGGGCGTCAAGCAGCTCACGGACAACGGCCTGGGCCAGACGCTCGCCGTCGGCATCGGCGGCGACCCGGTCAACGGGACGAACTTCATCGACGTGCTCGAGGTCTTCAACGACGACCCGGCTACCGAGGCGGTGCTGATGATCGGCGAGATCGGTGGTAACGCCGAGGAGGACGCGGCCGCTTGGATCCGAGCGCACATGCGGAAGCCGGTCGCCTCGTTCATCGCGGGCACCACCGCACCTCCCGGGAAGCGGATGGGCCACGCCGGAGCGATCATCTCCGGTGGCAAGGGCACCGCGGCCGAGAAGATCGCCGCGCTCGAGGGCGCAGGCGTGGTGGTGGCTCGGACGCCGTCCGACATGGGAGACGCCGTCCTGGAGGCCATCCGCCGCCGCGCCTAGCGCCGCGCCGCCCTAGCGCGCCATGACGCCGACGACGGGCTACCGCGGCCGGTTCGCTCCCTCGCCCAGCGGCTGGCTGCACCTGGGCAACGCCCGGACCGCGCTGTTCGCCTGGGGTCGGTCCAGGGCGGCCGGCGGCGCGTTCCTGCTGCGCGTCGAGGACATCGACGGCCCGCGGACGCGGCCCGAGGCCGTGGCGGGCAACCTGGCCGAGCTTAGGTGGCTGGGGCTCGATTGGGACGAGGGCCCCGACGTGGGCGGCCCGCACTCTCCCTACCTCCAGTCCCAGCGCCTCGCCCATCACGAGGCCGCCATCGCTCGCCTCATGGGCGCGGGACACCTGTTCGAGTGCTACCTGTCCCGGCGCGAGATCGCGCAGGCCTCATCAGGTGGGCAGGGCGTCGATGACGCCGGCGAGGGTCCAGCCGGCGAGGCCGCCCGCGTCTACGGCCCGGCACAGCGCGCCATCAACGCGCGCCTCGCGGCGGGCCGGCGCCGGGAGGGCCGCGTTCCCAGCCTGAGGTTCCGCGTACCAGATGCCACCGTGTCGTTCGACGACGCGATCCAGGGTCCGGTCGCGGTGGACCTGCGCCGGGACGTAGGAGACTTCGTCGTGAGGCGTGCGGACGGGCTGATCGGCTACCAGCTGGCCGTCGTGGTCGACGACGCTGCCATGCGCGTCACGGAGGTGGCCCGCGGCGCAGACCTCCTGGCGAGCACGGCCGCCCAGGCGTTGCTCTACGACGCCCTGGGGTTACCGCGGCCCCGGTTCGCTCACGTCGGCCTGCTTCTCGGTACCGACGGAGAGAAGCTCTCCAAGCGCGGCGGCGCCCTCTCCTTGCACGAGCTACGTGCCGCCGGGGCTGACCCGGGCGCCGTCCTCGGCTTGCTGGCGGCGTCGTTGGGCTGGCACGACGGCCGAGGGCCAGTGACCGCCACCGAGATCCGCGAGCGGCTGAGGACCGGGGGCGCGAGCGCTCCCGCCGGGCCCATGACGCTCTCTCCCGCAGACCTGGCGGCGCTCGTAAGCGTAGACTCCTGACCCATGAGCCAGACCGCCGTGCTGGGCCGCGGCCTGCCCGATTTCCCGTTACCCGACGCCCGCGGCCGCTACGGCCGGTTCGGCGGTCGCTACGTGCCCGAGACCCTGATCCCGGCGTTGGAGGACCTGGACACCGCCTACCGGGACGCCAAGGGCGACCCCGAGTTCGTGGCCGAGCTCGCGACGGTGCTGCGGGACTACGTGGGACGCCCGTCTCTCCTCTACCACGCCGAGAACCTCACGCGGCACCTGGGCGGCGCCCGCGTCTACCTCAAACGCGAGGACCTCAACCACACGGGCGCGCACAAGATCAACAACACGGTGGGCCAGGCGCTGCTGGCTCGGCGCATGGGCCACCGGCGCATCGTCGCCGAGACCGGAGCCGGGCAGCACGGCGTGGCGGCCGCGACCGCTGCGGCGCTGTTCGGCCTCGAGTGCGTCGTGTACATGGGCGAGGAGGACGTGCGCAGGCAGGAGCTCAACGTCTATCGCATGCGCCTCCTGGGCGCCGAGGTCGTGAGCGTCAAGAGCGGCACACGCACCCTCAAGGACGCCACCAACGAGGCCATCCGGGACTGGGTGACGAACGTCAGGGACACCTACTACCTCATCGGGTCCGTGGTGGGCCCGCATCCGTACCCGATGATCGTGCGCGACCTGCAGTGCGTCATCGGCTACGAGGTCATGGAGCAGCTGGAGGCACGCGAGGGTCGTACGACGCCCGACGCACTCGTCGCCTGCGTGGGCGGCGGCTCGAACGCGATCGGGCTCTTCGCGCCGTTCGCGTACCTGCCCGCCGACCAGAGACCCCGCATGGTCGGCGTCGAGGCGGCCGGGCACGGCGTCGCGACGGGCAGCCACGCCGCGAGCATCACCGGCGGCAAGCT
>JBDZWC010000064.1:0-17010 GCA_040256005.1 Deinococcaceae bacterium | reverse complement strand
CCTCACCGCCCACCACACGATCAACGTCCAGGACGGGACTCCCTGGCTTCGACGTCGTTTCATCCCCCTGCCGCGCGGCCTTGGGTCCGGTCGAGAGCGACGGCCCGCGTCTCGGTAGGCTAGGCCCCCGTCTTGTGCGGGTCCCGCTCTGGTCCGCGCGCATGCGTGCGGCTCGCGCCACCACCCGACCGCTCGGAACGGCGCTCCTCCAACATCTCGAGGAAGACCTGGACGACGCCGGGGTCGAAATGAGTTCCTGACTGCTCCTTGACGTACGTGAGCGCCCGCTCCTGCGGCCAGGCCTGGCGGTAGGGCCGGTCGCTCGTCAGGGCGTCGTAGACGTCGACGACGGCGAAGAGCCGGGCCGCGATGGGGATGTCCCTGCCCTTGAGGCCCAGCGGGTAGCCCGTGCCGTCCCACCGCTCGTGGTGCGAGTGCGGTATGGCCAGCGCCGGTCTCAGGAAGCGGATGCCGTTGAGCAGCTCGTACGCCAGCGTCGTGTGCCGCTTCATGACCTCCCACTCGTCGGGGTCCAGCTTGCCTGGCTTGAGCAGGATCTTGTCGGGGACGCCCATCTTGCCGATGTCGTGCAGCAGGGCGCCACGCCTGACGTGAACGAGCTCCTCGCCTTTCAGCCCCAGCCGAGCCGCCAGCTGCACGGCCAGCTCCGTCACGCGGCGGCTATGACCCTCGGTCTCCTCGTCCTTGAGGTCGAGGGCGCGCGACCATCCTTCGATCGTGGTGTCGTAAGCGAGCCTGAGCTCGATGTTCGAGCGCTCGAGATCCTCGAACAGCTTGGCGTTCGACAGCGCGATGGCCGCCTGCACGGCCAGAGCGTCGAGGAAGTCGTGCCAGTCATCGCCCTCGGGGAGCGGCTCGTCGTGGAACACCTCCAGCACGCCTTGCAGCTGACCCTTGGCGACGAGTGCCACGCCCACGTAGGACACGATCGCGTTGTCGGCGGAGCCGTGGAGGCCCTGGAACGTGTGTTGCACGTTAGCGGCCCCCTCGATCACCAGCTTCTCGCGATCGCGGGCGACGGTGCCACTGGGTCCTTCGCCCAACCGCGCCCTGAAGCTGCGCATCCCGGAGCTAGGCAGACCCTTGCTGGCACCGAACCGGAGCACCTGCTCGGTGTCGTCGAAGAGGAGGATCCGCGCTGCAGACACGTGCAGCTTGGTCGTCACCTGGTCGAGCATCACGCCCAGGGTCAGGTCTATGTCGAGCGAGCCGATTATCGCGCGGTCGATCTCGCGCAAGGCGGTGAGGCGCTCCACGCGTTCCTGTAGCGCCAGGTTCAGCGTGTCGATGTGGGCTCGGGCGCGGTCGAGCTCTGTGCGGTCTACCCCGGTGCCGACGAGGTACTGCTGGCCCCCTTGGTTGAACCGGGTCGCGCTGAGGAAGTACGGCCGCCTCTCACCCGTGGCCGAGGTGATCATGAGGTCTGCAGCGGCGGAGCCCTCCTCGAACACCTTCCGTATGTAGCCCCGCACCTGGGGCTTGATCTCGTCGTCGAACAGGCCCAGTGGGTCGAGTGCGCCCAACTCCTCGTCGCTGAAGCCGGATACCTGCTGGAAGCGGCGGTTCCACCTGAGGTAGCGTCCCGAACCGTCGCGCACGAAGAACACGCCGGGCAGGCTCTCGATGATGGCGTCGGAGAAGCCTTTCTCATCGAGCAGCTGGGCCTCGGCGGCCGCCTGCTCCGCGAACGCCTCCCGCATGCTGCGCTGGAACCGGACGCCGAACCGGTCCAGGAGCAGGGTCACGACGACGAGCACCAGCGAGAACTGCAGCGCGACCAGCCAAGCCTGGTGCGTGGGGGCCGAGCCGCCCACGCCGAGCGGTATCCCGTGGATGACCGGCGAGATGAGAGCGACGACCAGGGCCCATCCGCTCGTGAACATGAGCGCGCTGCGACTGATCACGAGGCCGGCGAGGATGACGGGGATGAAGAAGAGCACCACCGCGATGCCGCCGGTGTCCAGCCCGACCACCAGAGGCGGGAGCGAAGCCGTGACCATGACCAGCCCGCCCGAGACACCCACGGCCAGACGCATGCGGCCGTAGTTGTTGAGCGCTATCGAGCCGGCGACGATGAGCAGCAGACCCAGGTTGGTGGCGAGCGTGACCGGTGCGACGAACTCACTACCGAGCAGGACGGCGTTGAGGACGACGGATACGGCGACGATGGCGAAGAGCGTCCACAGGAAGCCCTTCACGACCTGGCGCTGTTGTTCCCTCATCCGGGCCAGAGCGCTCGCGCTGCTAGGCACCTGACGCCACGACCGTTCCTCCCGCCAGACTCGGGCCACGGGCGATCGACCTGATTTCGTCAGCGCTCTCGATCAGAACCCGTCACCGTGAATGGCGGCGGCGCGCGAGCGCTGTGAATGGCCCTGGCGGCATCCCCCGCAACTATCCCATCTCCCCCCTGCCAATCTAGCAGAGCAGACGGCAGGTCCATCCGTAAGACGTGTCACGCACGCGTGCGCAGCCAGCCCATCGTCTTCTCGGCCAGGCGGTCGAGCGCGACGACGGACATCTCGATGTGCTCCTCCTTCGTGTCCTCGATCTTGTTGTGGGAGATGCCGTGCAGGCTCTGTACGAAGAGCATCACGGTGGGCACGCCGGCACGCGCGACCTCGGCGGCGTCGTGCAACGGACCGCTTGGCAAGCGATGTGAGGTCCCCGCCGCGGCCTTCACGGCCTCGTCGGCGAGCTCGACCAGTTCCGGGTGGAACGGAATAGGGTCGATGCTCCACAGATGGCTCCAGGACACCTCCACTTCGCCCTCCCGCGCGAAGCGCTCGCTGGCCTCCTTGGCGTCGGCCAGCATGCCCGCCAGCTGGTCCCCATCGAGGTGCCGCTGGTCGAGGGTGATGTCGCACTCCGCCACCACCGACGTGACGATCCCAGGCCGGGTCTGACACGACCCGATCGTGCACACCCCGCCGCGCCTGTCCGTAATCCTGTAGATCTCCGGGCTCATCTTCGCCGCGGCCAGGAAGGCGTCGCGCCTCCTGTTCATCGGCGTCGAGCCGGAGTGCGCCGCCTGGCCGCGGAAGTGGATCGCGTGTCGTTCCACCCCGAAGGTTCCCAACACGACACCCAGGGGTAGGTCTAGGTCGAGGAGGACCGGACCCTGTTCGATGTGCAGCTCCAGGTAGGCGCCGGCGTTGGCCAGCTCGGCGTTGGCCTCGTTCATCCGGTCGAGGTCCACACCACAGCGCTTCAGTGCATCGACGAGGCGAACGCCGTCGGCGTCGCGCCGCTCGCGTTCTTCATCGGGCACGAGCGTGCCGCCGGCGGCGCTCGAACCCAGGAGGCTGCGCCCGAACCGCGCCCCTTCCTCGTCAGCCCAGTCCACCAGCCGGACGGTGACAGGTGGCTTGTCGCCGTACTCCTCCTTGATGCGCCTGACGACCTCGAGTCCGGCCAGCACGTTGAGACACCCGTCCAGCCACCCCCCGCCGGGCACCGAGTCCATGTGCCCGCCGATCAGCAGCTCGGTGTCGGACTCGCCGCGCAGCGTGGACCAGACGTTGCCGGCCGCATCGGTCGTGGTCTCGAGGCCGAGGGCGTCGAGCTTCTCGCGCAGCCAGGCCCTCGCCTCCAGCCAGGTGTCGGTCCAGGCCACTCGCCAGGCGCCGTTCTCGTCGCCGGTGCGGGAGCGGAGGTCCTTCAGCTCTAGGACCGTGCGTTTCGGGTCGAGAGGAGACATGCTGGCCCCTTCCCAGGGACGCGGCGCCATCACCCCTCGCGTTGGCCCCACGGCCCGCTGGATCGTCGGTGACGCGATCCTAACGCCGGGACCAGGCCCTGCGCGACCCTCGGTGATCAGCCGCCGGCCGACACCCGGTCGCGGCCACTGCGCTTGGCCTCGTAGAGCCGGCGGTCGGCCAGCTTGAGGAGCTCGAGGGCCTGAGGGACACCTTCGAGCTCGCTGAAGGCAGCTATGCCCGCCGACACGGTCACCTCCAGGTCGTCGGCGATCTCGGACCACGGCGCCGCCTTGATTGCCTCCCGCGCCTTCTCGGTCACCGGGCCAGCGGCGGCCTTGCCTGTCCCCACCAGCAGGACGGCGAACTCCTCGCCGCCCCACCGCGCCACGACGTCGGTCCGTCTGAACGTCCGCTCCAGGACCTGGGCGGCGACCTTCAGCACGTCATCACCGACCAGGTGCGAGTAGCGGTCGTTGATGGCCTTGAAGTTGTCGATGTCGAAGAGCACCAGGCAGAGGTCGGTGGCCTTGTCCTGCCTGCACCTGGCCACCTCGTCCTCCAGGCGCCCGTTCAGGAAGCGCCGGTTGTGGACCTGAGTGAGCTCGTCCGTCGCGCTCATGCGCTCCAGCCGCTCGGCCTGCGCCCGCAGCGCCCGGTTCGCCTCGGCGAGGACCCTGCCGGTGACGATGGGCAGCTCGTTGTCCTGCGCCAGGCCGGCCTCGAGCTCCACCAGCAGCACTCCTACCAGGACCTCACCGTGTTGCCGCTGCAACGCCTCGCTGTCCTCTATGTGCTTCTCGAGCCTGTCGTAGGCCTCTTCGTACCGGCCCATGACCGACAGGGCGCGCGCTTGCTCGCGCAGCATGTCGGCGGCCGCCCTCTCGGCGCCGCCCTGCCGGTGGAGGTCCGCGGCCAGCTCCAGCTCGGGCAGCGCCTGCGCGTAGCGGCCCGCCTCGAGCAGGACGCGCCCCAAGCCCTCCGCCACCTCGCCTCGGAACGGCAGGTTCTCGTCGGTGGACTGCGACTTAGCCTCGGCGTAGAGGCGCAGCGCCTCCCGCAGGTCGCCGGTGGCCGCACGGGCCGTGCCCAGCTTGGCCAGCGTGGTGGCCACGTACGCCTTGCGCCCCAGGCTCCGGAACAGGCTCAGAGCACCCTCGAGGCTCTCCATGGCCTCGGCGTGCCGTCTGAGGGCACCCAGGGCGCGGCCGCGGTTGGCCAAGGCGATCGCCCGCCTGAAGTCGTCTCCGCGTTCCGACGAGTCCTTCACGGCACGGTCGAAACAGGCCAGCGCCTCTTCGATCCGGTCCGACTCCATGTAGACGTTGCCCAGGTTGTTCACCAGGGCCGGCAGCACGGGCTCCCCGGCCCTCTCCAACTCCTCGATCCCGGCCCGGAGGTGGTGGATGGCACGCTCGTGGAAGTCCCTGACCCCGTAGACGGTAGCCAGGTCGTTGTGCGCCTGCGCCGCCAGCACCGGCAGACCCAGGTGATCCGCGAAACGTAGAGCCGCTCGCCCGAACGGCAGCGCGGTGGCCACGTCGTTCGCCTGCATGGCGCTGCGGAGCCCCAGTCGCAGCGTCTGAGCGATGACCTCGCCAGCGTCGGGCGGGACGCTGGCGGGATCGAGGCCGCCGAGACGCTCCGCCAAGCGCATGCCGCTGGTGTCCAGCGGGTCCCGGCCGCACAGGACCTCTATGTCATCGAGGCTCTGGATCACCTGCGCGCGAGCGCCGTGGGCGTCGTCCATCTCGACGAGCGCCTTCGCGCCCTGAAGCGAGGCGCGCAGATCGCTAACCGGGTCGCCGCCTCCGGCCGGGATGGTCATGTCCGCACATTGTCGCGCCTGGGACGACGTTCGTACAAGTGAGTGCGGCTGTCACATAGCCTCCCGCAGGGCCGCGACGAGCCTCCTCTCGAGCGGCGCCAGATCGGGCTCCACGCCGAGACGCCGGAACGAGGTCGCGAGCGACGCGAGGTCGCGCCTCAACAACGTCACGGCCTCAGGCGAGCCGTGCGCCTCGACCGTCTGCGGCACGTCGATCAACCAGACCACGCCGCGATGCCACAGGAGGTTGTAGTTGGAGAAGTCCCCGTGCACCAGCCCCAGCCCCGCCAGCCGCAGCATGATCCCGTACGACTGCTCCCACGCCGACGAGGCCTCATCAGGCTCGAGCCGCACGTCCGAGAGGCGTGGAGCAGGCTCGTCGCCATCGCCGATGAGCTCCATGAGCACGACGCTGCCTGACCTGTTCAGCTCGCTCGCCTCCGGACCAACGGCGGGCTTGGGCACCGGGAGCCCCGCCTGGTACAGGCGCCACAGCGTCGTGTACTCGCGCATGACCCAGATCGCCTGTCTCGCCTCGTTGCCGGCGCGTGAGCCCTTGCGCATCGCCTTCGCCGTTCGCGCGTCACCTATCCAGAACCCGCTCCAGTAGGACGCGTCGTCCTTGAACGAGCGCACCGACCTGTCCGTGTAGAGCTTCGCCACCAGCCACTGCTCGCCGCGCCTGACCGTGTACACGGTGGCCTCCTTGCCGCCGCGCAGCCGGCTGCCGAGCTCGTCGAGGTAGCCGCGGTCGTATAGCTCCTGCAGGTCGGGGTCGCTGAACAGCGTGTCGGTCGTCGGGCGCGGGGACTCGCCCTCGTCCCAGAGCAGGTCCGCTACCCCGCTCCGCTTCTTGAGCCGTTTCCCCCGGCGCCTGATCTTGGCTGCGTTGCGTGCGGCCCTGTTCTTGTGGAAGGCGCCTTCCGGGGCGCCGTCGTCTTCGTACCTTGGCAAGCTGCCGTCCTCCGAACGCGTGTGTGGTGCGTGTCGTGTCGCTCATCGCCGACTGGGCCCGTCGGCGCCGCGCGGAGGACGTGGTCGGGTGGCGCTCTCAACTGGAGCGTCACCGTCACGCCGGTTCGTTCTTCGGTCAGGGATCCAGCAGGCTCAGGCCAGTGGATGGTGTCGACGTCTGACGAGGCAGCGCGGCGCCGGGAAGATGTTCATGGTTCCTTCGTTCATACGCGCTCACCACCTCTCCTCGTAGGTCGGTCGGCATCCTAGCGCACTTGGGAGGTATGAGTGCGCGGCTTAGCATCCCGGGTGTGGCGACCGACGCGGACCGGAGGTCCGACGGTCGCTAGCCGAAGGGGCGCTTGCCTGCGACCCCGTGGAGGTTCGATGAGACGTACCCTGCTTCTTCTCGCCCTGCTCTTCTCCCCCCTGGCCGCCGCCCAGACCCTCACGACGGCGACGGGGTCGAACCCGCCGACCCTCGACCCGCAGAAGACGTTCAACGGCTTCTCGTTCGCCGTCACCACGCACATCTACGAGACGCTCTTCACCGTCACCACCGACGGGGAGATCGTGGGCCTGCTGGCAGAGGACTGGGAGTTCGTCGAGCCGAGCCGCCTGCGGGTGACGCTGCGCGAAGGCGTGACCTTCTCCAACGGCGAGCCGCTTGACGCGGCCGCCGTCAAGGCCTCTTTGGAGCGTCTGCTGGCGCCCGAGACCGCCGCCCCCGGCAGGTTCGTCGTCTCGGCCATCGATACGGTCGAGGTCGTCGACGACCGCACGGTAGACATCGTCACCGGCGAACCGTTCGCGCCCTTGCTGGCTCACTTGGCGCACCCCGTGACGGCCATCGTGCCGGCCGCCCTCGGTGACGGCCTGGCTCGCGAGCCCGTGGGCTCCGGCCCTTACACGCTCGCGTCATGGACGCAGGGCGACTCGCTCGTGCTACGGGCCAACCCTGACTACTGGGGCGGCGCACCCGCCATCGCCGAGGTCGTCTACCGCGTCATACCCGAGGTCAGCACCCAGATCGTCGAGCTGCGCAGCGGCGGTATCGACGTGCTGTACAACATCCCGGCGGACAACTTCCTCCAGCTCCAGCAGGACGACAGCCTCGTCACGAACTCGTTCCTCGGCTGGGGCAGCGTGCACGTGGGCTTCAACGTGACGAGCCCCAAGCTGCAGGACGTCCGTGTCCGGCAGGCCATCGCGCACGCTATCGACAAGCAGCTGATCGTCGACGAGTTCCTGGGCGGACTGGCCGAGGTAGGTGTAGCGCCCATCCCACCCACCGTGCGGTTCGCCGCCTCCGACCTCCCAGAGCCCTACCCGTACGACCCGGACCGGGCCAGGCAGCTCCTGGCGGAGGCCGGAGCCGAGGGGCTGACGCTGACGCTGGACGTCTTCCAGAACCCAGACCTCGAGGCCGTGGCCCAGGTGCTGCAGGCGATGCTCGCCGACGTGGGGGTGAACCTGGAGGTGCGGGTACAGGAGTACGCCGCCTACGCCGAGACGGTCCAGCAGGACGCGGTCGAGATGTACGCCACCACCTGGGGCACGGTGACGCTCGACGCCGACTACACCCTGTACGCGTTCTTCCACTCCTCCGAGATACCGGCCAACAACGTGTCGCGCTACAGCGTTCCCGACGTGGACGCGGCCCTGGAGCGGGCCCGCGCCACGCCAGACGACGCTCAGCGCCGGGAGCTCTACCGCTCGGTGCAGGAGCGGGTGCTGGCCGACGTTCCCATGGTGACCCTCTACTACCCGCTGTCGACCTCGGCCAAGCAGCCGGGGCTCGAGGGCGAGGTCGTGAGGTTCTCGTGGATCAACCTCGACCTGCGGCAGGCGACGCTCAGCCAGTAGAGGCCGATCACCGCGTGCGGGCGGGCGGCCGGGTTCCGGTCGCCCGCTTGGCGTGCTGCCCGGCCGCCGGACCGCCGCGTCCACCGTGGTAGCGGACCGCGGTCGCGACCGGCCCGGTCCGCTCAATACTCGGACTCGTCATGCTCGCATACGTCACGAAGCGCGTCCTGGGGCTGGTGCCCGTTCTGCTCGGCGTCATCTTCCTTGTCTTCTGCATGGTCTGGCTCGCGCCTGGCGACCCGGTGCTCGCCCTGCTGGGCGAGAGCGCGCAGGGCATGAGCGCCGGCCAGGTCGAGGAGCTGCGCCGAGCGTACGGGCTCGACCGCGGCTTCGCCGAGCAGTTCGTCTCTTACCTGTCGGGGGCGCTGCGGCTGGACCTCGGCGTCTCGCTGCGCAGCTCGCAGCCGGTCGGCGCGGAGGTGCTCTCGCGCTTCCCCGCCACGCTGGCTCTGGCCGGCAGCGCGATGTTGATCGCCGTCGTGGTCGGTGGGGCGTTCGGCGTGCTCGCCGCCGTCTACAAGGGCACGTGGGTCGATAGCATCGCTATCGTCGTCGCGCTGTTGGGCGTGTCTGTGCCCGTGTTCTGGTCGGGCCTCGTGTTGATGCTCGTGTTCGCCCTGCAGCTCGGCTGGCTGCCTGCGTCAGGGTTCGGAGGCTGGCGACACCTCGTCATGCCCGCCGCCGCCGTGGGCTTCTCATCGGCTGCGTTCATCGCGCGCGTGACGCGAGCCTCGCTCATCGAGACGTTGCGACTCGACTACGTGCGCACGGCGCGAGCCAAGGGTCTCAGGGAGCGCGTCGTGCGGCTCAAGCACGCGCTCAAGAACGCGCTGCTGCCCGTGGTGACCGTGGTGGGACTCCAGTTCGGGGGACTGCTGGGCGGCGCGGTGCTCACCGAGACCGTCTTCGCCTGGCCGGGGGTGGGCCGGTTGCTCGTCGACGCGATACGCAGCCGCGACCTGCCCTTGGTACAGGGCTCGGTCCTGCTCGTCGCCGTCGCGTTCATCCTCGTCAACCTGCTCGTCGACCTGTCGTACGCCGCTCTCAACCCCAAGGTCCGCTATGGCTGACCTGGTGGCCGCGACTGCGGGTCGTGTTCCCGGGCCGCTGGCCCGCTTCTGGAACGCGCCCGCTGCGCGGCGCTTCCGCCGCAACCGGGGAGCCGTCGTCGGGCTGGTGCTGGTCGTCGCCCTCGTTCTCATCGCCGTCCTCGCTCCGACGTTGGCCCCGTTCGCTCCGGACGCTCAGGACCTGAGGGCCCGACTACGCCCTCCCAGCACGGCGCACCCGTTCGGCACCGACGAGTTCGGCCGCGACATCCTCAGCCGTGTGCTGTACGGCGCTCGCATCAGCCTCTTCACCGGACTGGTGCCCGTCGTCTCGGGGCTACTCGTGGGCACCACCATCGGGCTCCTGGGGGGCTACTACCGTGGCTGGCTGGACGACGTGCTCATGCGCGTGATGGACGTTCTACTGGCCTTCCCCTCCCTCCTGCTGGCGTTGGCCGTCGTCGGCACGCTCGGCCCCGGGCTCGTCAACGCCGTGGTGGCCGTCGCCATCGTGGCCGTCCCCGGCTACGCGCGCTTGGCCCGCAGCGTGGTGATCGCCGCGCGCGAGGAGGAGTTCGTACACGCCGCCCGCTCCCTGGGAGCGCACGACCTGAGGCTGATGGTGCGGCACGTCTTGCCGTCCACCATCGGGCCTCTGACGGTGCAGGCGACGCTGGGGATCGGGTTCGCGATCCTCAGCATGGCGGGCCTCTCGTTCCTCGGCCTGGGCGTCCAGCCGCCCACCTCCGACTGGGGGGAGATGCTGTCGCGCGGGAGGCGCTTCCTGCCGGGTTCGTCCTGGCTCCTCCTCTACCCCGGCGCCGCGATATCCCTCACGGTGCTAGCCTTCAACCTCCTCGGCGACGGGCTGCGCGACGCGTTCGACCCCAGGGACTAGCCCGCGCGGTAGCCTCACGCATGATCCCCGTCATCGACGGCCACAACGACACGTTGCTCCTTCACTACGAGGAGCCCGCGCGCGACTTCTTCGCGCGCCAGGAGACTGGCCACATCGACCTCGAACGCGCGCGCCAGGGTGGCCTGGCCGGCGCGTTCTTCGCCGTCTTCCCTCCCGGCCGCAAGGTGCCCGGCCTGCCCACCTCGTTCGCGCGACGCGACGGCACCACCCCCAGGCCTGTGCCCCCGGTCGTTGACCATGCCCAGGCGACGACGACGACGAACGCCATGGTCTCGCAGCTGCTCAAGTGGGACGCGGACCCGGATCGGCGCCTGAGGATCGTGCGCAGCGTGAGGGAGATCGAGGAGGCGATGGCGGCCGGCTCGCTCGCGGCCATCCTGCACTTCGAGGGCGCCGAGGCCATCGACGTCGACCTGGCGGCGTTGGACGTCTACCACGCGGCCGGCCTCCGGTCGCTGGGCATCGTCTGGAGCCGCGCGAACGCCTTCGGGTACGGCGTGCCGTTCGCGTTCCCGTCCTCGCCGGACGTTGCCCCCGGGCTCACGGCCCACGGCGTGCGGCTGGTCAAGCGCTGCAACGAGCTCAAGGTCATGATCGACCTGTCGCACATCAGCGAGAAGGGGTTCTGGGACGTCGCCGACCTGTCCGAGGCGCCGCTGGTGGCGACCCACTCGAACGCGCACGCCCTGAGCCCTTCGCCGCGCAACCTGACGGACGCTCAACTTGACGCGATCGCGCGGTCCGACGGTCTGGTAGGCCTCAACTTCAACGTCGGGTTCCTGGCCGAGGACGGCTCCTCCGACCCGGCGATGCCCTTGGACGTCATGGTGCGCCACGTCGATCACCTGGTGGACAAGCTGGGCCCCGACCGGGTGGCGATGGGCTCCGACTTCGACGGCGCCACCATGCCATCGGCGATCGCCGACGTGGCGGGCGTACAGCGGCTGTTCGAGGCGTTGGCGGACGCGGGCTACGACCGTGACACCCTCGAGAAGATCGGCTACCGCAACTGGCTGCGGGTGTTGAGGTCGACCTGGGGCGAGTGAGACGGCTAGCTCCCGGGCCGCAGCGCTTCTTCCCGACCGACTAGCGGTGTCCGGCCCGTGCCCGCTCGAGCACCGCCCTGCCCTTCGTGGCAGCCTCCTGCACCATGGCGGCGGCCACTGGTTGAGACACCAAGAACCCCTGCACCGAGTCGCAGCCCGCCTCGATCACGTGCCGCAGCTGATCGTCCGTCTCCACGCCTTCGGCGGTGACCTCTACCCCTAGCGCCCGGCCGAGAGCCGCCACGGCCTTGAGGATCGCCAGCTCGCCCACGGCGGCCCCGGACGGCCCCTGCTCGAGGAACGCCCTGTCGAGCTTCAGGGCGTCGACCGGCAGGTCCTGCAGGTGCGCCAGCGACGCGTAGCCCGTGCCGAAGTCGTCGAGCGCCACCCGCACACCCAACCGCCGCAGCTCGGCGAGCACGTCCGACCCCCGCCTGCGGTCGGCGAGAGCGGCCGTCTCGGTGACCTCGACCTCGAGCCTGCCCCCTTCCAGGCCCGAGCGCTGGAGCGCCTTGCGCACGTCCTCGTAGAACCCTCCACCGCGTAGCTGCAACGGCGAGACGTTGACGGCGACGCGGGGGACGGTGAAGCCCGCCTGTTGCCAGCGCACGACCTGGTCGAGGGCCAGCCCCAACACCTCCTGGCCGAGCGCGACGATCTGCCCCGTCTCCTCCGCCAGAGGGACGAACGAGTCTGGGCTCAGGAGCCCCCGCTCGGGGTGGCGCCACCTCACCAAGGCCTCGACGCCCACCAGCCGGCCGCTGCGCAGGTCGACGCGCGGCTGGTAGTAGATGACCAGCTGGCCCGTGCCGAACGCCTGCCTGAGCTCGTCCTCGAGCTCCAACCGCTCCTGGACGCGCACCTGCATGGCGGGGCGGAACACGGCGAACGAGGGGCCGCGCGCCGCCTTCGCGCGGTACTTGGCCTGGGAGGCCGCCTTCAACAGGGCACCCGGCGTTGCGGCGTGGTCGGGGAACACCGCGACGCCCACCCTGGGCCTGAAGGTGACGCTCCTGCCCTCCAGCACCACCGGCTCGACGAGGCCACCCACGACCCGCTGGGCGATGTTCGTGGCGTCGACGGTGTCGTGGAGCGGGCGGGTGATGATGGCGAACTCGTCCGTGCCGAAGCGCGCGACCGTCGAGCCCTGCGCGACGGACTTCAGGCGCCGGGCCGCCAGTCGCAACATGTCGTCGGCCGCGTCCTGGCTGACGGCGTCGTGGATGAGCCGGAAGCCGTGCAACTCGAGGTAGAGCACAGCGACCTTGTGCTGGGCCGACTTCGCGGCGGCCATGGCGTCCAGTAGGAGCGTCTCGAACCGCTGCCGGTTCGGCAGGTCGGTCACCGGGTCGTTGTTGGCCAGGTAGTCGACGCGCTGTTCGAGCGCCTTCCGTTCCTCGTAGAAGGCGTCGTCGGCGCGCCTGGCGCCCAGTTCGGCGCATATCGCCATGCGCGCGATCTTGCCGCCGTACACCAGCTCGAAGACGCTCACGACCGCCTCGAACTCGCCGCGTACGCCCTTGAGCCGTACCGTAGCGGCGCCGTTCATATTCGCCAGGAACGGCGTCTGAGCCGCCATGTAGTCACGGCGCACGGAGGCGGGCAGGTCACCGACATGCAAGGCCGGCAGGCCCTTGCCGGGGACGGCGCCGGTGGGCAAGCCGAACACCTCGAGCGCGCGCGGGTTCGCGGCCAGCAGCTCGAGCGACTGAGGGTCGTAGACGACGACAGCCTGAGGATGAGTGCGGAAGAAGGCCTCCGTGGCCCGTCCGGGGCTGTGCGTGCGCTCCTCCATCGGTCCCGTTCCGGGCGGCGTGAACGCTGGCCCCCACGAGGAGGGCGCGCTGATCAGGCGGCGCCTGTGCCCTTGGCGCTAGATGATACCGGGATGAGTGTCTCCGGCACGCGTGAACCGAACCACGCGGCAGCACCAACACCCACGAGTCCGACGGCCACGGCGGCTGGCCCCAGTGAAGCCGCCTGAGCGACGAAGCCGACGACCAGCGGCCCACCGACCATGCCAGCGTCCCCGATCAGGCGCCACCACCCGATGAACTGAGCCGCGGCAGCCGGCGGCGCGAGGTCGGCCGCCAGCGTCATCATCGTGCCGGAACCGAGGCCGTTGCCGAGGCCCACCAGCACCGCGATGCCGAGGAGCGTCCAGAAACCCGTCGCCAGCGGGACGAGCGCCACGGCGATCCCCATGAGCAGGAAGCAGGGCACGATCGCTGCCTTGCGGCCACGCCTGTCCATGAGCCAGCCCGCCGGGTAGAACATCAACATGTCGACGAGGGCGCTGGCGCTGACGATGAGCCCCACTGCGAGGGCGTCGAGGCCCAGGACGCCCGCGCCGAACAAGGGGATCAGGACGCGGCGACCGGCGCGCGCCGCCTGACCCAGCACCTGGCCGATACCGGCGTTGAGCAGTACCGGCACCGCCTCCCGCATGGCGCGCCTGGACTCCGCCAACGCCGGTCGGCCGGCGGCGACCGGCACCCGCGGGATCGCGATCGCGACCAGGACGACGGCCGCCAACATCACCGCCGCGTAGAGCACCAGCGGTGCGCGCAGACCCAACAGCGCGGCCACGGCGCCACCCAGGGCCGGGCCGATGAAACCGCCCAGGCGGTTCACACCGCCGTAGAGGGCGATGAGCCGCCCCCGTCCGGCGAGGCTCGTCGCCTCGGCGAGGTACGCGTGCCTGGCGAGGTTGAAGAGAGCGATCCCGAACCCCGCGATCACGCGCAGGCTCAGTACCGCGACGAGGTCGCCGGCGAGCGCGGTGGCGAGCACAGAGACCAGCGCGATCCCGCCGCCCACGAGCAGCGCGACCTTGGGCGACGTGCGGTCCGTGAACCAGCCGGCCGGCACGTCGCCGAGGAGCATGCCGATCGCCTCCCCGGCCAGGACCAGGCCGACCAGCGCCAGCGATGACTCGAACGAGGCGACGAAGAGCGGCAGGGTGGGCACCAAGATGCCGTCCCCGACCGCCACCAGCGCCGTCGGGACGTAGATGGCCAGCGCCAACCGCCTTCCGTCCTCGCTCAGACCTTGCCGGCCCGCGCGGCTGGCGCGCGGCCGCGGCTGATCCGTCACGCCCGTCGCGCCGACTCCCAACCCCTGAGCCTGATGGCCTGCCGGTAGAACTCCACGAGCCTCTCGGCGGAAGCCGTCCAGGACCAGCGTTCGGCCTCCCGCCGTCCGGCGCGTGCCAAGCGCTGGCCCAGCGCCTCGTCGCCGATCACGCGCCGCAACGCGGCGGCCAGCGCCTCGGCGCTGCCCGGCTCGACGAGCAGCCCGGTCTCGTGGTCATCGACGATGTGGGGGATGCCGCCGGCGCGGGCGGCCACGACGGGCACGCCGGCCGCCATGGCCTCGAGGGCGGCGAAGCCCAACGTCTCGGAGTCGGAGGGGAACGCGAAGGCGTCCCCGCTGGCGTAGGCGGCGGCTAGCTCGTCCCCGTCGAGGAAGCCGGTGAAGACGGTACCCGTCCCCTCGACCTCGGCCTTCAACCAGTCGAGCGCAGGGCCGTCGCCCACGACGGCGAAGCGCGCTTCCTCCCGGAGCAGCTTGGCTGCGTTCGCCAGGACGTCAACCCGCTTCTCGAACGACACGCGGCCCGCGTAGACGACCAGCGGCAGGTCCGGCTTCCCGCCTCCGAGGCGTTCCCGCATCCCGTCCGAGCGGTGGCGGGGGTGGAACCGGTCGGCGTCGACGGCCTTGGGCCAGAGGCGCACACGGCGGATGCCGAGGTCCCTCGCCAGCTCGACCATCTGCGGGCTCGTCGCCAGGTTGACGTGCGCCAGGTTGTGCACCTCGCGGTCGAGCACCTCGAGCGGCCGTTCGATCCAGCCGAGCGATAAATCTCTAACGACCTTGGGGTCGGTGTGGAACGACGCGAGCAGCGGCAGGCGTCTGCGCCGCGCCACGAACGCTCCCCATGTCCCGAACAGGACCGGGTTCACCACGTGGACCACGTCCGGCCGGAACCGATCGATCTCCCGCCCGAGGCGTGCCGACGGCAGGGCGATCGTGTGTTCCGGGTACCACGGGAACGGTAGCCCGCTCGCCGCGACCACCCTGGCACCGGCAGAGGAGCCGGGCGCGCCGGGCGGGGCCAACACCAGCACCTCGTGGCCCAGCCGCTCCAGAGCGTGGAGGGTGGCCACCAGCCGGGTGACGACACCGTCGACCTTGGGCAGGAACGTCTCGGTGATCAGGGCGACGTGCAGACGGTCACCGGCCGCGGTCGCGGCGGGCGGCACGGGCTCGGCCGGATCCGGTTCCTCGGTTGCGGCCAGCACCGGCCGTCAGGCGTAGGACGCGAGGAAGCTGGCGAGCGCCTCCGGCGCCGGGCGCAACGCGGCGTCGGGCAGCTCGGAGAGCGGCGTGGCCCCGAAGCCGCTGACCTCTGCCAGCGACGGGCGCGTGTCGTCGTAGTACAACAGCCCGGTCACCAGCTCGCCGTTCTCCTCGCCGCGCTGCAGCCTCTCCAGCGCTCTGAGCCTGTCGTCGGGCTCGTAGTCGGCCTCCAGCTTGCGCAGCGTGAGGCGGGAGCCGTCGTGAAGCTCGACAACGCGCGTCGCGCCGGGTTCGTAATCCTCGATGAAGATCTCCTCCTGCGGCGCCACGTAGCCCAGCTCCTGGAGCGCCCGCTCGTTGGCCCGGCCCCAGGCGTAGCTCTTGCGCGAGTCGTCCTCGTCGTTGAACGCCACGCAGGGGCTGATGATGTCTAGGACGGCCAGGCCGCGGTAGCTCATGGCAGCCTTGAGGAGCTCGCGGACCTGCTTGGCGTCGCCGGCGAACGAGCGGGCGACGAAGCCGGCGCCCGCGACGATGGCCTCCACGGCCACGTCGATGGGCGGGAAGTCGTTGTGCCCGGCGTACTTGAGCTCTTGGCCGTGCTCCGCGGTGGCCGAGAACTGGCCCTTGGTGAGGCCGTAGACGCCGTTGTTCTCGACGATGTAAGCCATGCGCACGTTGCGCCTGACCATGTGCTTGAACTGCCCCAGCCCGATCGAGCCGGTATCGCCGTCGCCGCTGATGCCGATCGCCCGCAGGCGGTGGTTGGCCTGCAGGGCACCCGTTCCGAGCGAGGGCATGCGGCCGTGCAGGCTGTTGAAGCCGTGGGACTGGCCCAGGAAGTAGGCCGGGGACTTGCTCGAGCAGCCGATGCCAGAGAGCTTGATCACGTCCTGCGGCCTGAGGTCCAGCTCGAAGCAGACCTGGATGATCTGGCTGGCGATCGAGTTGTGGCCGCAGCCCTTGCACAGCGTCGACGGGCTGGCGGCGTAGTCCGCCTTGGTCAGCCCCGCGAGGTTCACCTTCTGCACCCGGTCCATCAGTTGACCTTCCCGTTCAGGTGGTTCATCACCGTCGTGGCCACCCACTCGGCGGTGAGCGGCATGCCGTCAAGGTAGCCGGCGCCCGCGATCCGGGCGGCGTGGTCGGGCAGCTCGGCCCGAAGGACGTTCCTGAGTTGGTTGTCGCGGTTCATCTCGATGACGAGCAGGTCATCGTGCTCGGCGACGAAGCCTGCGACCTCGGGCCCGAGGGGCAGCGCCCTGACCCGCAGGAGGTCCAGGTTCACGCCGGCCACCGCCAGCTGATCGCGGGCCTCCTCGATGGC
>JBDZWC010000063.1:0-17086 GCA_040256005.1 Deinococcaceae bacterium | reverse complement strand
CATGGCCGGGGACACCCAGCTTGCGCACGACGAGCACGTCGAGAGGCGCGCCCAGCACGTCGGCTACGACGCGCGCCACCGGCACGCCACCGCGCGGCAGGCCCAGCACGATGAGGCCGGGACGGCCGGCGTAGCGCTCCAGGGCCTTCGCCAGCTCCTCGCCTGCCTGCAGCCTGTCGCGGAACAGCGCCACGCCTGACGGTAGCCGCGGGCCGCTCCCCGGGTACGCACCGGGACGACCCAGCACGGCACCGGCGGGCCTCGGCTGCGGCCGATGAGCTCGCGCGCCTCTCAGAGCAGGTGGCCCAGCTTGTCCGCCTTGGCCCTCAGGTAGCGCTCGTTGTAGGGGTTGGGCGAGATCTTCAGCGGCACGCGTTCCGTGACCTCGAGGCCGAAGCCGGCCAGCGCGGCGATCTTCCTCGGGTTGTTGGTCAGCAGCCGTAGGCGCCGCACCCCCAGGTGCACCAGCACCTGCGCGCCCACGCCGTAGTCCCGCAGGTCGGGCCCGAAGCCCAGCCTCTCGTTCGCTTCCACCGTGTCAGAGCCCTCGTCCTGCATCGCGTACGCCTTGATCTTGTTCAGGAGCCCTATCCCGCGCCCCTCCTGGCGGAGGTAGACCAGGACGCCGCGTCCCTCACGGGCGATGGCGGCCAGCGCCGCGTCGCGCTGGAACCCGCAATCACAGCGCAGCGAGTGAAGGGCGTCGCCGGTGAGGCACTCCGAGTGCATGCGGACCAGGACGGGCTGTCCGCCGGACACGTCGCCGAGGGTCAGAGCCACATGCTCGTCGCCGCGCAGCTCGTCGACGTAGCCGTGGATGCGGAACGGCCCGTACTCGGTGGGCAGCTCGGCCGAGGCGACGTGCTTGACCGTGCCCTCGCGAGCCAGCCGGTAGGCGATGAGGTCCGCGATCGACCCCACGAGGAGGCCGTGCTGGTCGGCGAACGCCCGGATATCCGGCAGCCGCATCATCGTGCCGTCGTCGTGCATCAGCTCGGAGATGGCCGCCGCCGGCTTGTAGCCCGCCAGGCGGCACAGGTCAACGGCCGCTTCCGTGTGACCGGCGCGCCGCAGGACGCCGCCGTCGCGGGCACGCAGAGGGAAGACGTGGCCCGGTCGCGCCAGGTCCTCGGGTCCCGCGTCGTCCGCGATCGCCGCGCGGATCGTGGTCGCCCTGTCCTGGGCGGAGATGCCGGTGGTCACGCCGGCGCGAGCCTCGATGGAGACGGTGAAAGCGGTCTCGCGGCTCGCCGTGTTGTGCCTGACCATGGGCGGCAGGTCGAGCCGGTCGGCCATCTCGTTCGTCATGGCGAGGCAGACCACGCCGCCCGTGTGACGGATCATGAACGCCAGCTTCTCGGCCGATACCGCCTGAGCCGCCAGCACCAGGTCGCCCTCGTTCTCCCTGTCCTCGTCGTCGACGAGCACGACGGGTCGGCCCCTGGCGAGCTCGGCGACGAGTTCGTCCACGGTCGCGAAGCCGCCACGGCCGTCCACGCTCGCGAAGCCGCCACGGCCGTCACCCTGCATGACCGGCCTCCCTCAGGGCCAAGATCCGCTCCACATGCTTGGCGATGACGTCCGTCTCCACGTTGACGCTGTCGCCGGACCGCAGCGCCCCGAGGGTCGTGACCGCCAGGGTGTGCGGGATCAGCGCGACCGAGAAGTCCGCCGGCGGCCAGTCCGGCCGGGAGCCGCCGGGACCACCCACGTCGACCAGGGTGAGGCTGACGCCGTCGACGGTCACGCTGCCCTTCGGTACCAACTGAGCGGCCAGCGCGGCCGGCGCTCGGAAGCGGATCACGCTCGCGCCGGGCGTGATGTCGACCGCCACGACCTCGGCGACTCCATCGACGTGCCCCGTGACGACGTGACCCCCTAACGCCCCTCCAGCCCTCATCGCCTGCTCGAGGTTCACGTCGGAGCCGGGCGTCCACTTCGGGGCCGTGCGGCTCAGCGTCTCCTCGATCAGCTCGACGCGGAAGGTACCGCCCGAGACGGTGGCTCGCTCCACCACAGTGAGGCAGCAGCCCGATACGGAGACCGAGTCGCCCACATGGAGCGCGTTGACGAACGGGATGCTGGCCGAGACCGTGAGCCCCAGCGCGCCGGAGTCCAACTTGTGGACCTGGGCCACGGAGCCGACCTCTTCGACTATGCCTGTGAACATCAGGCTACCTCCGGGTACGCGACGCGCCCCCGCACCAGCAGGTCGTCGCCGATCTTCTCGCAAGTGGTCTCCTCGATGAGCCAGGCCTCCTGCAGCGTCTCCACGCCGGCCCCGGACAGCGGGCCGGGTGCCTGACCGCCCAGCAGCTTCGGGGCCACGAACCAGGCGACCCTGTCTATCGACCGCGCGGCCAGGAACGCCCAGGCCAGGGTGCCGCCGCCCTCGAGGAGCAGGCTCCGCACGGACCTACCGTTCAGGTCGCGCAACGCCGCCGCGACGCTCGGCCTGCCCGCCTCTGAGGCGACCCGCACCACCGCGGCGCCCCGGCCCTCGAGCGCAGCCGCCCTGGCTGCCGGCGCCTCCGCGGTGGTGTAGACGACGACCCGGGCCGGCACGCCTGCTGGGTCCGGATCGAAGAGCCGCGCCGTCGGCGGCGTCTGCAAGCGGCTGTCGAAGACGACCTTGATGGGCGTCTTGCCGCCCGGCAAACGCGTCGTGAGGGCCGGGTCATCGAGCAACACGGTAGTGACGCCCACGGCCACGGCGTCCACCTCGTCGCGCCACTCGTGCACCCGGGTACGCGCGGCCTCACCGGTGAGCCACCGCGAGGCTCCGGTGCGTGTGGCGATCTTGCCGTCGAGCGAAGCGGCCGTCTTGTACAGCACGTGGGGCCGGCCGAGCCGTTGGGAGGTCAGGTAGGCCTCGTTGAGGCGCTCGGCCTCGCGCGCAAGCAGGCCGACGCGCACCGCGAGGCCGGCCTCCTCGAGACGCTTGGCGCCGCGACCAGACACCCGCTCGTCCGGATCCAGATGGGCGACGACCACGGACCGCACGCCTGCCGCGATGAGCGCCTCGGTGCAGGGCGGCGTCCTGCCGTGGTGGTCGCAGGGCTCGAGGTTCACGTAGGCCGTGGCGCCCCTGGCCGCGGTGCCGGCGGCGGCCAGCGCCGCGGCCTCGGCGTGGGGCCCGCCGGCGTAGGGATGCCAACCCTCGCCGACCACCACCCCAGCCTCGTCGACGATCACGCATCCCACGAGCGGGTTCGGGGACGTCCGTCCCCGTCCCCTGGCCGCCAGCTCGAGCGCCCTACGCATGTGTTTGGCGCCGGCCCTGCGCGAGGCCCGTCCGCCGTTGTCAACTGGTACCGACATGTTTCCGGGGTCGCCGTGGGCGACCCGTCGCAAGCCTCCTTCTCTCATCCGGACTGTCACCGTCGGTACCGGAGTCGCACCGGTTCGGGCCTGACAGGCTTCGCGGACTGACGGCTGCCTGGGAACGCAGCCGAACACCGCCGGTCGGGAATCTCACCCTGCCCCGAAGGATCTGGTTGTGGGGCCGCCATGGCCCGCGGGACGGCTCGCCGTCCCTAGGCGATGATACCGCCCACAGCGGGCGGTTCCACCTTGGGCTGTTACCATGCGCCGGTGGACAAGACCCGACACGAGAGCCGGTTGCGGCGCTACGCGGACCTTCTGCTGAAGGTCGGCGTCAACCTGCAGCCAGGCCAGAAGCTGATGGTGCGCACCTCGACCGAGGCCGTCGAACTCACCCGCCTGGTCGTGGAGGCCGCCTACAAGATGGGCAGCCCGTACGTCGAGGTGATGTGGTCCGACGAGCGCGTCACTCGGTCCCGCTTCAAGCACGCTCCCGACGGCTCGTTCGACATCGTGCCGGCGCAGACCGCCGAGGCCATGATCCGGCTCGCCAACGAGGGCGCCGCGTCGCTCGCCATAGACGCGGACGACCCCGGCAACCTCGCGGGCACCGACCCGCGGCGCATGGCGACGTACCTGAGGTCCTGGCGCCCTCTGCTCAAGCCCTACTACGACATCGCCATGCGCGACGGTATCGCCTGGTCCGTGGCAGCCGCCGCGTCACCCGCCTGGGCCAGGAGGGTGTTCCCCGACCTGGACGAGGAGCGGGCCGTCGCCAGGCTGTGGGAGCTGATCTTCCGGGCGGTCAGGTTGGACGAGGAAGACCCGGTGGCGGCGTGGCGGGCGCACTTGGACCTGCTCCTGGCAGCCAAGAGCCGCCTCAACGTCAAGCGCTACGCGGCGCTGCGCTTCCGCGCCCCCGGCACGGACCTCAGGGTCGGTCTCGCCGACGGCCACGTGTGGGACGGCGGCTCTTCGTGCACGCCCGACGGCGTCTCGTTCGTCGCCAACATGCCCACCGAAGAGGTCTTCACGGCGCCGCACCGCGAGAAGGTCGACGGCGTGGTTCGGGCCAGCAAGCCGCTGGCGTACAACGGCAACGTCATCGACGACTTCGAGCTCACGTTCGAGGACGGGGCGGTCGTGAAGGCCGTGGCCGGGGTGGGGCAGGAGGCGCTGGACAACATCCTCGCGGCCGACGAGGGCGCCAGACGCCTTGGCGAGGTCGCGTTGGTGCCCGCCTCGAGCTGCATCGCGCGCATGGGGGTCCTGTTCTACGAGACGCTGTTCGACGAGAACGCCGCCTGTCACATCGCGTTGGGCCGGGCGTACGCCGTCACCGTCGAAGGCGGCGCCGGCATGGACGCCGAGCAGAGGCGGGCTGCGGGCCTCAACGACTCCCTCACGCACGTCGACTTCATGATCGGCTCCGATCAGCTGGACGTGGACGGCGAGCTGGCGGCGGGCGAGGTCGAGCCGCTGATGCGCCGCGGCGAGTGGGTGAGCTGAGGGGCGGCGCGGGCGATCCGGCGCACGGCCGCTTGGGGCACGGCCTGACGTGAAGCGGCGTTACGCGGGCCCGCTCGACGTGCTGCGCACGGTATTCGGCTTCGACGCCTTCAAGGGCCATCAGGCGGCGGTCATCGACGCCGTGATGGCCGGCGACGACGCCCTGGTGCTCATGCCGACGGGCGGAGGCAAGTCGCTGTGCTACCAGGTGCCGGCCCTGCTCCTACCGGGCCTTACCGTCGTGGTCTCCCCGCTCATCGCCCTGATGCAGGACCAGGTGACGGCCCTGGAGGTTCTCGGGGTGCGCGCGGCGTTCCTCAACAGCACGCTCCGGCCGGAGGAGGCCGGCGCCGTGCGGCGGGACGCGCTGGGCGGCCGCCTCGACCTCTTGTACGTGGCGCCCGAGCGACTGCTCACCGACCCCTTCCTGGTGCTGCTCGACGACCTGCGCTCCCGCGACCGGCTGAGCCTGTTCGCGATCGACGAGGCGCACTGCGTTTCCCAGTGGGGCCACGACTTCAGGCCCGAGTACATCCGGCTCGGGATGCTGGCCGAGCGCTACCCCGGCGTGCGGCGCATCGCGCTCACCGCCACGGCCGACGGTCGCACGCGCGAGGAGATCGCCGCGCGCCTGCGGCTGGAGGGCGCCAAGCGGTTCGTGGCCAGCTTCGACAGGCCGAACATCCGCTACCGGGTAGTGGAGAAGACCGAGGCCAAGGCGCAGTTCCTGGACTTCTACCGGGACGGCCATGAGGGCGAACCCGGCATCGTCTACTGCCTCTCTCGCAAGGGCGTCGACGCCACGGCCGCGTGGCTGCGCTCCCGCGGGGTCGACGCTCTGGCCTACCACGCCGGGCTCGAGGTCGAGGAGCGCCGAGAGAGGCAGGAGCGCTTCCTGCGCGAAGACGGGCTCGTGATGGTGGCGACCGTCGCGTTCGGCATGGGGATCGACAAACCGGACGTGAGGTTCGTCGCGCATCTGGACCTGCCCAAGAGCCTGGAGGGCTACTACCAGGAGACGGGCCGAGCGGGCCGCGATGGCGAGCCGGCCGAGGCCTTCATGACCTACGGCCTGCAGGACGTGGTGCAGATCACGCGTCTGCTCGACGGCGGTGGCGGCGACGAGATGCACAAGCGATCCGAGCGGCAGCGGCTCGAAGCGCTACTGGCGTACTGCGAGACGCCCGGGTGCCGGCGCCAGGCCCTGCTCGCCTACTTCGGCGAGGAGCTAGCGCGACCGTGCGGCAACTGCGACACCTGCCTCGAGCCGGTGGAGACGTTCGACGGCACGGTCGCAGCCCAGAAGCTGCTCTCGACGGCGGTGAGGACCGGCCAGCGCTTCGGCGCCGGGCACCTCATCGACGTGCTGCTCGGCAAGGAGACCGACAGGATCAGGAGCCTGCGCCACGACGGCCTCTCGACGTTCGGGATCGGCACGGAGCTGGACCTCGCGGGCTGGCGTTCCGTGGTGAGGCAGCTGCTCGCCAACGGCCACCTGGTGCCCGACCCGGACGGTTTCGGTGGTCTCCGGCTGGGGCCCGGGGCGGGCGCCGTGCTCCGCGGCGACGTCGAGGTCGTCATGCGTCGCGACAGGCTCCGGCGCCGGGCGGCACGCACCGGTCGGGGGAGGGGCGCCGCACCGACCGCCACCGTGTCCGCCGCGGCTGAGGACCTGTTCCAGGAGCTACGTGCGTTGCGCGCCCAGATCGCCAAGGAGCAAGGTGTGCCGCCATACGTCGTCTTCCACGACAGGACGCTGCGCGAGATGGTCGCTACCATGCCCGCCGGCAGGTCGGAGCTCGCGCTCGTCTCCGGCGTCGGTGCCGCCAAGCTGGAGCGCTACGGCGAGCGCTTCCTGTCGGTCCTGAGCGCCGCTCGCGGCAGCTCCGGACCATAGCGGTAGAGCAGCGACCTCTGCGCCGCAGCCGGCAGGCTTGCTCCTGATAGCTTAGACGTCTAATATGCAACCGGGAGGTTGCCAATGTCGGAGAGACCGTCTCAGCACGAGGGGACGCAGAGCGTGGTCAGGACCGTCGTGCTGCACGCGCCCGTGGAGAGGGTGTGGCGCGCGCTCACGGACCACCGCGAGTTCGGCGCGTGGTTCAAGGCCCGCATCGACCAGCCGTTCGAGGTGGGGCGCACACAGACGGGCGGCATGCTCGAGCCCGGCTTCGAGTACTACCTGTGGTCGTCCACCGTCGTCACGATGGACGCACCGCACCGTTTCGCCTTCAGGTGGCCGCACCCCAGGGACCCGCACGCCCGGAGCTACGAGGGCGAGCCCACCACGCTGGTCACGTTCGAGCTCGAGCCGGTGCCAGAGGGGACTCGCCTCACGATCACGGAGTCCGGCTTCGAGGCCATAGACGAGGAGAGGCGCGCCGCCTCCATGCGGGAGAACGCGCAGGGCTGGGAGATCCAGGCGCAGCGCATCGCCGCCCACCTCGGGGCGTAGAGCGTGAGCGTCGACGCCGTGACCACGTTCGCGGCTCTGGGCGACCCCACCCGCCTGTCGCTGGTGCGCCGCCTAGGACGCGGCTCGCGCCTGAACGTCTCCCAACTCACGAGCGGCATGGGCGTGAGCCGCCAAGCCGTGACCAAGCATCTCGCGGTGCTGCATGAGGCCGGCATAGTCTCCCGCACGGAGGCAGGACGCCAGACCGTGTACGAGCTGCGCGGCGAGCAGCTGGCGGAAGCGAGCGAGTTCCTCGCGCGCATCTCGGCCGGTTGGGACCGGGCGCTGGAGCGCCTGCGGGCCCATGCCGAGGAGGGCTGAGGGCGGTCGGCCAGGCCGGATCAAGTGGCCGCGCGCGTGAGCGCCCTGATCCCGGACGACGCCGGGATAGCCCCGGCGGATACGGCCCGTTCGCCTAGTGAAACTAGTCGGCCGAAGTGCTACATTCCGCGCCAAGTCGGAAGTGGAGACGGGTCATGCGGAGTGGCTGGCGTGCTGTTCGGCTGTCGGTTGCGGTTCTCGTCTTGGTCCTGCTCGTCATCGGCTGCAGTCCGCAGCCGAACTTCGGCGACGTCTTCACACCGGACTCCGCCTGGGAAGGCGAGGCCCCCGGCGACGCTCAGATGCTGAGCGCGGAAGAGTTCTACCGCCGCGTCAAAGAGGGCGAGCTGGTCATCACTCTCGTCACCGATGAGGCGGACCAAGCGGCGGCCCGCGACGAGGCGTTCGTCGCCGACCTCGAGCAACTGAAGGACATCCCGGACCCGAGCCCGGCGCAGCAGGCGTTGCTCGAGGCGGCCGAGGGCCTGACCGCCTTCGAGCCCGGCGGGACGATCGAGGTGGGCGATACCGAGGTCACGCTCCTTGGCATAGGGGACCGCGTCAGCCAGGCCGTGCTCACCGAGCAGCTAGCCAACGACGCCGACAACGCGCTCGCGGACTACCGGATGAGCTACGACCTGCTCCCCGAGGAGCTCAGGACCCAGGCCACGCCGCCCGAGGAACTCGCGGGGGCGACGGTGGACGAGATCCAGGCCGCACTGGCGACCCTCGACGACCTGTTGGCGACGGTGGAGGACCTCGACCGGGTGCGCTACGACCCGGCCTCCTTCTGGCAGGAGACCATCGGCCCGTCCCAAGCGGTACCCGGTACGGACCACGACACGCCCTGTGCGCTTCCCTCCGGCTACGTCGCCAACTTCTGGTTCCCGCTCCGCAACTTCCTCTCGCCGGTCAAGAACCAGGCTGGCCGCTACGACTGCTGGGCCATGGCTTCCATAGGAGCCATCGAGAGCCGCGAGCGCGTTCAGAACGGCAACCCGGTCGACCTTTCCGAACAGTTCTACGTGAACCAGGCGAAGTTCGTCTGGGACCGCAACGACTACAACGAGAGCCACAGCGCACCGTTGGCGCTGTCGCGGGCCGTGGCGGCGAACCAACGGCTGCCCGACGAGACGTTCTGGCTCTACAACCCTGCCACGGGGAAGGCCAGCAGCACCGATGGCACGGCCGCCGACTACGTCGGCACCTGCACCAACTACCTGGGGAACTGTTCCGAGACGGCGCACCAGAGCCCGCGCTTCTGCACGACCTTCGCCCTCAACGGCGTCCCCGTCATGTTCTGCGGGTTCTCGACGATGACTTACACGGGAGCCGGCGTACTCGCCAGCAACTCACGACAGATCTGGTCGTCCGGCCAGTCGTTCGACCTCAACCGGTATCGACAGTACATGGCGCAAGGGCACGTGATCATCGCCTCGTTCCCCGTCTACAAGGGCTTCAACGGGGCCGTGAACGGGGTCGTCTCCGACTACGCCGAGGAGTGCAGCGACGGCGCCGGCGGCGCGACGAAGAAGTGCGGCGGTCACGTCGTGCAGATCGTCGGGTTCCTCAGCAACGCCGTGCTCTCCACGCCGCAGTTCCCGGTGAACGTCGGTGGAGGCGGCTACTTCGTCGTCAAGAACTCGTGGGGCTGTGGCGCCGGCGACGGGGGCTACTACTACATACCCGCAGACTACGTGGAGCAGATCTTCGACTCCATGCACGTGCTCGAGTTCGACGTCAGGCGGAGCACCGCATGGACCCAGGAGCAGGCCAACCCCGGCAGCACCGAGGCGCCGGCGATCGCACTCAACGCCGCCCCCGTGCCCAGGCGTGCCGACCTGCGGGTGAGCGTCAACCTCGGGCAGTTCTTCACCGTCACGCACTCCGTCGCCAGCAGCGTCAACCTGAGGGTCGTCTCCAACCTGTCCGGGACGGTCTACGACGGCCCCTACACGATCAAGTTCGGTGCGTTCGGCGGGCCGAACCTGCCGCTCACGTTCACGACGCCGGGCCTGCACTCCCTGACCGTCACGGCCAGTCACTCCGGCCGGAGCGCTGCGATCTCTTTCGGCCTCGACGTCGTCAACTCCGCCCCGGTCGTCGACCTACAGCCCGCCGGCAACGCCTACATCGGCTTCCCCTACCCGCTGACGGCGCTGGCCAGCGACCTCAACGAATCCGGGAACACGCTGCTGTGCGCCAACATGACGTGGACCGTGGCGGCCCCGGACGTCGTCACCGGCAGCGGCTGCCAGGTCCAGGTCACGTTCGGCGCCGAGGGCCCCAGAAGCGTGACGTCGCGCACTACCGACACCGAGGGCAGCGCAGGCTCGGACACGGCCACGATCACGGTCGAGCCCGCCAGCGCCAACCCGTATCCACAGTTCGAGACGTTCGGCGTCTACGGTCAGGACCTCCTGGTCTTCAACGGTTCGCCGGTAGGCTGCGGGTCCGTTCAGGTGGGCCTTGGCGCCACGATCGACCTACGCGACGAGGCCTGCAACCTCTTCGGGGCGCCCGATACCCTGCGCTACAGCGCGGCCGTCACGGTCGCCAACCCGACGTCGGAGGCGCTGACCTTCGATTGGAAGCTGATCGTCTCCGAGGTCGGCTTCCCGGACCTGACGATCCGGAGCTTGAGCGGCGACACCACGGGCGAGTTCCTGCTCTTCGCGGCGGGCAACAACGCCCTGGAGGCCACCTCGGACTGCCGCGTCGAGGTGAAAGTCAACGCTCCGGACCCGGCCAGGAGCAAGAGCCTCACTGTCTGGACGGGCCGCTGCACCTACTGGACGACGCGGCTGAACTGAAGGAGCAGACGAAGGCTGCTGGCGCCGTACCAAGCGACACCAGCAGCCACGCCATACGCTTGGCGCACGTGAGAACCCTGCTTCAGCGCACCTCGCTGCCGTCGGCCAGGTCACGGTCGAGGGTCACGAGGCTGAGGACGCCCTCGTCGTTCTCGGCGGCCAGGATCATCCCCTGGCTCTCGACGCCGCGTAGGGTCACCGGCTTGAGGTTCGTGACCAGCACGAGTCGCTTCCCCACGAGCTGGTCGGCGGAGTAGTGCGCTTTGATGCCGGAGACGACGGTCCTGGTCTCGGGTCCCATGCGCACCGTCAGCACCAGGAGCTTGTCCGCGTTGGGATGGTCCTCGGCCTTCTCTACGGTCACGACGCGGAACTCCAGGCGGCCGAAGTCGTCGATCGTGACCTCGTCCTTGTGCTCGAGCGCCGCGGGCGCCTCCGGCTCGGCGTGTGACTCCTCGATCTCCTTGGTGAGGGCATCGAGGTCGATCTTCGGGAACAGCGGCTCGCCCGGCGCGGTGCGGGTGCCGGCAGGGATGAGCGCCCATTGCGAGGCGTTCGACAGGTCGAAGGGCGCGTTGCGGATGCCCAGCTGCTTCCGAAGCTCGTGCGCTTTGGCCGGGATCACCGGGTCGAGCAGGATGCTGGCGCAACGCAGAGCTTCGAGCAGAGTGTTGAGCACGGTATCGAGGCGCTCGGAGCTCGCCTGGTCGCGCGCCAGCTCCCATGGCTTGACGTCGGTGATGTACTTGTTCGCCTTGCGCACGGCCTCCATGACCGCTTCGATCGCCCGCTCGAACTGCAGCTCCTCGAAGTAGCGCGTCATCTTGGCCGGCAGGTCGGTGAACGCCTTCCTCAGCTCCACGTCCTCGGGCTCCATCGCTCCCGCGGCCGGCACCACGCCGTCCCGGTAGCGCTGCAGCATGCCCAGGGTGCGGTTGAGGAGGTTGCCCAGGTCGTTGGCCAGGTCCGAGTTCACGCGCTCGGCTATGGCGGTCTCGGAGAAGCTGGCGTCGAGCCCGAACGTCATGTCCCGCAACAGGAAGTAGCGGAAGGCGTCGTTGCCGTAGCGCCTCACCATGTCGAGCGGCCTGATCACGTTGCCGAGCGACTTGCTCATCTTCCGCTCGTCCACCAACCAGTACCCGTGGACGTTGAGATGCTGGTAGAGCGGGATGCCGGCGGCCTTCAGCATGATCGGCCAGAAGAGCCCGTGCGGCTTGAGGATGTCCTTGCCGATGAAGTGGTTCACGTGCGGCCAGTAGCGCTCGACGGTCCCGCGGGCTACCAGCGCCGAGTAGTAGTTGATGAGCGCGTCGAACCACACGTACGCGACGTGCCCGTCGTCCCAGGGCAGGGGTATGCCCCACGGCACGCGGTCCCTGGGGCGGCTGATCGAGAGATCGCCGATGGGCTCCCGCAGCATGGCCAAGACCTCGTTGCGGTAGCGCTCGGGCCGGATCAGGTCGGGGTTCGCTGTGAGGGTCTCGCGCCACCATTCCCGGTACTTCTCCATCGTGAAGAAGTAGTTCGCCTCAGTGCGGTACTCGGGCTCGATCTCGTGTTGAGGGCACTTGCCGTCCACGAGCTCCTTCTCCGTGTAGTACCGTTCGCACCTCACGCAGTAGAGGCCCGAGTACTCGCCGAAGACGATGTCGCCGGCGTCGTAGACCTTCTGCAGTACCTCCAGCACCACTTCCTTGTGGTGAGCGTCGGTGGTGCGGATGAAGCCGTCGTAACGCACGCCCATCCGGTCCCACGTGTTGCGGAACTGCGAGGAGACGTCGTCGACGTACTCCTCCGGCGTCTTGCCCGCCGCGGCCGCGGCCTTCTGGACCTTCTCGCCGTGCTCGTCGGTGCCCGTCAGGAAGAACGTGTCGTCGCCCTTGAGGCGGTGGAAGCGCGTGACGACGTCCACCAACAAGGTCGTGTACGCGTGACCCAGATGAGGCTCGGCGTTGACGTAGAAGATCGGCGTCGTCGCGTAGTACGCGTCTCTGTCCTGGAGCTGCGGCTCGGGCGCCGGCTCCGCCCTGGTCTGCGGTTCCTGGCCCCGATCGACGGGCGGACCGGGCTCTACGGTCTCCTCCGGCTCATCGAGCACGATGCGGTTCCGGGGCGTGCCATCGCTCATCGGCTGGCTCCTCCAGGCGCCGTCTACTCGTCTGATGCAGGTTGGTCCCTAGGCAAACGACAAGGGCGCCGGCTGTATGCACGGCGCCCCGGCGGGTGCTGAGCCTCTGCTCAGCCCGACACAGGGCCCTGATGCATCATGCGGCGCGCCATCTCGCGAGAGTATAGCAGCAGCGAAACCACGGTTCCGTCGACCGCTTCAGCCGGTGGCGGCCCCACGCCCTTCGTCCCCGTGTTCGCTCGGCTCGCTTTCGCCGGGGGAGTCGATCTGGTCGACCTGCGGTCCCAGCTGCCTCAGGGCGGCCAGGAAGAACTCGGCCGGCTGCGCCCCCGACGCCCCATGCGTCTCGTCGAACACGAAGAAGGGTACGCCCGTGACGCCGTAGGCAGCGGCCCTGTCGAGGTCGGCCTCGACCGCGTCGGCGTACGCGCCGGACGCCAGGGCCTCACGCACCTCGGTCTCGTCGAGGCCCGCCTCGGCGGCCAGAGCGACGAGCGTGCCGCGGTCGGCCACGTTGGCGCCCTCCGACTGGTACGCCCGCATGAGCCGCGCGATGACCTCACGTGCCTTGCCGCGCGCGGCCGCGATGTGGGCGACCCGGTGAGCGTCGAAGGTGTTCGCCGTGAGCGCCCTGGCCAGGTGGAACTCGAGACCCTCCTCGGCCGCTACCCGCGTCGCGGTGTCCATCATCGCCAGGGCTCGCTCCCTGGAGACCCCGTACTTGTGCGCCAGGTGATCCACGCTCGTTCCCGGGTCACGCGTCGGGGCGTGGGGATCGAGCTGGAACGAGCGCCATACCACCTCGACGGCGTCGGCGTGTTCGTAGTTCGAGAGGGCCCGCTCGAAGCGCGTCTTGCCGATGTAGCACCAGGGGCAGGCGATATCGGAGAAGATCTCTACCTTCATCGTCCTCCAGGAGCGCCGGCCTCAGGGCCGGGCTCGTGAGGGCAAGCTAACCCCTGCCCGACGGGGGCGCTGGTCCAGGGCCGACATGGCAGCGGTGCCTCGTCTCCCGGGCCGGACGACCCTGCCGGGACCGGGGTGGCAGAATGCCCGGTATGCCCGAAGGTGGTGCCACACGCGTCTCGGCCGGGATGGACTTCCAGCGCGCCCGACGACGGGCGGCGTTGCGATCGGTGTTCGCCCGCCTGCTGGGCACCGACTCGGACCGGCTCCTGCCGTACGAGGAGGTGAGGCGCCGGCTGCGTGCGGTGGAGGGGCACGAGGTCACGCTTCAGGACGTGCCACTGGACGCCATCGTCGGCTCGGTGGGGCGCTACCAGGACTTCACTCGCGAGTTCCTGCCCCTGTTCGACGAGGACAAGGGCCGCTGGGTCGGGGTGCGCATGGCCATGACGGGGCTCGAGGGCGTGCCGCCGGTGGAGCTCTACCGCGTGGGCGACGCCTACTTCGTCAAGGACGGCAACCACAGGGTGTCCGTGGCGCGGCAGCTGGGCGCCAAGACCATCAACGCCTACGTCACGCCGGTGCATACGCGCGTCCCGTTGGGGCCGGACGTCGGTCCCGACGAGCTGACCCTGGCCGGCGATTACGCCTCGTTCCTGGAAGAGACCGGCATCGACCGGTTGAGGCCGGAGGCCGACCTGCGCCTGACCGCGTCGCTCAGGTACGTCTCGCTGCTCGAGCACATCCGGGTGCACCAGTACTACATGGGTATCGACGAGGACCGCCCCGTGGGCTGGGAGGAGGCGGTGGCGCACTGGTACGACACCGTCTACCTACCCGTGGCCAGGGAGATCGAGGAGCACGGTCTGCTGGCGCGGTTCCCGAACCGGACCGTGACCGACCTCTACCTCTTCCTCTCCGAGCACCGTGGCAGGTTGGAACGCGAGCTCGGCTGGAGCCTGGAGGGCCCGCAACTGGCCGTGGGCTTGAGCCCCGCTTTCGGGCTCGAGGAGCAGGAGCGGCGCCTCATGCAGTCCATCGGGGGTGACGAGGCCCAGAAGCGAGCGGTCGAGAACCTGATAGACGGGGTGCTCGTGGTCATGTCGGGCGCCCAGCCGGAGCGGACACTGACCGCCGCGCTCGAGGTGGCCGCCGTGGAGAACGCCAACCTGCTCGCCCTGCGGCTGGGCCTGCCGGCCTCGGGAGAGGCCGCCGCACGGGAGCGCGAGGAGTTCGCCAGGCGCGCTCAGGCCGCGGGCGTGGAGGCGCAGTTGGCCGTCGTCGAGCGCGAGCCCATCCAGGCGATACTGGCCAGGGCGGCATACGTGAACCTCGTCGTCGTGGCGGGGCCTGAGCCCGGCGAGAGGATGGAAGGGTGGCTCCGGTCACTGCTGCGCCGCTGCCCCCGCCCGTTACTGGTGGTGCGGGACGCGCCCGTCGGGTACCAGCGCCCCCTGGTCGCCTACGACGGCCGCGCTCGAGCCGACCTGGCGCTGTTCGCCGCCGCCTACCTCGCCGTCACGCTCGGCTCCAGGCCCGTCGTGGTCAGCGTCGCCGAGCTGGGCCGCCCCGCCGAGCCGCTGCTGGAGCGCGCCGGGGCGTACCTCGGGCAGTTCGGTGTGGAGGCCGACCTCCATGCCGAGAGGGGCGCCGTCGACGCGGCGATCCTGGAGGTGTCCGAGCGGGTGGGTGCCGACCTGATCCTCATGGGCAGCTACAAGTACAACCGCTGGCTGGAGGAGCTGACCGGTTCGCTCGTGGACCGCGTGGTGACCCACACCCGGCTGCCCGTGCTCGTCACGTGAGCGCGTAGACCGACGCTCGCTCGGTGGCCGTGCCGCCGCAGGCCGGACGGGGCCCGGCGACAGGACGGATGCACGCGGGGAACGCCCTTCCTGCTGGTATCGTTACGAGCCATGTCGAAGACGCCCGCGCTGCCACGCCAGGACGACGATTTCTCCGGCTGGTACAACGACATCGTCTACCGTGCCGAGCTCGTCGACCAGAGCCCGGTGCGCGGCAGTTTCGTGCTCAGGCCGTACGGCTACGCGCTGTGGGAGAACATCCAGCGCGACCTGGACGCCATGTTCAAGGAGACGGGGCACGAGAACCTCTACTTCCCGATGCTCATCCCCATGTCCTACTTCGAGCGGGAAGCCGAGCACGTCGAGGGCTTCGCGCCAGAGCTGGCGGTGGTGACGCACGCCGGCGGCAAGGAGCTGGAGGAGCCCTACGCCATCCGGCCGACGTCGGAGACGCTGTTCGGCGAGCTGTACAGCAAGTGGGTCAACAGCTACCGCGACCTGCCTTTGCTCTACAACCAGTGGTGCAGCGTGCTGCGCTGGGAGCTGCGCACTCGCCCGTTCCTGCGCACCACCGAGTTCCTCTGGCAGGAGGGCCACACGGCACATGCCACGCCGGACGAGGCGATGGCCGAGACCAGGCAGATGATCCAGGTCTACGCCCGCTTCGCTCGCGACTTCGGCGCGCTGCCCGTTGTCGTCGGCGAGAAGACGGAGGGTGAGCGCTTCGCCGGCGCCCAGGTGACCTTGACCATCGAGGCGATGATGCGCGACGGCAAGGCGCTGCAGGCCGGCACCAGCCACTTCATGGGCGAGAACTTCGCCCGGGCGTTCGACATCACCTTCAACGACGAGAACAACCAGCAGGCCTACGCGAACACCACTTCATGGGGCTTCTCCACCCGCTTCATCGGCGCGCTGATCATGGCTCACGGCGACGACAAGGGCCTCGTCATGCCGCCTCGGATCGCGCCGCACCAGGTGGTCCTCCTGCCCATCTTCCGCGCGGACGACGAGGCCGCCAAGCGCGGCGTCACCGGCGCGATGCAGGGCGTCGCTGATGAGCTCCGTCGGCTGGGCGTGCGCGTCAAGGTCGACGATCGCGAGGGCCTGAGCGCCGGGCGCAAGTTCAACGAGTGGGAACAGAAGGGCGTGCCCTTCCGCATCGAGCTGGGCCCGCGCGACCTGGAGGCCGGCGTCGTCACGCTGGCCGACCGCCTGACAGGCGACAAGGAGCAAGTCCGGATCGCGGAGGTGGCCGGCGGCATGCCGCAGCGCCTGACCGCCTTCCACGACGCCCTCTTCGGCCGCGCCGAGGAGTTCATGGCCGCTCACACGTTCCATGCCGAGACGTTCGATGAGCTCAAGGAGATGGTGGAGCACGGGTTCGTCTACGCGACGCACTGCGGGGAACCGGAGAGCGAGAGGCAGATACAGGAGCTCACCAAGGCCACCGTCCGCTGCATCCCCTTCGAGGGCCCCAGCGCCGAGGGCACCGCCTGCGTGCACACAGGCAAGCCGAGCGGCTACGCCCGCAAGGTACTCTTCGCGAAGGCGTACTGATGGACCACGGCGCAGGCGAGCTACGAGGGAGCCTGCCCCCCGAGAGGCGGGCCCTGCAGGTACAGGCGCAGGTCCTCAAGCAGGCGCTGCCCAAGGGCGTGCGCGTGTCGTTCGGTGAGGGCAGGCGCCGGTCGGACATCGCGATGGCGCTGCTGAAGGGTGACCGCGAGGCGGTGCTGGCGTTGCCACCGGCCATCGAGGATGCACTCGACCTGGACATGCACGTCATGCGCAGCGCTCACACTCGCGGCCACTTCGAGCT
>JBDZWC010000172.1:0-4223 GCA_040256005.1 Deinococcaceae bacterium | reverse complement strand
GGCTGCTGGAGCGCGTCCTCGTACGCGGTGCAGCCGCGATTCACGTGTTCTTCGACGCTGAGGTCGACCAGCTTCGTGCCATCGGTTACCAAGGTCCTGTCGTCCAGGCTCCGAACGGTATCGCGATCCCGGACGACGCCTCCTGGGACGGCGGCTCCGGTGGGTACGTACTGTGGATCGGCAGATTCGATCCGGAACATAAAGGGCTCGATACTCTCCTACAGGCGCTGCGCCTGTTGCCACGCCAAGACCGTCCACAGGTCCGGCTGCACGGACCCGATTGGGCCGGGGGCAAGGAGCGGGTCGTTCAGCTTGTCCGCGATCTCGACCTCGCTGAACACGTCATCATCGGTGATGCCGTCTATGGCCAGGACAAGTGGAAACTCATAGGCGCCGCCGCCGCGTTCACTTATCCCTCGCGCTGGGAAGGATTCGGAAACTCAGCTGCCGAGGCTGTCGCAGCGGGCGTTCCGACGCTCGTCACGCCTTATCCGTTCGGTAGGTGGCTCGACGGCCACGACGCGGCCGTGATGGTAGAGGCGAGCCCGGAGGGCTTGGCAGAGGGGCTGCGGCGGGTACTCAGCGACGAGGGCAAGGAGAAGGCTGGACGCGGACGCGGTGTCCTTCAGGCGCACTTGACGTGGGACGCGGTCGCGCGATCGTGGCTCTCCCAAGTGCGAACGATCCTCTCCGTCTAGCTTTCGGTCGTACTCATTCTTGTGCAGTGTTGGCTACGACCTCCTTCCAGAACCGGGCGCGGCTCGGGTCGGCTCCATTTTTGGCCTCCCGCCATGCTGCTGCGGCGGCGGCCAATCGGACCACGGCTGAAGAGGCGCGCGCATCGAACCCGAGATGCTCATGTAGGGCCCGTCTGGCTGATGCGATCGACCTGTGGGGAGCCGCTTTCCAGATAAGGTGAGATGTAGCCATCGCGAAATGGGCTAGGTCAGCCCCTAGGAAGCCGTCAGGCGCCGCTTCTTCCCAGTCGATCGCTACCGGACCTCGATGGCGGCTTCGAATCAAGTTCCACGGCGCGAAGTCACCATGGCTCCAGACTTCGGGCCACTCTCCCGGGAGATCGTCGGCAATCCTCGTCAATGGCAGGTCGGCATATGCGCACACTCGGGTCACCCACGGGTGCTCGGCCGCCATCCAGCTGGTGGCGTCGTCAGTGGCAGTGGGCATGCAACCAAGGGCTTCGTTCAACGCCGATCGCCCCGTGCTTCCGGGCCCGCCGTGCACGAACTCGGTCACTATCGCCAGATGACCATCGACCCTGCTGGCCCCGATCAACTTGGGTGCCCAGCCGGTATGGCGAAGGGCCGACAGCGCTCTACGCTCTCGTTCGATGGCCTCATCGGACGTTTCGTTCACTGCCACCTTGCATACTGCGACCGCTCTGCGCTCCTCGTCGACGAGGCGTACAACCACGGCTCGCTTGCTGAGAGGCGTTCCTATTGTTGCCGTACTCGGGATGAGCCCATCAAGGATGGGGCCGAACGCCTCCAGCACCAAGGACGTCCCGTAGTCAGCAGCCTCGGAAGGCAGGATCGCGAGCTGAACTCCTCGTACTAGGCGGGCCGTGCGTGCTGACCAGCGGAACGCCGGGATGAACAGCGCCCCCCTCAGCCGTTCTACTGGCCTACCGAGAGGCACGACAGCGCGAACCCGGCCGTTCCAACCGACAAGTGAGCTTCGGCCGCCGATCAAGCGGCGGGCGAACTCAGCCGCATCATCATCGGAACGCATGCTTTCAGCTCACCGGTTTCGGGTCATCAGCTGTCGATAACGATGAGCTACCGAGCGGGATGCGGACGCTATCACCTGGTTCAACGGTTCAGAAGCATCCACGGGCTGGGTCCAAGTATGACGTGTCGCGAACTCGCGGTACACGCTGGTAAGGTCTACAAGCTCCCGGTAATCGAGTTCCTGGCTCCGAGACGCGATAGTGGCTGGGTCTGCGCATAGCACGATCGCGACATCGGGACGGGGACTCGCCACCGCGATCATTCGCGTGAACAAGGCAGGGCCACCCATCCGATAGCGGACCGGGTCGAGTGATACGTCAGCCAGGTCGCGGTCAATCAACACCAGACGCCCCCGTCCGACCGCCCGCCTTATAGCCGGCGTTCTGAACAACCACGCGAGAGCGAGGTACCAACCGACCTTCGCGGCGCTCTGAAGAAGGGGTCGCGGGGGGCGACCGTGTGGGTTCGGTAGCGGTACCTGCTGAACCTCCGGGCGTTGGTACTGCAGGAGATGCCACCTCTCCACGCCCTGGAATTCAGCTCCCAGAGACCGCGACAACCCTTCTATGACGGAACTCTTGCCGCTTCCGTCGACCCCGTAGACGCTGACCACCATGCCGCGCTTGCTGTTGACGCCGGATCGTTTCCTCATGTGCGGGACTTAGAGCGTTGCACGTTAAGCCAATTGTGTGGAGTTATGGAACGATCGGCGGCGTCACCGTCACATCGGCTCCGCTCGTATCAGCCGCGGCGGGCCTATCTATCAGGATCTTCGCCCTCCAGAGCAGTAAGGCTAACGTGAGCGAAGCAGCTATGAACTTGGCGAGGGGCGTGCCGATCAGCCCAAACGCTGTTATCAAAGTGAGACCGGCGGCGATGAGCGTCGCGACAGAAACCAGGTCGACCAGAAAGATCTCTCTGGTCTGCTCAAGCACGAGCAACACGCTGGTCGGGAACGAACTGAACTTCGCTAAAAGCTTCTCGAGCGCACTGAAGGCCAGGACCCATTCGAGGTATGGGCTCACCTCGGAGAACCGTCCGCCGTAGAAGAGCTCTAGTAGAGGCTCGGCGGCGACGATCACTACCAGCACGATCAACGCGTATATCGATCCCGCGATCAGGGAGTTGCGCTTCATCCAGGCCTTGAGTCCCGTTGGGCCGTTCCTGGCGAACACCGTGCTGGCTCTGGCAGGAACATATGACTGCACGGCCATCGACACTGGGTTGAGTACGTTGGCTATGTTCTCTACCGCACGGAAAACGCCGACGGCCGCAGGCCCAAGGAGCCCGGCAAGGATCCAGGTGTGCCCGTGGGCGCGGATCCACACAGCCACTGCACGGGCCGTCAACCACCGGCTGAACACCCAGCTCCGACGCCACGCCATCAACAGAGCTGCCGAGTTGTAAGAGCCCGGCTCGCGCGCCAAAGATCCTCTCATCTGCCACAGTCCAAGAATTGTCGCGAGTAGCGAGGACCCGCCCATCACAACGAGGGCGCTTTCAAGTGTCAGAGCTCCGCTACGCATGAGCATGGCGATGCCAAGCAGCTGAAGCCCGTAAGCCACAGCATCGTTCAGGAAGGCACCGCGCGACTCGCTGTGGGTATAGAAAGTGCGACGAACGAACTCCTGCATGGTCCATGGCACGGCGACGACACCGAGCAAGACCACCCCGCCTGCCGAGGGCAGACCAACGACAGACATCGTGATGCCTGCTATCGCGATGCACGCTCCTATGCCAAGCGATAGCACAACCTGTAGCAACGCTAGGGCGCTCGTGAAGGACACGTACGCGTCCTCTGCGAGCTTCGCTCCCAAGATGTTGTGCGGTTGCGTGACGAGGGCGTTCTGTAGCCCCACGGAGGCCATAAGAGCGGTGAAGAGGAGCGTGTAAATGCCGAAGTCCGAGACCGGCATGGAAAGCGCCATAAGGTAGGTGGTGACGAAGCCTGTGATACTCACTACCGACTGATCGGCGAGCGCCCAGTTCATCCTGCTGAAACGGCGCCCCAGTGTGAAGACCCTACGGATAGAGATCACCTGACGTTCTGCCTACTCGGTTACCTGGTAGGCAAAGCGAGGTCAGACTGTGTATCCAGGAGGTGGTCGGAGGACCCGCACTCTCCACGTGGGATGATGCTAGCAATCGCAAATCCGTCCTCTCTCGGTACTGTCACACCGGAGCTGGTGGCGTGCCGGTACGAGAGGGCACCGCGACGCCGAAAAGGACGGCCAGCCGCAACACCTGACACGGCCGCGGGTCTAGACGGCGCCGGCGAACCTTCGGAACACGGGCTGCACGGGCCTGCCATGAAGGTACCCATCGACTCCGTTCTCCAGCGCCTGCCGGTAGACGGCCAGCGCGCCATCGAACGCTGCCAGCGTGAGCTCCACGACAGCATCCGTATGTGCGTAGGAGACCACGAGCGACGGGGCGAGGACGCCGCGCGCGACGCCCACCTGTAGTAGGAGCGCA
>JBDZWC010000062.1:0-17242 GCA_040256005.1 Deinococcaceae bacterium | reverse complement strand
CCAAACGCATGATCGCGCCCTTACCGAACTGCCTCTCGATCTGAGAGACCGCGGTATCGAGTGCCCTCTTTCGGTCCTCGTTCATGGCGGCACAGCCCTCCGTCCGGTCGGGGCCGCCCGGTACTACGGGGCGAGCCGGTCCCGACGCGCCGACCGGACGTTGGCGACCGCTCGCGCGGTAGCCGTCAGGTCAGCGCAGTGCCGACCGCAGGAGGAGGTGGAGACCGGAGAAGGCTGACCGTTCGCGCGCCCATGCCCGCCCGAGTGGTGGGAGGGTGAGGGTTCGTGTGGTGACGTCGTCGCCTACGGCTAACGCGATCTCTAGGCGTAACTGGGGCCTGGCGCCCTTGCGCCCGGCCGTGCCCGTTTCGTTCTCGTCCTCGCTGGGTCGTGACAGGACGCCGGAACCGCCGGCGCCCGCCGCGGCCGGGGCCGCGTACGGGTAGCCGATGGCGAGCCCGACGTCCGCGGCGAACATGGTCCTGACCGCCATGGCGACAGCCGCGACGACCTCGGCCGCGCCGGCTTGAACCCCGGCGGGGAGGCGTCTGAGCAGGTCCAGGGCGGGTAGGAGCGTTCGCATGGTTTCCAGTCGCCATGCTATCACGCTCCCTGCGAGCGCCCGAGCCGGGTCGAGCTCCGACACGCCTTCGCCCCGGCTACCGGGAGCGGCGTCCTGGGCGGCAGAGCCGTGTTCGACCGAGTCGAACAGCCCGCCGGGTGCGAGACCCTCCTTGGCCTCCTCGAGCAGATCGGTCAGGAGGCCGCCGCTCGCTCCCTCCGCGACCGCCAGCGTGAGGCCGCGCTGTGTGAGCCGGCGCACCACAAGCGCCGCCATCTCGTCGTCGTCCTCACCCCACACGGCAGCCCCGAGCGCCGCTTCGACGGCGCGCATGGTCCCCGAGGCCAGCTCCCGCGCGGCCTCCGGGGACGGTCCCTTCGCAGCGACCCGGACGTGTACGCCGTCGCGCTTGGCGTACGTGGCGACGCTGGGGTTGGCGCCGCTGGTGAGCTCGCCGAGTCGGTCTGCGACCGCCGACTCGCCTACCCCGTGGGTCTTGTACGTCCGCGTGAAGATCTGGCTGGTGGGGAACCGCAGGCGTGGCACCGCCTGTTCCTCCCACATGCGCTTCAGCTCGCGCGGCGGTCCCGGGAGGGTGACGATCACCCGGTCCGCGCTCTGCCAGCGCGTGCGGACGAGCCAGCCGGGCGCCGTGCCGATGGGGTTGGCCAGGACCTCGGCAGAGGGGATGACGCGCGCCTGCTGGAGGTTGCGTTCCGGCATGGGTCCGGCGCCCGAGGCGAAGTGCGCGCGCAGCCAGCGCTCCAGCTCGGGGTCGACGGTCTGCTCCTCGCCCACGACGGCGGCGACGGCGTCGCGGGTGAGGTCGTCCTCCGTGGGCCCCAGCCCACCGCCCAGCACGACCAGGTCGCTGCGCGAGAGCCCGGTCTCCAGCAGGTGCCTTATCCGATCCAGGTTGTCGCCCACCCGCGAGGACCAGAGCACGTCCACGCCGCGCCCCGCCAGGTACGTGGCGAGGTAGGCGCTGTTGGTGTCTACGATCTCGCCGAGCAGGAGCTCGGTGCCCACGCTGATAAGCTCGGCGCGCTCGACCGTCATCAGCGCGGACGACCTGCGCCGCGGTCCGCTACGTGGCTGCGGGCGGCGGGTTCACGGTTCGAGGCTCTCATCGGAGACGATAGTACTGCCCTCCATGTAGTAGAATCCGTGTGGTCCCCACCCCCGGGACCGAGATGGGCGCTCACCCCAGCGCCTGCGGAGGGCAAGCCCCTCCACCATCTCCTCTTTGACCCTGCGCCCCCCACGCAGGGTCCTTTCTTTCCTGCCCGTTGTGTGCGACCGTGGCACGCTGCCTACCCCGCTGGGCACGCGCCCATCCTGTTCACGGTCGTCCCAGAGGCCGGTGCTAGCATCGCGCCATGAACGAGCCAACAGCTATCCCTCCGCGCAGCAGCGGAGCGCGCTCCACGGTGCTCAAGGACCTGAAGGGTACCCGTTGGGAGCGGCTGGCCGGTCGCACCGTCAAGGACGAGCTCCGGTCCAACCTCATCGCGAAGCTCAGGAGCGGTGAGGAGCTGTTCCCGGGCGTTCTCGGGTACGAGGAGACCGTCACACCGGCGGTAGTGAACGCCATCCTCAGCCGCCACAACTTCATCCTCCTCGGCCTGCGCGGCCAGGCGAAGACGCGCATCCTGAGGGCGCTCGTCAACCTGCTGGACGAAGAGATCCCCTACATCGCCGGGACGGAGCTCCACGACGACCCGTTCGCCCCTGTGACGCGCGAGGGCAAGGCCATCGTCGCGGAGTGCGGTGACGCCACGCCTGTGGCATGGCTGCAGCGTGAGGCCAGGTACCTCGAGAAGCTGGCCACGCCGGACTCCACGGTCGCAGACATCATAGGCGACATCGACCCCATCAAGGCCGCCAAGCTGGGCACCTCCCTCGGGGACGAGCGCGCGGTCCACTACGGGCTCCTGCCGCGCGCGAACCGCGGCGTGTTCGCCATGAACGAGCTGCCAGACCTGGCGGGGAAGGTGCAGGTGGCGCTCTTCAACGTCATGCAGGAGGGCGACGTCCAGATCAAGGGCTACCCCGTGCGCCTGCCGCTCGACGTCCTCTTGGTCTTCAGCGCCAACCCGGAGGACTACACGGCCCGCGGCAAGATCATCACGCCCCTCAAGGACCGCATCGGCAGCGAGATCCGCACGCACTACCCCCGCACCGTCGAGGAGGGCATGGCGATCACCAGCCAGGAGGCTTGGCTCGCCCGTGACGGCCAGGTCGCCGGTGCGGAAGGCGTCCACGTGCCCGCGTTCGTGGCCGAGGCGATAGAAGAGGTCGCGTTCCAAGCCCGTGACGACGCGAGGGTCGACAAGCACTCCGGCGTGTCGCAGCGCTTGCCCATCACGCTGATGGAGAACGTGGCCTCCAACGCCGAGCGCCGGGCCCTCCTACTGGGCGAGGACCGCCCCATCGCCCGCATCGCGGACCTCTACGCCGCCTTGCCGGCCGTGACCGGCAAGCTCGAGCTCGAGTACGAGGGCGAGCTCAAGGGGGCCGAGGCCGTCGCCCGCGACATCGTCAGGCGTGCCATAGGTCAGGTCTTCGGGCGTCGCGCTGCCAGCGTTCCCACCGACGAGGTCGTTGCCCACTTCGAGGCCGAGAACCAACTGCGCATCCCCGAGGACGTCAGGAGCGGGGACCTCACGGGTGTGCTCGGAGAGGTGCCAGGCCTGCTGGACGCGGCGCGCGCGGTCGCCGCGAGCCAGGTCGCGGACGAGGTCGCTGCGGCGGCCGAGTTCGTCCTGGAGGGTCTGCACGCCCGCAAGCTGATCTCGCGCAGCGAGGAACGCGGCTACAGCGCCCCTGACCTGGAAGCCGCTGCGCAGGCGCCACGCGCACGCTGGAACTAGCACGTGCCCACGGTCCGCTACTCCCGCTACGAGGCCACGCTCGAGGACCTGGAGACCTCGGACCTCATGCGCATGCTCGAGGACCGGCTGCTGCAGTCGGGCTTCGACCGTGACCCGTTCGACCCCGACCCGGACTGGCGTCCGAGCATGGAAGACCTCTACGAGGCCATCGCGGAGTCGCTGCTGGACAACGACCTGGTGACCGAGGAGATGATCAGGCAGGCCATGGACGCCGAGGACTGGATGGACTCGGAGCTCGGCCGTGCCGTGAAGCGCCTGGCCCAGCGCCTGTCGGACGACGGCTACATCCGGCCCGTGGGCCAGGATCCCAGCGAGGCCCAGGAGGCGGGGCAGGGCTACGCCGGTGACGCCTCGGGGCAGACCCAGTTCCAACTGACCGACAAGGCGATCGACTTCCTGGGCTACCGCACGCTGCGTGACCTGCTGGGGGCCGCGGGGCGGTCGAGCGTCGGTAGCCACGACACCAGGTTCACGGCCGCCGGCGTAGAAGCGGTGGGAGAGCCCAAGCGCTACGAGTTCGGCGATAGCCTCAACCTCGACGTCGCCGAGACCCTGAAGCGCGCGTCCCGTCACGGGCTGGGCAGCCTCGAGCTGGAGGAGGACGACCTGTACGCCATGCAGTCCGAGTACCGCTCCTCGGCTGCCACCGTGGTCATGCTGGACTGCAGCCACTCGATGATCCTCTACGGCGAGGACCGCTTCACCCCGGCGAAACGGGTCGCCCTGGCGCTGGCTCACCTCATCCGTACGCAGTACCGCGGTGACTCGATCAGGTACGTGCTGTTCCACAACTCGGCCGAGGAGATCCCGCTCGCCCAGCTGGCGGGTGCCCAGGTGGGCCCGTACCACACGAACACGGCCGAGGGCCTGCGTCTCGCCCAGAAGATCCTGAAACGCGAGAACAAGGACATGAAGCAGATCATCATGATCACGGACGGCAAGCCCTCCGCGATCACGCTGCCGGACGGCCGGGTCTACCGCAACGCCTACGGGCTGGACCCGCTAGTGCTGGGGGAGACGCTACGCGAGGTAGGCAACTGTCGGCGTCACGGCATCCAGGTGAACACCTTCATGCTGGCGCGCGACCCGGAGCTCATCGCGTTCGTGAGGCGGGTATCGGCCATGACACGTGGCAAGGCGTACTTCACGACGCCCCACACGATCGGGCGCTACGTGCTGCAGGACTTCGAGGCGCGACGCACCAAGATGGTCAACTGAGCCCTTCCGGCTCCTGGCCGGTAGGCCAGGAGCCCGAGCGGAGCTCGTAGGAACCGTCTGACCCGGCTGGGACAGGCGTGGACGCCCGTGCTGAGCGAGGCGGGACCCAGGCGCCTCGGCCTCAGTCGATCGCCGCCAGGTCCAGGCCGTTGACGCGGTTCATGACAGCTTCCAGGCCTTCCGCCGGCAGCGCCTCGAGGGCGTCCGCGGCCGCGGCGACGACCCGGCTCACCAGGTCGCGCTCGTCCGGTCCGAAGCGCGACAGAACCCAGGCGTCGGTGGCCCAGCCTTCCGGCGGCCGCGACACGCCGATCTTGAGCCTGAGGAACTCGGGGCCTATCCGGTGGATGACGTGCCTCACGCCCTTCTGGCCGCCCGCGCCGCCTGCCTGCTTGAAGCGCAGCCGGCCCAGCGGCAGATCGACGTCGTCGTGCACGACCAGCAGGTCACCCGGGACGGCGCGGTACCTGGCGAGCACGGCCTGCACCGCGGCCCCTGACAGGTTCATGTAGGCCTGAGGTTTGACGAGCAGCGCGTCCGAGCCTGGCCCACCTGCGCCCAGCTTCGCCCGCGCTTCTTCGCGTGCGGCGTCGCCCCGCCCGACGCGGCGGAACTCCGCGCCAGAGCGCCTGGCGAGCTCTTCTACGACGAGGAACCCGGCGTTGTGCCGGGTTCCTGCGTACCTGGGCCCAGGGTTGCCGAGCCCCACTATCACGTGCACTCGTGGCTCCTAAGGCCGGCTTCAGTCCTCCGAGGAGGCCTCCTCGGCGCCTTCGTCACCCTCTTCGTCCCGTTCACCGACGACCTGCGGCTCGGCGGCCTCCGCGGTCTCTTCCTCTTCCGCGACACGCGGTGGCACGACGGCGACCAGGGCGAGGTCGAGCTCGTCGAGGATCTCGGCCTCCGGCGGCAGCTTCTCCACGATGTCGGACACGTGGAGGCTGTCGCCGATGGCCAGACCGCTGATGTCCAGCTCGATGTGGGCCGGGATCAAGCGCGGCAGCACCGAGATGCTGACCTCACGGCGCTGCACGTGCAGCTGGCCGCCGTCACGGACGCCCACCGGGCTGCCCACGAACTCGACGGGCACGGGCACCTGGACCGGCTCGTTGGCGCTCACGGCGTAGAAGTCCACGTGCATGGGCTCCCGGCGCCGCTTGTCCATCTGGACCTGCCTGACGATCACGCTGTGCACGTCGCCAGCGATGTCGAGGTCGATCAGGCTGGAGTTGCCGACCTGCCGGAACGCCTTGTCGAAGGCGCGCATCTCGATGCTGACGGGCACGTTGATCTCTCGGTTGTACATGACAGCGGGTAGGCGACCGTTGCGTCTGAGCTCGCCCAGACCGCCCTTGCCACGCTTCTCGGCTGCAAGCTTCATCGTTCCTCCACGGCGCGGCGCCTATGAGCCGCGCGCAAGACCAGTTGGTCAGCTTACTAGCTGGCGGAGGCCGGTGTCCACCGCTGGGACATCAGCCGGCGTGAACCTCGAGCTCCCTGACGCCGGGGTGGGAGGCCAGGTAGAGCGCGGCCGAGACGATCGAGGAGACAGGGATCCACGCCGAGAAGTCGGCGCCCGGCATGGCGGCCCTGTTGGGCTCGGTGTCGATCGTTCCCATGGGGACGATGACGGCAGCGTGCACTCCTGTGCCGGCCAGCTCGGCGGCCAGCGACCTGAAGTAGCCGCTCACTGCGCCCTTGGCTGCGGCGTAGGCGGTACGGCCGGGGGCGGGGTTCCGGGCGGCGCCCGCCGACACCCCCAGCACGAAGCCCGCGCCGCGCTCCCTCATGCCGGGAAGCGCTGCGCGCGTGGCGTTGACCGCTGACACCAGGTTGCGGCCCAACATGTGCTCCAGGTCGGACGCCGTGGCCTCGTGCGCCGGCTTCATCGCGAAGCCGCCGGCGGCGTTGATGAGCATGGCGCAGTGACCCAGCTTCTCCGCCAGGCCCGCGAACGTCGCCTGGGTGGTCCGCTCGTCGGTCAGGTCAAGGCCGACGGCAGCCCGCGCCGCGCGGCCGCCTGTCAGGTCGGCGACGCGGGACGCTGCGCGTTCCTCGCCGCCCGGGCGGGTGAGCAGCGCGACCTGCCACCCCCGTTCCACCAAGGCCGCGGCCAGGTGGGGGCCCACGGCTCCGCCGGCGCCCGTCACCGCGGCGTAGGCGCCGGGGCGGGGGCTCGCTTCGTCGCTCATGGCCCGAGTCTATGGCGTGGTGCACGCTCGTATACTCCGGCGATGATCGTGGCCCCCACCTTGCATGACCAGCTCAGGGCGGCGCGGCGGGCCTCGAGGGGCCTCGCCGCCGCCGACCGGGATGCCGCGCTCCTGTCGATCGCGGCGGGTCTCAGGCGTGACGCCTCGGAGTTGCTCGCCGCGAACGCCGCCGACGTGGCGGCCGCCAGGGCAGAGGGCATGGAGGCCCCACAGGTCGACCGCCTGGCGCTGGACGAGCAGCGGCTGGAAGCGATCGCCGCCGCGTGCGAGCTCGTCGCGGAGCTGCCCGACCCGCTCGGCCGCGTGCTGGACGGTTGGACGCTGCGGGCGGGGCCGCATGTCCGGAAGGTCACCGTGCCGTTCGGCGTCATCGGCATGGTCTACGAGTCGCGCCCCAACGTCACCGTTGACGCCGCCGCGCTGGCGCTCAAGGCGGGCAGCGCGGTCGTGCTCCGGGGCTCTTCGAGCGCGCTGCGCAGCAACAGGGCGTTGGTCGCGAGCATGCGGCGGTGCCTACCGGGCGCAGGTGTGCCGGAAGACGCCGTCCAGCTGCTGGACGACCCGGGCCGCGAGTCCGTGACGGGTCTGTTGCGCGCGAACGGGCTCGTCGACCTGGTGATCCCGCGCGGCGGGGCCGGCCTGATACGCCACGTCGTCGAGAACGCCACGGTGCCGGTCATCGAGACCGGGGTGGGCAACTGCCATGTCTACGTGGACGAGGGTGCTGATCACGCGATGGCCGAGGAGATCGCGGTGAACGCCAAGGTCCAGAGGCCGGGCGTGTGCAACGCCATGGAGACCCTTCTCGTCCACGTGGCCGAGGCTGCCCGACTGCTTCCCACGCTCGTCGGGCGGTTGCGGCGGGCCGGCGTCGAGGTCGTGGGCTGCGAGAGGGCCCGAGACCTGTGTCCGGAGGTGGCGCCAGCCACCGAGGCGGACTGGGACACCGAGTTCCTGGCGCTGAAGCTGGCCGTGAGGGTCGTTGACAGCCTGGACGAGGCGCTGGAGCACATCGAGCGACACGGCACCGGGCACAGCGAAGCGATCGTCACCCGTTCGCTCGCCAGCGCCGAGCGCTTCAGGCGGGAGGTGGACGCCGCCGCCGTGTTCGTGAACGCCTCGACCCGGTTCAACGACGGCTTCGAGTTCGGCTTCGGCGCGGAGATAGGCATCAGCACGCAGAAACTCCACGCCCGCGGGCCCATGGGCCTGGCCGAGATGGTCACGTACAAGTACCTCGTCGAGGGCTCCGGAGAGGTGAGGGGCTAGCCAGCCCAGCGCCGCTCGTCAGCGGCACGCCCAAGACCCGTTCACCTTGGCTTTTGGCCCGTCCTGGACGGGGAAATCTGTTTGACCGCGGGTGCCGCCGAAGGGTACAATGACTCGTTTGGGGCGGCCGCTTCCGTGGCCGTCCCCGGAGGTCAGTTTGAGCGCTTACACGGCACACGACATCAAGGTCCTCAGGGGCCTCGAGGGCGTCCGCAAGCGGCCCGCGATGTACGTCCAGGGCGGCACGGGCATAGACGGCTACCATCAGCTCCTCACCGAGATCATCGACAACTCGATAGACGAGGCGCTGGCCGGCGAAGCCGACACCGTCGAGGTCTACCTGAACGAGGACGGGTCCGCCTCGGTCTTCGACAACGGCCGCGGCATCCCGGTGGACATGATGGAGGCCGAGGGCAAACCCGCCATCGAGGTGATCTTCACCGAGCTCCACGCGGGCGGCAAGTTCGACAACGGCGCCTACAAGGTCTCCGGCGGTCTCCACGGCGTGGGATCGTCGGTGGTGAACGCGCTGTCCACGCGCTTCAAAGCCGAGGTGTTCCGGGACGGCAAGCACTTCCGCATCGCCTTCGAGAACGGCTTCGTGTCGGAGCCGCTCAACGTCGTGGGCCCGCAGCCCAGGGGCAAGCGCGGCTCCGTCGTCACGTTCCACCCGAACCACGACATATTCAAGGACATCGAGGGCTTCGACTACGCCCGCGTCCGGCGCCGTCTGCGCGAGCTCTCCTTCCTGACGGGCGGCGTCAAGATCGTCCTGGAGGACAGGCGCGGCGCCGAGGTCAAGCGCGAGGTGTTCCACGAGAAGGGCGGCGTCGCCGCCTACGCCGAGGCGCTGGCCAAGGACGGCAAGACGCTCTACGACAGGGCCGTCGCGCTCGCCGGCACCGCCACCGTCGACACGGACAGGGGCCCTCAGGTCATCGACGTCGAGGTCGGCATGGTGCACACCGCCGGCTACGGTCAGACGGTCCTGACGTACGCGAACATGATCACCAACCGGGACGGCGGCACCCACCTCACGGGCTTCAAGTCCGCGTACACCCGGGCGCTCAACAACTACGCCAAGGGCAAGAACCTGCTCAAGAAGGGCGATCCGGCGCCCACCGGCGACGACTTCCTCGAGGGCATCAACGCGGTCATCTCGGTCAAGCTGCCTGACCCGCAGTTCGAGTCGCAGGCCAAGGTCAAGCTGCTCAACCCCGAGGCCCAGTCGGCGGTGAACTCGGTCGTCTACGAGAGGCTCACGGACTTCCTGGAGGAGCACCCCAGGGCCGGCAAGGCGATCGTCGAGAAGGCCAGCCAGGCGGCGCGGGCGCGGGAAGCCGCCCGGAAGGCACGCGACCTGGTGCGCAGGGCCAACCCGCTCGAGAACGACGACCTGCCGGGCAAGCTGGCCGACTGCCAGTCGCAGGACCCGTCGGTGTCCGAGCTCTATATCGTCGAGGGTGACTCGGCTGGCGGCTCCGCCAAGCAGGGTCGGGAGCGTCGGTTCCAGGCGATCCTGCCCCTGAGGGGCAAGATCCTCAACGTCGAGAAGGCGAACCTGGGCCGCATCCTCAAGAACGCCGAGATCCGCGCGATGGTGGCGGCGATCGGTGCCGGCATGGAAGGCACTGGCGACGAGGCGCACTTCAACCTCGACGAGGTGCGCTACCACCGCATCATCATCATGACGGACGCCGACCACGACGGCTCTCACATCAGGACGCTGCTGCTCACCTTCTTCTACCGGTACATGGCGGCGCTCATCCACGCCGGCTACCTGTACATCGCCCAGCCGCCTCTGTACGGCGTGCGCTTCGGGCGCTCGAAGGAGATGAACTACGTCTTCGACGAGGTCGGCCTGCAGGAGCTGCTCAAGGCCAACAAGGGCAAGAACTACGAGATCCAGCGCTTCAAGGGCCTCGGGGAGATGAACCCCGAGCAGCTCTGGGAGACCACGATGAACCCCGAGACGCGCGTGCTCAAGCGGGTGACGATCGACGACGCGCTGGAGGCCAGCGACGTCTTCGAGACCCTGATGGGCACCGAGGTGCCGCCCCGGCGCCAGTTCATCGAGGAGAACGCGCACCTGGCGCAGCTGGACGTCTGACGGACGCGGTTTCGCGGGGGCGATCCCGCGTTTGCCCTTGGGACCGCCCCTCGTTCGTTCCGGACGACCTGCGCGAGCGCGGGCTACTAGCCGCTTATCGCGTTGGCCGGTTCGCGTCCGGCCAGCACGGCGAGAACAGCCTCGGAGCACAGGCGGGCCATAGCCGTGCGGGTCTCGCGCGTGGCTGAGCCTAGGTGGGGGGCGAGGACCACGTTCTGCAGGCCCAGCAGTCCCGGGTCGACCGCCGGCTCGTCCTCGTAGACGTCAAGGCCCGCGCCGGCGATGCTTCCGCCCTGCAGCGCGGAGACCAGCGCCGCCTCGTCCACGACTGGACCGCGCGCGGTGTTGACGAGCACGGCCGTGGGCTTCATGAGCGCCAGCTCGCGCTGCCCGATCAGGTGCCTGGTCTCGGCCGTCAGCGGCACGTGCAGGCTGACGAAGTCGCTCTGGCTCAGGAGCTCGTCCATGGTCTCGTACCTCGCGTTCAGCTCCCGCTCGGCCGCAGGATCCGGCCGCCTGTTGTGGTAGAGCAACCGCATGTCGAACCCGCGCGCCCGCCTGGCGACGGCGCGGCCGATCCGGCCCAGGCCCACGATGCCGATGGTCGCCCCGGTCACGTGAGCGCCCAGGAGCTGCTCCGGCCGCCAGCCGGTCCAGGCGCCAGAGCGCACCAGAGCTTCGCCCTCAGGCAGTCGCCTGGCCACAGCCAGCAGAAGGGCGAACGCCATGTCGGCGGTCGCGTCGTCGAGTACCCCGGGCGTGTTCGTCGCCACGACACCGCGCCGGCGGCAGGCGGGCACGTCGATGTTGTCGTAGCCCACGGCGAAGTTGGCCACGACCTTCAACTGCGGCCCGGCCGCGTCCAGCAGCGCGTCGTCGACACGCTCGGACATCAGGGTGATGAGGGCGTGGGCGCCTGCCGCACGGCTCAGTAGTTCCTGCCTCGTGATCGGTTCCTCGGAGTGGTGCACATCCACGTGAAGGCCGGCCTCACGCAGCGGCGCGAGGCCGGCCTCGGGCAGCCGGCGGGCGACGAACACTCGCGGCCTCACTCCAAGCCCAGCTCCGAGCGCAGTTGATGTACCTGGTCAGAGGTCAGCGCCAGCTCGCGTTGCCCCGCGACGTCGGCGGCCGTGTAGGGCTCGAAAGAGACCCCGGCGTCCTCGTTGCCGAAGGAGGTCATGACGTGGTTGAGGATCGCTGCGATCTCCTCGTCGGCGAGGTGCTGATGCGAAGGCATGAAACCGTTGTACGACACGCCGTCGACCTGGATCTGCCCGGTGAGGCCGAAGAGCACCACGTCGAGCATGTAGGTGCGTTCCGCCTGGTAGAGCTCCGCCGCGTGTCCCGCTAGGGGAGGGAAGGCGCCGGGGATGCCGGCGGCGTTGGCCTGGTGACACGCCGCGCAGGTCGCGAAGGCCACGGCGCCGTCTACCGAGGCTTGCGCCTGCTCGTCGTCGTCGGCCCCGCCAGCCGCGTCGCCGCCCACGGGCGCGCTGGGGGCCGCTCCGGGGGCGACGATGCCCGGCGCCTGAACGCCGCGCTCGGCCACGAGCTCCATGGCCCTGTCGATGTCGATGCGAGCGCGGCCGTCCTCGTAGACCTCATAGCCGGCGAGCGCGCCGGTCGCGGCTTCCAGGCCCGCCTGGAACTCGGTCGCGTTCGCTGGCGTGAGCCGCACCTGCGGCTTGGCCATCGCCAAGACCAGCAGGAGGAGCAACAAGCCCGCCATGCCGACGGCCGACAGCACGAAGGCGATGCGCACCTGCCCTTCGCTCAGTAGGTACTGACGCGTGGGCTCGAACCCGGTTCCGCGATCCTCAGCCATGATGCTCCGCAGCCGCGGCGACGAGACGCGGGTCGTGCGCCGGCAAGACCTGCCGGCTGGCGAGTTGCCTGGCGAAGGCCGCGAGCCAGATCCCGCCGATGCCGATGAACAGCAGCACGTCGGACAGGGTCAAGGCGAAGCCCTCCCGTCCGAAGGCCGGCGCCAGGAACCAGAAGTAGTTGAGCGCCTGCATGAACAGGGACCAGACGGCCACCACCACGAGCGCCCTCCGCTTCCGCTTCACCCAACGCGAGAACAGGACGAAGAAGGGTGCGAAGAAGCCGAAGAACAGCAGGAACGCCGACACCCCTATCCAACCGGGGCTGAACCTCAGCACGTACCAGCTGGCGGTCTCGACGACGTTGTTGCTCCACTGGATGATCAGCTGCGACACCTGCACGTACGCCCAGAACATGGTGAAGGCCATCAGGAAGTTCCCCAGGTCCTGCAGGCGCCGCGGCGTGAGCAGGGCGTCCACCGTCGCGTTGCGGCTCGCGATCCAGGTGATGACGATGATCATGAACGCGATGCCGGTGATGGCCTGCGTCGCCATCAGGATCGTGGGGTAGATACCGGAGAACCAGGTCGGCGTGAGCGACATGGCCCAGTCGAAGCCGGCGAAGGTCATGCTCAGCACGTAGAAGACGAACCACATGCCGGCCGCGCTGCGCAGTCGGTAGCCGATCTTGCCCGCTGTCTGAGCGGCCGCGTCCTGGTCGAGTGAACTGCGCCGGTAGAGCATCGCGGCGGCGATCCAGACCGCGAAGTAGGCGACGCTGCGCACGATGAACCAGGGCATGTTGAGGTACTCCTGCTTGGCCGCCACCGTGGGATGCTCGGCGACGTAGGCGGCGTTCGTCCAGGGATACAGGTCCCCTGCTCCCAGCAGCACCGGCACGAACAGCAGCGCCATGAGGGGGATCACCGTGGCAGCCGACTCGAGCGGCCGCGCGATGAGCGGCCCCCACGGACCGCCTGCCAGGTGTTGGGTGAAGAGGATCACCAGCGCGCCCAGCGAGATGCCCAGCCAGAAGACGTAGGCCATCAGGTACGACTGGAAGAAGCCGGCCGCTCCGCCCTGACCGAAGAAGCCGAGCACGGCGCCGCCGACGACCGCGATCACGCCGATCCCCAGCGCGATCGTCTGGAACCTGCCGGTGTCGGGGGCGGGGACGTCCAAGGCGGTGTGGACGTGAGCAGGTTGGTGGGCGTCTAGGCTCATCTGGCCGCCTCCGTGTTCGGCAGCGTTACCTCGGCGCCCTCTGGGATGTCGGACGGGTCCGCGTTCTGCGACAGCTGCAGGGCCTTGACGTACGCGGAGATGGCCCAACGGTCCTCGGGAGCGACGCGCGAGGCGTAGGAGAACATGCGGCCGAAGCCGTTGGTGATGGCGTTGTAGAAGTAGCCGACGGGGGCAGCCAGGAGCCGCGGCTCGTCGACGAAGGAGGGGGGCTGGGGGAACCCGCGCCGCACGACCGCGCCAGTGCCGTCGCCGTTGTAGTTGTGACAGGGCGAACAGTAGATGTCGAAGCGGTCCTTGCCCCGCTGTAGGACCTCGACGGTCAGCTCGAAGGGCAGCTCCGTGAGCATGCCCTGCGCGTTCTGACCCGTCAGGAACGCCGGGTCGAGGCCGCCGCGCTCGCGGGAGATCGCGTTGGGCGGCGGCACCTGCATGCCCGCCCCGTCCTCGAAGTACGTGGAGCTCTCGAACGGCTCGACCTTCGCCTGATCGAACATGTTGCGTCCGCAGGCCGTCAGCAGAAGGGTGAGGGCGACGCTGAGGGCCACGGCCGGCATGGTGCGCCGGGGCGCTTGTCGACCGTCTCGCGGAGGAACTGCGCTCACGCTTCGACCTCGCTGACGCGCTCCGGCCCGAGGCTCTCGAGGAACGCGGTCGTCCGCCTGAGGTCGAACTGTGGGTCCCTGGCCTCGATGGCGATGAAGAACTTGTCGCGGCTGGCGCCCTCGAAGCCGGGCGTGTTGAAGATGGGGTGGTAGGCGCGGGGCAGGCCGTTGCGCAGGATCATCCCGAGGCCGGCCGTGAACGCGGCCGACAGGATGGTGAGCTCGTACATGATGACGATCCAGTTCGGCCAGCTGTTGAGGGGCTTGCCGCCGATGATGAGCGGGTAGTAGCTGGTGTTGGCCCACCACTGCATGAAGAAGCCGCCCAAGCCCCCGAGCACGCCCGCCGCCAGCACGATCCAACCGATGCGCGTCGGTTTCATGCCGAGGGCCTCGTCCAGGTCCTCGACAGGGAACGGCGTGTACGCGTCGGTCCTCGTGTAGCCGGCGTCGCGCACCCGTTCCGCGGCGGCCATGAGGTCGTCGACGGTGCCGAACTGAGCTGCGACGCCGTGTAGTGGCCTCTGGGGGCGCGTCATGTGGCCGGGCTCCCCGACCGTCGTCATGCTCACGCGCTCACCTCCTGGAACACCTCGGCCCTGATGTCTTCGTACGGGTCGATCTTGTGGTGGCTGTAGTGGTACGCCGTCTCCTTGGTCTCGGCCGTGGCGATCGAAGGCAGGAGACGGATGAACAGGAAGAAGAGGGTGGAGAACAGGCCGAAGCTACCGAGGTACAGCGCCCAGTCCCAGAACGTGCTGACGTAGTCGCCCCACGACGACGGTAGGAAGTCCTTCGTCAGCGACACGGCGATGATCACGAAGCGCTCGAGCCACATGCCGACGGAGACGATTATCGAGATGATGAACAGGCCGATGGGGCTCTGCCTGACGCTCCTCAGCCACAGGGGCTGGATCGCGACGAAGTTGCACAGGATCAGCGCCCAGAAGAACTGGGCGTGATCCCCGAACATGCGGTTCCAGATCATGTAGCGCTCGAACTCGACGCCGGAGTACCAGGCGATGAAGATCTCGAGCAGGTACCCGTAGACCACGATCATGCCCGTGGCGAGCATCAGCTTCGCCGAGTTGTCCAGGTGGCGCATCGTGATCAGGTTCTCGAGGCCGAACGCCCGTCTCAGCGGGATGGCCAGGATGAGCACCATGGCGAACCCGGCGAAGACGGCCCCGGCGACGAAGTAGGGCGGCATGATCGTGTTGTTCCAGCCCGGTACCTGGGCCACGGCGAAGTCCATGGCGATCGTGCTGTGCACGGAGAGCACCAGTGGGAAGGAGAGGGCTGCCAGGAGGAGGTAGGCGCGCTGGTAGCGCTGCCACTCCTTCGCCGAGCCGGTCCAACCGAGGCACAGCACGCCGTAGAGCAGCCTCTGGAACGGCAGCTTGGCGCGGTCCCGCAGGCTGGCCATGTCGGGGATCAGGCCGATGAACCAGAACAGGACCGAGACGCTCGCGTACGTGCCGATCGCGAAGAGGTCCCAGTCGAGCGGGCTGCGGAACTGCGGGAAGAGGCCGTACGTGTTGGGGTACGGCAACAGCCAGTAGAAGACCCAGGGGCGACCTAGGTGGAGGATGGGGTAGAGGCCAGCGCAGACGACGGCGAAGATCGTCATGGCCTCGGCGAAGCGGTTGATCGTCGTGCGCCACGGCTGCCTGAAGAGCAGCAGGGCCGCAGAGATCAGCGTCCCGGCGTGACCGATACCGATCCACCACACGAAGTTGATGATCGGCATCCCCCACGCGACCGGGATGTTGTTGCCGAAGATCCCGATGCCCGTCGTGATGAGGTGCACGATCGACGTCAGGTACATCGCCAGGAACGCCAGCGAGATCCCGAAGCCGATCCACCACCAGCGCGGCGTCCGCTGCACGTCCAGGAGGACCGGCGAGAGGACGGAGTCGTCGATCTTGGCGTACGTCTGCCCGGGCCCGATGACCCGGTTGGTCTCCACGAACGGCTTGCCCGTAGTGACGGCCATCAGGCGTTCCCTTCCAGGTTCGGGCTGGGGTTCGTCACCTTCGCCAGGTAGCTGGTGCGCGGGAAGGTCTGGAGCTCCTCGAGAAGCGTGTGGTTGAGCGGCGAGGCCTTGAGCCGGTTCACCGCGCTGCCCTCGAGGTTGAGGTCGCCGAACACGATCGCCTCGGTGGGGCAGGCGGCCTGGCACGCCGTGACGACCTCGAGGTCGCGGATGCGTCTGTCCTCGTTGGCGGCCTCGATCCTGGCCTTCGAGATGCGCTGCGTGCAGTAGGTGCACTTCTCCATGACGCCGCGGCTGCGGACCGTGACGTCGGGGTTGTTGGCCAGCGTCAGCGGTGTGGCCGCGGAGTCGAGCTCGGCGAACTGCAGGTAGTTGAAGCGCCTCACCTTGTAGGGGCAGTTGTTCGAGCAGTAGCGGGTGCCGACGCAGCGGTTGTAGACCATGACGTTCAGGCCTTCCGAGTCGTGCACCGTCGCCCCGACGGGGCACACAGGCTCGCATGGGGCCTTCTCGCACTGCTGGCATGGCATGGGCTGGGCGTAGAAGGTGGGGTCGTCGAGCGACCCACCGTAGTAGCTGTCGACGCGCAGCCAGTGCATCTCGCGCCCCACCGCGACCTGATCCTTGCCCACGATGGGGACGTTGTTCTCGGCCTGGCAGGCGACCACGCAGGCGTTGCAGCCCGTGCACACCGTCTGGTCTATGACCATCCCCCACTTGTAGCCCTCGTAGGTGTAGTCGGGGTACAGGTCCTCTTCGTGGTGCGCCAGCGGGTGCGCGAAGTGGGGGTGGTCGGGCTCTTCGCGGAACTGAGCGAGCGTACCGGCGCGCACGATGTGCCGCGCCTCGCCCGTCCCCTCCAGCGCATGGTGGTCCTGGGTCGTGACCACCTTGTAGCGCCGCCCGGCGCGAGCGACCTGCACCGGCGCCGACCAGGGCGCGTCCGAGGTGCGCACGGCGTACGCGTCGACGCCGACACCGTTGCCCACTGCGCCGGCCGCGGTGCGCCCGAAGCCGAGGGCGAGGCTTATCGCCCCGTCCGCCTGGCCCGGCTGCACGAAGACGGGAGCGTCGACGGAGCGGCCGCCGACCGTGAGGGTGATCACGTCGCCGGTGTCGACGCCGAGGCTCTCCGCGAGGCGCGGCGAGACCAGCGCCGCGTTGTCCCACGAGATCTTCGAGATGGGTCGCGGCAGCTCCTGCAGCCAGCCGTTGTTCGCGAAGCGGCCGTCCAGGAGCGCGTGGTCGAGGTAGAGAGCCAGCTCGACGTCGCCGGCGGCGGGAAGAGCCTCGCTCACCGCCGCGGC
>JBDZWC010000061.1:0-17302 GCA_040256005.1 Deinococcaceae bacterium | reverse complement strand
CCAAACGCATGATCGCGCCCTTACCGAACTGCCTCTCGATCTGAGAGACCGCGGTGTTGATGGCCTGGGCCCGTTCCTTGTCGAGCTTCTCGCTAACCGCCACGTCCTTGTTCACGGTCGACCTCCGCCCCTTGGGCACCAGCTGGCTACCTCAAAGTTACCTCAAATAATAAGGGCATAGACGGCGCGAACGCAACGTGCTGATGACTACAGGTGGTGGGCAACGGCCTAGAGCGACGGGCCGGCGGCGTGTCGGCGGCGGCAGGGGGAGGCGAGCGGGATACGCCGGTAGCGTCAGGACAACAGGGCCTGGCGCACCGCTGCGAGCACCCTCGCCGCGTCCGGCCGGTAGTGGTGCTCGACCGAGGTGAAGGGCGGGTAGGGTGCGTCCCAACCCGCTACGCGGGCGACCGGCGCCAGCAGGTCGTAGAACGCGTGCTCGGCGATGCGCGCGGCGATCTCGCCGCCGAAGCCTCCGGTACGGGCGGCCTCGTGCACGACGACAGCTCTCCCCGTCTTCCTGACCGAACCCAGCACGGTCTCCTCGTCGAACGGCACCAGCGTCTCGACGTCGACGACCTCGAGGCTGACGCCGTCGCGTGCCGCCACGTCCGCGGCCTTCAGGCACACCTCGACCATCCCGCCGTAGCAGACCAGCGTGAGGGCGTCACCCTCACGCACCACGCGCGCCTTGCCGATCGCGTGGCGATACGGCTCGGCGGGAACGGGTTCGCGGCTGGAGCGGTAGAGCTTGATCGCCTCGAGGAAGAACACGGGGTCGGGGTCGTCGATCGCCGCCAAGAGCAGGCCCTTGGCCCGCTCGGGCCCCGCAGGAACGACGACCTTGACGCCCGGTGCTTGAGCGAGGATCGCCTCGGGGGAGTCGGCGTGCTGCTCGGGCGTGTGCACCCCTCCCCCGTACGCCGCGCGCACGACCAGCGGCACGGTGAACCGCCCGCGGGTCCGGTGCCGGTAGCGGCCCACGTGCGAGAGCACTTGGTCTAGGGCTGGGTACAGGAAACCGGCGAACTGGATCTCGGCCACTGGCCGCATGCCGGCCAACGCCAAGCCGACGCCGTAGCCCATGATGCCGGACTCGGCGAGCGGCGTGTCGTACACGCGGTGCGCGCCGTGCCTGTCACGAAGGCCGTCCGTGGCCCTGAAGACGCCGCCCATGACGCCGACGTCCTCGCCGAACACCAGGACCCGATCGTCGGACGCCAGAGCCTGGTCCAGCGCCTGGTTGATGGCCTGAACCATCGTCAGCTGGGCCACCGCAGGGTTCTCCTGAACGGCGCCGGCGGGTGCCTCACTCGCCACCGAGTGCCTCCCACGCGCGCGACTGATCGGGGCCCATGGAGGCGTAGACGTGCTCGACGATGGATCCCGGCGTCGGCTCAGGGGCCGCGTCGGCCTGAGCGACAGCCTCGTCGAACTCCGCCTTTAGCTCCTCCAGCAGCTCCTGCTCGGCCTCCTCGGACCACGCCCCCTGTGACGTCAGCAGCGCACGCAGGCGCGACACCGGCTCGGAGCGCTCGCGCTCTTCCGTCTGAGCGCCGTCCCGGTACCGGCCGGGGTCGTCGCTGGTGGTGTGCGGGGCTAGGCGGTAGGTCATGGCCTCGACGAGCGTCGGGCCCCCGCCGGTCCGCGCCCTGTCGACAGCCTCCCGCATCACCTGCAGCATCGCCACCAGGTCGTTGCCGTCGACCCTGACGCCCGGCATGCCGTAGCCGACGGCGCGGTCGACGATGCGCGTGTTGCGCATCTGCCTCTCGGTAGGCACGCTGATCGCCCAGCCGTTGTTCTGGACGACGAACACGACCGGCGCCATGAACACGGCAGCGAAGTTGAGTGCCTCGTGTGCGTCGCCCTCCGACGTGCCGCCGTCGCCCACGAAGGCCAGGACGACAGCTCCTTCGCGGCGCAAGGCGGAGGCGTGCGCCAGACCCACGGCGTGCGGCAACTGCGTGGCGATGGGAACGTAGAACGGCAGGATGCGCAGGTCCTCGGGGAACGACCAACCGGCGGGATGAGCACGCCAGTAGAGGAGCGCCGTGGACAGCGGCATCCCGTGTGTGATCGCGGCGGCGGTCTCCCTGTAGGTGGGGACGAGCCAGTCGCCCTCGGAGAGCGCCAGCGCCGCACCCACCTGGGCGGCCTCCTGGCCACGGAACAGCGGGTAGACGCCCAGCCTGCCCTGACGCTGGAGGGTCACGGCCCTGTCATCGAAGTGCCGCGCGCGGCGCATGGCACGGTAAGCGCTCACCAACTCGTCCACACCGAACGGCAGCTCCGAGAGCCGCTCGCCGCTCTCGCTGACGTACCTGACGGTGTCGTCCATGGTCCTCCGAACTCGTAGCCCATCCTAAACCATCGGCATCGGACTAACGAACGGTCGTTCGTGTACCATCTGAGCATGACCAGGGAGGCCCTGCGGCCCGGCCGACGCGAGGAGATACTCAAAGCGGCGGGGGAGCTCTTCGGCTCGCGCGGCTACCACGCCACGGGTATGCGCGAACTGGCGCAGGCGTTGGAGCTGAGGGGCAGCAGCCTCTACGCCCACATCGAAGGCAAAGAGGAGCTGCTGTGGGCGATCGTGGACAGGGCGGCAGCCGCCTTCACCGCCGCCGCGGACGAGGTGCCTGACGACCTGCCGCCCGCAGAGCGCCTCGAGAGACTGATCACGGCCCACCTGAGGGTCATCTTCAGGCAGCTCGACCACGCGGCCGTCTTCTTCCAGGACTGGGTGCACCTGTCCACGGAGCGCCGCCGTGAGATGGTGGCCCGGCGCGACGAGTACCAGCAGCGGTTCCGCCGCGCGGTCGAGGACGGCGTCGCCGACGGGAGCTTCCAGGTCGAAGACCCGGGAGTGGCGACGCTCATCGTGCTCTCGGCCCTCAACTTCTCCTACCAGTGGTACGACGCCGCCGGACCGCTGGACCCTGAGCGGTTGGCGCGAGCGTACGCACGAACGTTGCTCGACGGCCTCAGGTCGCGGCACCTCGCCGCGGCCGGTGGGAAGGAGTGAGCCCCGTGACGGATGGCCCAGCTGCGACGCCGGCGGCCGAAGCCGACCTGCTGGCGAGGTTCGAGGCACGCATCGCGGCCGGCGAGAAGATCGAGCCCGGCGACTGGATGCCGGACGAGTACCGGCGGCAGCTGATCAGGATGATCTCGCAGCACGCGCACAGCGAGGTCGTGGGGATGCTGCCGGAGGGCGCCTGGATAACTCGGGCTCCCAGCCTGCGACGCAAGCTCGTCCTGATCGCCAAGGTGCAGGACGAGGCCGGGCACGGCCAGTACCTCTATCACGCCGCCGAGACGCTGGGCGCGAGCCGGGACGACCTGGTGGACGCCCTGCTGACCGGCAAGGCGAAGTACTCGAGCGTCTTCAACTACCCCACCCTCACCTGGGCCGACGTCGGCATGATCGGCTGGCTCGTAGACGGCGCGGCCATCAAGAACCAGCTCATGCTCGCGCAGTGCTCGTACGGGCCCTACTCGCGGGCCATGGTCAGGATCTGCTCGGAGGAGACGTTCCACCACAAGCAGGGCAAGGAGATGGTCATCACCTACGCCCAGGGCACGCCGGCGCAACGGCGCATGGCCCAGGACGCGCTGGACCGCTGGTGGTGGCCGTCGGTCCAGATGCTCGGGCCGCACGACTCCGACTCACCCAACACCCCACTGCTCGTGAGGTGGGGCATCAAGACGAAGACGAACGACGAGGTGCGGCAGGAGTTCATCGACGAGCACGTTCCCGAGCTCCAGGAGGCCGGCCTGAGGATCCCGGACCCCGACATGCGCTTCGACGCCAAGACCGGCCACTGGGTCCACGGCCCCATCGATTGGGACGAGTTCTGGCGCGTCGTCAAGGGAGACGGTCCCTGCAACACCGAGCGGCTGGCGGCGCGCAACCGGGCGCACGCCGACGGCGCCTGGGTACGGGAGGCCCTAGAGGCGTACGCCGCCAGGCACGAGATCGCTACCGCGCGCGCTGCGGTGGAGGCCTAGATGCGCTGGGAGGTGTTCAAACAGGACGCGCCCAGCAAGCCGCACCAGGCGGTGGGCAGCGTTCACGGCGCCGACGCCGAGCACGCTCTCCTGAACGCCCGCCACGTCTTCGGCCGGCGGCCAGCGGCGATCTCGATGTGGGTGGTGCGTGCCGACAGGATCTACGGGCGCACGGCCGAGGAGCTGGCTGCGGAGGCGCCGCGGGCGCCCGTTGCGAGCGGGAACGAGGGCACGTACCACGTCTTCCGCAAGGCCAGCCACAGGCGCTCCATGACGTTCGTCGACCACCTCACGGACGTGCGCGCGGCCGGGCCAAGCGAAGCGCTGGCCGTGGCGCTCGCCGGAGCGGGCGCTGAGCCCGGCCTGGCGTGGTGGGTGGTGGACGCGAACGACGTACATGCCACGGACCCGGATGCAGCGGCGTCCTGGTTCGAGCCCGCCAAGGACAAGACGTACAAGCAGCAGTCGCAGTACGGCACCGTCGCCGCCAAGCGAAACGAAGGGGCGGCCGGGTGAACGAGCAGGTGACCGGCGCGCTGATCTCGCGGCTCACGGCCATGGCTGACGACGAGCTGCTGCTGGGGCATCGGGACTCCGAATGGACGGGACATGGACCGCTGCTCGAGGAGGACATCGCGCTAGCGAACCTCGCGCAGGACGAGATCGGGCACGCGGTGCTGTGGTACGGCGTGCGCTCGCAGCTCGATGGCTCCGACCCCGACTCCCTGGCGTTCGGGCGGGCGCCGCAAGGCTTCCTCAGTTGCGGCTTCGTCGAGCTACCGCGCGGCGACTGGGCCTTCACGCTGCTGCGGCAGTTCCTGTTCGATACCTACGAGGCCGAGGCACTGGCGCGCCTGGCGGGCAGCGCCCATGCGCCACTGGCCGAGGCCGCGGACAAGGCGCGTCGGGAGGAGCTGTTCCACCTGCGCCACACCGGACTGTGGGTGAAGAGGTTGGGCCTCGGTACTGACGAGTCGCGCCGGCGGTCGCTGGCCGCGCTCGAGGAGCTGTGGCCGCTCTATGCCGGGCTGGTCGCCCCACTACCCGGCGATCAGCTCCTCATGGACGCCAACGTGCTGCGGGACTGGGCCTCGCTGTCCGGCGCCGTCATCGACAGGGCACGCACGGCCCTGGCGGCCGCCGAGCTCGACCCGGGGCACGATCCCGACCCGGCCCCTGCCGAGCGAGACGTGGTGAGAGAGCACCGCCGTGAGCTGCTGGCGACCATGCAGGAGGTGGCCCGCCAGGACCCCGAGGCGGTGGCATGGTGACGCTCAGCGGCGGCCGGCCGCGAGCCCGCGCCGAGGCGATAGGGGGCGAGGCCGCCACGCTCCTGCCACGCGTATGGACCGCGTTGAAGGCGGTCAAGGACCCCGAGATCCCCGTCATCGACGTGGTCGAGCTGGGGGTCGTCAGGTCGGTGACGCTGCTCGCCGGCTCGACCGGGCCGCTGGTCGAGGTGACGATCACCCCCACCTTCTCGGCCTGTCCTGCACTGCGCGAGATCGAGCGCGCGGTGGGCGAGGCGGTGCGCGTAATCGGCGTCGAGGTGAGCGTCAAGACCGTGCTCTCCCCGCCCTGGACCACCGATGACATGACCGACGAGGTGCGCGCGAAGCTGCGCGAGTTCGGGATCGCGCCGCCCGGCCGCCACGACGGGCTCATCGAGATCGCCCTGGACGCCCCGGTCCGTTGCCCGCGGTGCGATCACCCCGACACCCGTCTCCGCAACGCCTTCGGCTCCACCCTGTGTCGCGAGATCCGCACCTGCGCCGGTTGCGGCGAGACCTTCGAGCGGTTCAAGCCGCTCTAGGCCCGCCGGCCTCGGGCCAGCGGGTACCCGTCCGCCTCGTAGGTCAACTCGGCCGCCGCCCTGCGCAGGGCGATCAGGTCCTGGCCATGGTCGGCCAGGTAGGCGTCCACGGACACTGCGGCCGGGCCGCCGTGCCCGGCGCGGCGCAGCGCCTCGGTGGCCAGCGACCGCGCGCGGTCGACGGCCTCGAAGGCGAAGAGGCGGGCCAGCACGTCGGCGGCGCCGCCCTGCGGCTCACCGCGCAACCGCTCGGCACGCAGCACGGCGGACTCGGCCAGGTACGCCAGGCCGACCAGGTCGGCTACCCGCGCCATGAGCTCCTGCTCGTCCTCGAGACCCCGTTCGAACGCCATCGCGGCCACGCCGGTGACGGCCAGGGTCGCGCTCTTCAAGCCGGCGACAGCGCGCCTGGCATGTGCCAGGTCCCCGCCGGCTTCGGCGCCCAGCGGCTTGGGGCCGGCGCCAGCCACGGCGGCCCTGGCCGCGCCCTGCAGGTCGACACGACCGCGCAGCGCGCGTTTGAGCAGTTGTTCGACGGTCAGCATGCGGTTGATCTCGTTCGTGCCCTCGAAGATGCGGTTGATGCGACTGTCGCGGTAGGTCGCCTCGATGGGGTAGTCCGCAGAGAAGCCGTAACCGCCGTACACCTGGAGCGCCTCGTCGGCGACGGCGTCCAAGATCTCCGAACCGAAGACCTTGATGAAGCTGAACTCGACCGAGTAGTCGGACAGCGCCTCCAGCTCAGCCCGCGCCTGGGCTTCTGACCCCGCTGCCGCCGCGCGCGCCCTGGCTCCCTCCACCGCCGCGTCCAGGTCGCCCGCCAACCGGTAGACCGCGCTCTCGAGAGCGTAGGTGTGGGCGCCCATGCCGCCCACCTTCTCCTTGATGAGACCGAACTCGGCGATGGGCGAGCCGAACTGGCGGCGCTCGCGCGCGTAGCCCTGCGCGAGTCCCACGAGCCGCTTGGCGCCGCCGGCGGCGCCGACGGCCAGCTTGAACCGGCCGATGTTGAGTATGCCGAAGGCGATGTGGTGGCCCTTCCCGACCTCGCCGAGGAGGTTCCCTCGGGGCACCCTGGCGTTCTCGAGCACGACCATGCGCGTCGAGGAGCCCTTGATGCCCATCTTCCGTTCCTCGGGCCCGAACGAGAGCCCCGTGGTGCCGCGTTCGACGATGAAGGCCGAGAACTTGTCGCCGTCCACCTGCGCGAAGACCGTGAACACGTCGGCGAAGCCTGCGTTCGAGATCCACATCTTCGTGCCGTTCAGGACCCAGTGCTCGCCGTCCAGGACCGCTCGGGCCTCGGCCGCCAACGAGTCCGAGCCGGAGCCGGGCTCGGTGAGGCAGTACGCGGCCACCAGCTCGCCGCTGGCGAGGCCCGGCAGGTAGCGCGCCTTCTGCTCCGGCGTGCCGAAGTAGACGAGGGGCAGCGTGCCGATCCCGACGTGCGCGTTGAAGGTGACGTTGAACGAGCCCGAGGCGGCCAACGCCTCGGTGACGACGGTCGACGCCAGCTTCGAAGAGCCCAACCCGCCATGCTCCTCGGGCACCTCGACGGCCAGCAGGCCCTGCGCGCCGGCAGCGAGCATGAGCTGGCGCGACAGCTCGTAGTCGAGGCCCTCCAGCCGCTCAGCCACCGGCTGCACCTCGCGGGCGACGAACTCCGCGGCGGTACGGCCGAACATGCGCAACTCGTCGCTGAGCGCCTCGGGCACGGTCACGTTCTCCGGCGCCACGTCCTCGACGAGGAACGAGCCCCCCACGGGAGCATGGGCGTGGCTGGCGTCCGCGGGGCGGCCGCCGACAGTTTCGGACACGTCTACCCTCCGGGGACCCACCGGTCCAGAACGGCCTTCCGAGCTAACGCTATGACCTCAGATGATACGTCACAGCAGCGGCACTACCGTCACCAGCGCCGTCCCCAACGCCAACGCCAGCACCCCGACCCCCAACGCGCCGAACACGTGGCCGGCCACCTTCCACGGCACCGCCCGACGCAAGACCATGTAGGCCGCACCCGCCAACAGGCCACCCACGTGGCCCCAGAGCGAGACCCCCGGCAACAGCGAGAACACCAGGTTCAGTGCCAGGAACGTGGCCATGCTGCGCAGTAGGGCCATGTCGGTGCGCGAGCGGCGGGCCAGCGCGTCGAGCATCAGAGCCGCCGCGACCCCGAAGACGCCGCCCGAGGCGCCGACGAGCAGCATGGGTCGGCCGGCCTCCAGGACGCTCGTGAGCAGCGCCCCGCCGGCGACCCCGGCCACGAAAGACGCCACGACGTCGCCCCAGCCGCGTCTTCTCTCCACGACCCTACCCAGGTCCAGCAGCACCCAGGCGTTGAACGCGATGTGCACCAGGTTGGCGTGCAGGAACCCGTACGTGAGGTAGCGCCACCACGCGTCCTGTGCCGGCACGCCGGGGATCCCATGCGCGTAGGCCAGAAGGAAGTCGCTCGGGTCGAGGTAGACGCCGATGAGGCGCACGGGCGGCAGTGCACGGTTGAGCAGGCTCTGAGCCAGGTAGGCGACGACGATCGCCCCCACGAGCGCGTACGTCGCGACGGGCACGGCGGATGGCGCCGTGGCGGCCGGCGCCGCCCCCCGGGAGCGCAGTACCTCGGCGTAGCGCTCCTTGAGAACGCCCCGTGCGTCGGCGAAGGCGTTGCGCCACGACTCCACGGCCAGTTCCTCCTGGCCCGCCCTGTCCGCGGCGCGGCCCAGCACGGCGAAGAGCGTCGCGGGACGCACGCCGGCCAAGGGCTGAGAGAGCAGTTCCCTCACCCGCATCAGGTCCCCGTTCGCCGCGGCCACGCGCGCGTTGGCCAAGGTCACGGCCCGGTACTTCATGGGCCCATCGCGGCGTTGGTCGAACGCGTTCGTCAACAGCCGCGCCTCGGCGGCAGCGGCGTCGAGCTCTCCCAGCTCGAGGTGCGCCGCCACGGCGAGCTCTCGGGCTACGGCCTTGGCGTCGTCCGGGTACGGACCCTGCACCACCCTGCGGGCGTGCTCGACCGCGCCGGCCCAGTTCCCTCGCAACAGGTCCGCCTGGGCGACCAGCAGGTCGTCGGGCTCGGGTGCCACCGCCAGCGCCCCGGCGGGGTCGCCCTCGTGAAGCGCCGCCACCGCCAGCCACCGGCCCAGGGCGCGCCTCCCGAGAGGCGTCCAGTAGAGCAGTCGCATGCCCGCGGCTGCCCAACGCGCCCGACCGGCACGCACGAGGGCGAGCAGAGCGACAGGGCCGAACACGTAGAGGGGCGCCAGCACGATGGCCGCCACCGTCAGCGCACGGGCCGGCGCCGCCCATCCCAGCTCGCCGGCCAGTGCGAGCACCGCCAGGAATGTCGCGATCAGGGTCTTGGCGGGCAGCTCGGTGAGCAGTGGCGCGAGCCTGGTGGCCCAACGCAGGGCGGAGACCCCCGCTAGAGAGAGCAACACGAGTGCCAGGGCGGCCGGAGTCACGTCCGCGATGCTAACCGCTGAGTGCCGGTTCTGGCGCATCGGTAGAATCGTGGCGGCGCGGCGGCGGGTACCGTCGTATCGGTAGAGCCGCCATGGCGGCCGCTCGACCCCGCGTTGCACCGGAGGCTTCTTGAGTTGATCGACGTCGCGCTGGTCTTGCTGTTCATGGTCGTCGGCTACCTGCTGGGCACGATCCCGACCGGCTACCTGGTGGCGAGGATGCGGGGCGTCAACATCCAGGAGGTCGGCTCGGGGAACATCGGCGCGACGAACGTCCTGCGCACTCTCGGGGTCGTGCCCGCGCTGCTCGTCATGGTCCTCGACCCGCTCAAGGGCGCCGTGGCCGCCCTGCTGCCCACGGCGTTCGGCACCGACACGTGGACGGTCGCCCTCGCCGGGCTGTCAGCCGTCGTCGGCAACAGCTTCAACGTGATGCTCAAGCTGCGGGGCGGCAAGGGCATCGCCACCAGCATCGGGGTCTTCCTCGTCGTGGACCCGGCGACCGCCGTCCTGTCGATCGTGCTCGGCATCCTGACGATCCTCGTCAGTCGCTACGTCTCCCTGGGCTCCATCGTGGGGATGATCGCGCTACCGCTGTTCGTCATAGCCGGCGGCGCGTTCTCGACCGCCAACCTCTTCCTCGCCGTGGCGCTGGCGGTACTGACCACCTATCGACACCGTGAGAACGTCATGCGGCTCATGGCCGGCACCGAGCGGCGCCTGGGCCAGAAGATCAACCAGCCGCCCGAGCCAACGTCCGCGCCCGCCGAGCCGCCCCCTGCTTCGCAAGGTTGAGGACGACGAGGCCCGCGATCACGAGCGCGCCCCCGAACACGGTGAGCAACGGCGGCACCTCGCCCAGCAGCACCCACGCCGTGGAGATCGCGAACACCGGCACCAGGTAGAGGAACGCCGTCACGACCGTGACGTTCGCCTTCGAGAGAGCTATGGCGAAGATCGTGTACGCCACCGCGGACGGCAGGACGCCCGTGTAGAGGACGGCGAGGAGCGAGCCGGCGCCGGCCGCCGCCACGTCGGCGGTCACGCCGGCAGCCAGGGCCAGCATGGGCAGCGTACCGGCCCAGGTCGCGAACGCGGCGACCTCTATGGGGCGGTAGTGGGCGAACAGGCGGCGCTGGTAGATCGCGTAGAACGACGTGGCCAGCGCCGCGATGACGATGAACCAGGCGTAGAGGGAGAAGCCCTGCACCGCCGCCTGCCTGCCGTCGGCGAGCACGATGAGCGCCACGCCGGCGAACGACACAGCCGACCCTGCCCAACCCATCACCGGGAGGCGGTCCCTCTCGATGAGGGACGCCAACACGGCCGTCATGGCCGGGGCCGTGGCGATGATCAGGCTGGCTGCTCCGGCCGAGACCCGCTCCGAGCCGTAGTTGAGCGCCAGGTGGTAGACGAGGAAGCCGCAGGCGCCCAGGCCCAGGAAGGCCGGCACGTGCTCCCGGCGCGGCGCTAGCCGGGCGCGGAACGCCAGCAGCAACGGCACGAACGTGATGGACGCGACGAGGTGCCTGAGGAGGGTGAAGTGGGGCGCGCTCAGGTCGACGAGGCCCACTTTGATGGCCGGGAAGGCGGAGCCCCAGATGGCAGCCTGCACGAGCAGGAGCAGGGCGATGCCGACGGGCACGGCCATCAGTCGGGCAGCTCCACGGGCCGGCCGCACGAGCACAGCTCACCCTGGCGCATGATCGCCGGCTGCCCCTCCCTGTGCCACAGCGTGCCGCACTCGGGGCAGCGGACCTCGTCTCCCTGCAGGGTCGCGATCTTCTCCCCGCCGATCCAGCGGCGCTCGCCGCACCAGTGGCACACGACCTCGGCGCCGCCGTCCTCCTCGATCATCTCGCGCCTCTCCTCGGGGGTGAAGAACGCCAGCGCCTGGAGAGCCCTCTCGTCGGTGCAACGACACTCGAACCTCACCTGCAACGGCTCGTCCGTCATGAGATCGAAGTCGAGGCCCCAGCACAGCTCCTGCTCGACGACAGCGATGAGCGGGGACCGCCGCATGGCCTCCGTGAGCTGTCCCAGCTCCCTGACGTTCGCCTCCAGCAGCGTCAGCGCCGCGGGGTCGGCGTCAGGCAGCGCCTGCAGGATCACGCCGCCGGCCGCCTGCACCCGTCCGCTGCCGTCGAAGTGCACGCCCAGCAGCACCGCGGAGGGTATCTGCTCGGACACCGCCAGGTAGGTGGCGACGTCCTCGGCGACCTCGCCTGAGGTCAGGGCGATGCTGCCCGTGTAAGGGTCGCCGTACGGGGCGTGTGAGCGCACGACACGGATCTCCCCCTGGGTGCCTACCGCCCCACCCACGTCGAGCTTCCCGTCGGTGCGCAGCGGGAGCACGACTTCAGGGTTCTGCGAGTAGCCGCGCACCGTGTGATCCAGGCCCGCTTCGGCCGTGACCCGCCCGAGCGGCCCGCCGCCGTCGAGGCGCACGGTGACGCGGTCGCGGGGCGACTTGAGGAGCACGTGGCTCAGCAGCAGCGCGGCCGTCATGGTGCGCCCGGTCGCGGCCCCGGCGGTCGGGCTGGCTCCCTGGCGGATCACGGCCTCGCGCACCACGTCCGTGGTGTCGGCAGCCACGACCCTGATGCCGCCGTCGGCGGCCATGGCACGGTAGAGCGGGCCCATCAGACCGTCGCCTGAGCGAAGCGCTCCTTGAGCTTGTGCAGCGTGGCGCGCGGCACCAGCTTGGACACGTCGGCGCCGTACTTGGCGATCTCCTTGACCCGTGAGCTGGACACGTAGGACCAGCGCGTAGCCGTCATGATGAACGTGGTCTCCACGTTGGGGTTGAGCTGCCGGTTGAGGTGAGCCATCTGGAGCTCGTACTCGAAGTCGGATATCGCCCTGAGGCCCTTCACGATCACCTTGGCGCCGATCTGCCCGGCGTACTCGGCCAACAGGCCGTCGAACGAGTCGACCTTGACGTCCTTCATGCCCGCGACGACGTCCTGGATGATGGCCACGCGCTCCTGTGTGGAGAGCAGCGCGCCGGCCTTCAGCGGGTTGTCCAGGACCGCGACGGTCAGGCTGCCGTAGATGCCCGCGGCGCGTCTGATGATGTCGACATGTCCGTTGTGCAAGGGGTCGAAGCTGCCGGGGTACACGGCGTGGACCATTCTGCGAGTGTAACGCCGGTGACCGGTCCAGGCGGGTCGCGGGAGACCGCTCGGCGAGGGTGCGGGGTCACCCGCGCTCACCCCACAGGCGCCTTACCTCTGCAGCCGGCGTGCTCACCCCAGCGAGGATGTCGGTGACGGCCCTCTCCTGCCTGGCTTCCCAGGCACGGCGCAGCGCCGCCCCGAGCAAAGCGAGCACCTCCGACCTCACCCTCCGCCTCCTGGCGTCCTCCAGCAGGCCCCGCTCAGCGAGGTGGTCGCGGTGGGCGTCGATGCGCTTGACCAGGTCAGGGACCCCTTCACCGGTGGCGGCCACCGTCGAGACGATGGGAGCCCGCCACGCGCCTTCCGCCGGCATCGCCAGGTCGAGCGCCGCGCGCACCTCACGCCGTACCCGGTCGGCGCCCGGCAGGTCCGCCTTGTTCACGCAGAAGACGTCCCCGACCTCCATGATCCCGGCCTTGAACGCCTGGACCGCGTCGCCGCCTGCCGGCGTCAGGACCACGACCGTCGTGTCGGCAGCGTCGGCCACGTCCACCTCCGACTGGCCGACGCCGACCGTCTCGATGACGACGACGTCGTAGGCGGCGGCGTCCAGCACGGCCGCGACACGCAGGGTGGCCGCCGACAGGCCCCCCAGATGCCCCCGCGTGGCCAGCGAACGTATGAACACGCCCTCGTCCGCGTACCAGCGCGTCATACGGATGCGGTCACCGAGTATGGCGCCACCAGAGAACGGGCTGCTGGGGTCTATGGCGACGACGCCCACGGTCCGACCGTCGGCGCGCCACCGTTCGATCAGGGCGTCGGTGAGGGTCGACTTTCCGCTGCCCGGGGCGCCGGTGATACCAACCACGGCCGCCCGGCCCGTGTCCGGGCGCAGCCGCCTGAGAAGCTCGTCGCCGCGCTCCCCGCCTCTCTCGACGAGCGAGATCACGCGCGCCAACGCCCTCTCGTCTCGGGCGCTGACGCCCGCCAACAGAGGGTCGTCGCTTGCCAGGTCGAGCGTCACGCCTGCGAGGCTACCGCGGCCCCTTCACGCCTACCCGTCCGCCCCGCCCCCGGTCCGAGACAGGCGCCGCGAACCTACCCGCCAACGTCAACACCGCGGACTCCAGCGCCCACTCGGGGTCGCGCCCCGTCTTGCTCGCCACGTCGGCCTCGAGAAGCGCCGCCAGCGCCGCCCTGACGTCGTCCTCGCTCAGACCCTGTGCCAGCTTGAGCGTCTTCTGCACCACGAAGGGCTTGGCCTTGAGCACCCGCGGAGCCATCTGCGCGACGGCCCGCTGGTCCGGCTCCCGTTCACGCAGCGCTACCGCCTTGGCCAGCAGCAGGAACTGCCACGCCAGCGCGGCCAGCACCCGCTGGGCGGCCTCGCCCTCGTCGAGCAGCTGACGTGCCGTCGCGAACGCTCCCGCACCGTCGCCCGCGGTGATGCTGTCCAACAGGTCGAACGCGTCGTGCACGGCGGCGCGGTTGGCGACCTGCCTGACGCGCTCGGCGGTGAGCTCCTCGTCCAACGCCTTGAGCTTGTTGACCTCCGAGAGGATGCCGGCCGGGTCCTCCCCGAAGAGCTCGGCGAGCGTAGCGGGCACGTCGGGCCTGTATCGCAACGACGCGTCCTCCAGCTCACGTCTCACCCAGCGCTGCAGGGCGTCGTAGCGAGGCGTGGGCAGCTCCTGATGCTCACCGAGCGCCGACCACTTCTTCCTGCGCGCGGGGGTCGCGTCGGGGTCGACGACGACGACCAGCGCGGAACCGTCGAGCTCGGAGAGGGCCGCCATCATCTCGTCGCGCGGCTTGACCCCGGCCTGGCCGGTGAAGGCGGCCCCGAAGTCGAGGAGCAGCGCGACCTGACCGAACAGGCCACCCTGGCCGGCGAGGTGGACGACGTCCGCCGGCGTCATGCCCTCTCCCAGCTCGGTGACGTCGCGCGTGGTGAGGCCCTGTTCTGCCAGGGCACGCTTCGCCGCACGTCTGGCGAGGAAGGGGTCGCCGCTGAACGAGAGGATCACGCCGGCGCGCCGGCGACCGCGTCGAGCTGCTCCCGGAACGCGCGCGCCGACGCCGGCCGTGCGGCGGGATCGCGGGACAGCGCTGCCATGAGCACGTCCTCGAAGGGACTGGCATGTGAGGGCAGCGGTGCGAGCGGAACCCTGTCGTCGCCGGCGAGGTACCTGACGACCTGACTGCCGTACGGCGGCTCTCCGGTGAGCATGTGGTAGAGCACCGCCGCCGCGGCGTAGAGGTCCGACCGCTGGTCGGTCCTCACCCCCTGGAACTGCTCGGGCGCCATGTAGCTGGGAGTGCCCATCATCATGTCCTGGCTGGTGATCGCGGTGAGGCCCAGGTCCTTCGCGAAACCGAAGTCGGTGAGAAGCGCGCGCTCGCCCTTGACCAGGATGTTGGCCGGCTTGACGTCGAGGTGGATCACGCCTTGCTCATGGGCGTACTCGAGCGCCTTGAGGACGTCGGCGACGATCTTGAGGCTGCGCTTGGGCCTGAGCGGACCGTGCTCGAGGGCCTCCTCGAGAGTGACGCCCGGGCAGTACTCGTAGATGAGCGACGTGCCCTCGGCGCCCAGCAACGGCACGATGTTGTCGTGCCGCAGCTTGCCCAGGACCGCCGCCTCACGCTCGAGGCGCTGGCTGAAGACGGGATGGAACCCGCGGAGGCTCTTGACCACTACCAGTCGGTTCCGCCACCTGGCGAGCTCTACCCGCACCGGTCCGTGCTCCGACAGGACGCGCACGGTGAGGAGCATCTGTGAACAATCTATCATCGGCTCCAGGGCGTGCCCTCCAGGGCGAGCCTCACTGCCCCGCTCGCCTGCGTGGTCATCACCGGGACGCCGTGCTCCGCCAACCGTGCCAGCACGCTGGGGTGCGGGTGCCCGTAGCGGTTCTCACCCACCGATATGACCGCCAACGAAGGTTGCGTCGCGACGAGTAGCTCGTCGGACGTGCTGTAGCGCGAGCCGTGGTGCCCCACCTTCAACGCGTACGCCCGCCCCAGCGCCAGGTCGTCCTCCGTGACCATGCCGGCGTCGGCCATCGCCAACAGGACGGGCTGACCCTGGTACCGGAGCAGCGTCACGACCGACGCCTCGTTACCCGGCTCCTCCGGTGGGCCGGCCGGCGGGTGCAGCACCTCCAGGCGCGCCTCACCGGTACGGCCGAGGACGATCGCTTCACCCCTGACCGCGACGTGCACGCTCAACCCGAGCTCCGCCGCGAGGTCACGCAGCTGGGTGTCCAGCGGGATGCTGGGCGTTGGCGGCCCTGTGACCAGGGTTCCGACCGGCAAGTCGCGCAGCAGGCTCATGAGCCCTTCGACGTGATCGGCGTCCGGGTGGGTGGCGATGACGACGTCGAGGTCGCGGACCCCGAGCGCTCGTAGCGCCGGCAGCACCACGCGCTCACCCACGTCGAAGTCGGAGAACGGGGTGCCCCCGCCGTCGATGAGCACGTCGTAGCCGCCGCGCAAGCGGATCAGTGTGGCGTCACCCTGGCCCACGTCCAAGAACCACACGTCCGGCGGCGGCCGGGCGCTGCCCGCGGCCGTGGGCACGACGACAGCGACCAGCGTGACCGCCATCAAGCGCCGTGGGCGCAGGCGCCCGCGCGCTGCCAGCCATAGGCCCACGACGAACGCTGCCCAGCACACGTGCCCTAGCCACTCGACGTGCGGCCAACCGATAGCAGGCAGCCGCGCGCCCATGCCTGCCAGGCCGATGAGCGCACGTGCGATGGGCAGGACGAAGGCGTTCACCGCCACCGCGAGCGGCTCCCACGCCAGGCCGACCAGGCCGGCAAGGAACCCCAGCGGGACGAGCAGGGCCGAGAGCGGCACGCCGAGCAGGTTCACGAGCGGCGAGAACACCGGGACCGAGCCGAAGGTGCCCGCCACCAGGGACAGGCTCGGGAGCTGCGCCGCGATGCTGGCCCCCAGCGCCAGCGCGGCGTAGCGCCGCAGCCGGCCCCCGCTGCCGGCGCTGGCCGTGCCTGGCAGAGACGGTAGGAGCGGGTCGGCGACTGCGTCCCGCACGCCGAGCGCCCTGGCGATGGGCCCGGAGAACGCCAGGAGGCCCGCCAACGCCAGGTACGAGAGCTGGCAGGAGAGGTCGAAGAGCATCTGCGGCTGCAGCAACAGCGAGACGCACGCAGAGAGCGCCAGCACAGGCCACGCTTCGAGCCGGCCCACTCCGCTCGTCAGGGCGAGGAGGCTCGACAGCGCCATCGCCGCGGCGCGCACGACGCTGGGAGCGGGGCCGACCAGGGCGACGAAGCCCACGATCAGCGCCAGTAGCACCGGACGCCTATGGCGACCGAGCGGCTTGAGCGCCCGCCCGGCTGCAGCCAGCAGCACCCCGAAGTGGAGCCCGGACAAGGCCAGCACGTGCGCCAGGCCGGACCGGCGGAACGCGTCGCGGTCCTCGCTGGTGAGGTCGTCGCGCAGCCCCAGCGTCATGGCCAGCTGCAGTCCTGCGACCTCGCTGGGAAGACCGGCGGCGACCCCCCTGGCCAGGCGCTGCCTGGCTCCGGACCGCGGGCTGGCATCCACGACCTCGGCCACGAACAGCTGAGCGGTCACGCCGCGCCGCTGCAGGTAGGCAGCGTAGTCGAAGCCGCCAGGGTTCCTCTTGCCAGGGGGCCGCGTGGCGGTACCGATCAGGGTGAGTGTCCCCGGCCGCAGCGGCTCACGGAAGACCGGCGCCAGCCGCGCCACCACCGGCTCCGTAGCGCTGAACCACTCCCCGTCGTAGGTCCCGACCCACCGCGTCTCTTGCTCGAGGAACGGCGCCGCCGGGTCGGACCTCGCCTCCCACAGCTCGTGCCTGAGGGCTCCAACGGCGAACGCCGCCAACGCCAAGGTCGCTCCGG
>JBDZWC010000060.1:0-17415 GCA_040256005.1 Deinococcaceae bacterium | reverse complement strand
CTTGGACGTGCCGTCCTTGCCGATCTTGCCGGCGTACTTCGCGACCGCCGCGGCGTAGTCCGCCTGCCAGTACGCGAGCCCCGCGACGCCGCCGCCCACGATAGCGACGTCGTGGGCCGCGGTCATGGGACGCCCGCCACCGCGACCAGCGATTCACGTTTGCCACCGGACGGTCCGGGCACCTTCGTGACCTCCAGACCCGCAGCCGCCAGGCACCGCCGGACCGCACCGCTCACGCTGTAGGTGACGAGGCGCCCGCCCGGTGTGAGCGCGCCCGCGAGCGCTGTGAGCAGCCCCGCCTCCCAGGCGTCGGGGTTGGCGCGCGGGCTGAACGGGTCCAGGTAGATGGCGTCGACCGTGCCTTCGCCCATGCCGGTCACGAGATCGGCCGCCTCGCCCACGTGGAGGGTCAGCGCCGTCCTGGCATGGCTCCAGGTGTGAAGGCCAGGCGGGACCGGAGACCCCAGCCGCCTGTACCAGGACAGGAGCGGCGCCGGCCCCTCGAAGGGGAGCAGCTCGTCGTAGCGCAACGCAGCGATGGTCTCCGCGGGCAGCGGGTCGCGCTCCGCCGCCAGGTACTCGAGGTCGGCGCCCGCCTGCGCGGCTGTTGCCGCCGTGACGAGGAAGTTGAGACCGGTCCCGAAGCCCACCTCCAGGACGCGGACGGAGCCGCGTGTGGCCATGAGATCCTCGACGCCGGAGGCCGCGAGGAACACGTGCTTGGACTCGCTCAAGGCGCCGCGACGCGACCGGTACGTCTCGCCGTAGCGCGCGCTCTCCAAAGTGAGTGAACCATCCAGGGTCGTTAGTGGGACCACCATGCAACTGTAATGTCGTCACCGGTAAGCTGGCATGTCGCCGCGGCACGCACGCGGCTCGAGGTAACTAGATGGCCGAGGCCTGGGACCTAGCCGTGCAAGCCCTAGAAGACACCTACGCCGCGCTGGTCGCAGCGCTGCAGGGCGTGAGCCTGGACCCGTCGACGTGGTCGCGGCAGGTCTACCTCATAGCAGCCGGCGTCCTGCTCCTCGTCGTGCTGCTGGTCGTGCGATGGCGCGGTCGGTCCCGCGCCCAGGGGCCGCAGTTCCTGCTGACCAACGGGCAGGTCGTCCTGCTCACCGACGAGGACAGCGCCGCGCCGGCGAGCGGAGGCACGAGGCAGCCCGCCTTCCTGATCGCACCGGAGAACAGGCCGTTCCAGCTTCGCGTGACGTTCAACAACCTCAACCCGTACCCGGTCCAACTGCTCGAGATCGCACTGCGCACGGGCAGCGGCCGCCTTCCGGTGGTGGCGGAGGCGTCCGCCGTCGTGCCCCCCAACGGCGCCGTCGACGTCGTGGCCGACGTGCACGACCTGCCCGGCGAACGCGGGACCTTGCAGGCGTACGTCTTCGCCACGAAGGCTCGGCCCCAGAACCTCAGGGTCAGCGTGCCGCTGGAGTGGGAGCCCTGGAACCTCAGGTACAGGGTGAAGGCGACGCGGCAGCGTGTGGAGCCATCGCTGGGCGTCGCCTCGGAGCGCGTCGTGCGCATGGAGAAGGCCGCTGCACGTCGCTCCGCCACGCGCCAGCGCCTGGGCTCGGCCGCCAAGGGCGTGGGGCGGCTCGCTTCCGACGCCGTGGAGTCGCTCAGGGACAGCGTCAGGGCGGCCGCCGCTGCGAGGCGCGCCAGGGCCGAAGCCGCGGCGCGGGAGAGAGAAAGGCGGGCGGTGGTCGAACAGCCGACGGGTCCCATCTCTGTGCCGCTGCCGCCCAGTCGTCGCGGCCCGCCTGCGCGCGCGGAACGGGACCGCGCTGACGAGCCCGGTCCCGAGGAGCACCCGTCCGAGGTGAACTGGCAGGAGGGCGCCGAGGAGACCCGACCTGCCGACGCCGTGGACGTGAGCGAGCCGCGCGAGGAGGAGTCCCCGCAGGAGACACCGCGGCGGCGCCTCGAGTTCCCTGACGACTTCTGAGCGGCCTGCGGGTCGCGGCTCGGCGAACGAAGGCCACGGCGCGGTCGTGAGCCGCCTGATGCTGGGGGCGGTCCGGAGACCCGCGCCCGTCGCGGTTATGCTTGGCGGCCGGAGGCCACTGGATGAAGATCGAACGCGCCGAGCTGCGTGAGCTGAAGGCAGACCTCAAGTTCCACTTCGAGACGAGCTTCGGCGTCGAGGAAGACCTAAGGAAGGTCGTCCTCGTGCTGCACTCGGGCGGCCTGGAAGGCTACGGCGAGGTGACCGCAGGCAACGTCCCCGGGTACAGCTACGAGACGACGTCCACGGCCTGGGTGGCTCTGAGCGAGTACCTGTTGCCGCAGGTGGTGGGCCGCGACTTCGACACCCCTGAGCAGCTGTTGCAGGCGGTCAGGCGCGTACGGGGCCACAACATGGCGGTGGGCGCGCTCGAGGCCGCCTTCTGGGACCTGCAGGCCAAGGCTGCCGGCCTGCCGCTGTGGCAGCTCCTCGGAGGCGTACGCACCCGGATCGCGGTGGGCGCGTCGCTGGGGATCCAGCCGACGGTGGAGCAGACGGTCGAGGTGGCACAGCGCCACGCCGCCGAGGGATACCGGCGGCTCAAGTTCAAGATCAAGCCGGGTTGGGACGTGGCGCCGTTGACGGCGGTCAGGGAGGCGCTGCCGGACATGGCCCTCACTGTGGACGCCAACAGCGCCTACTCGCTGACCGACGTGCGCGTGTTCCAGGCGCTCGACGAGCTGAGGCTCGACTACATCGAGCAGCCGCTCGCCCACGACGACCTCGTCGACCACGCGGAACTGCAGGCGGGCTTGGCTACGCCGATCTGCCTCGACGAGTCGGTCCATTCCGCCGCCGACGCCCGCAAGGGCCTGGCCCTGGGCTCCGGTCGGGTGATCAACGTGAAGGTGGGACGCGTGCGCGGCCTGCTCGAGTCACGGCGCGTTCACGACGTCGCCGCCGCGTTCGGTGCGCCCGTCTGGTGCGGAGGCATGCTCGAACTCGGCATCGGCCGGGCGTTGAACCTGCACCTGAGCACCCTGCCCAACTTCACGCTGCCGGGCGACACCGCCAGCGCCACCCGCTATTGGGGGGACGAGGACATCGTGGAGGAGCGCCTCGACGCCGTGGAGGGCGTACAGAGCGTGCCGACGGGAGTCGGGCTGGGTGTGACCCTGCGCCGCGACCTCATCGAGCGCAAGACCGTGCGCGTGGAACGCTTCTAGGCGCTTCCGCCGGCGAAGGCGCCGGGCAGGCGGCGCCGGCCGCGACCGGGGGTCAGACCCGCGCCACCACCGTGCCCAGGTCGAGCAGGTCGAGCAACTTGGCGTGCAGGTGCCCGTTGCTGGCTACCAGCACCGGGTCACCCAGGCGGTACGGGCCGCCGTCGTACCCGGTAACGGCTCCGCCCGCCTCGGCGACGATCAGCACGCCCGCCGCCACGTCCCAGGGGTTCAGTCCCAGCTCCCAGAACCCGTCCAGCCGGCCGCTGGCGACGTAGCAGATGTCCAGCGCCGCCGCACCGGGCCGCCTGACCGACCGCACCTGGGGGAGCGTGCGGGCGAACACCTCGACGTTGAGAGCGATGCGCTCCTCGACGTACGCGAAACCCGTAGCCAGCAGCGCCTGGCGCGGCTCCGTCGTGGTCGTGACAGCGAGCGGGCGGCCGTTGAGCCAGGCGCCCGCCCCCTTCACCGCCGAGAAGAGCTCGTCGCGCTCGGGGTCGTACACGACGCCGACGAGCAGCTCACCGTCTGCCTCCAACGCGATCGACACGCAGTAGAAGGGGAAGCCGTGAGCGTAGTTGACGGTGCCGTCGAGCGGGTCGACGATCCAGCGCATGCGACCGGTCGCGTCGCTGCCCAGCTCCTCGCCCACGACCACGTGGTCGGGGTGGCGCGCCGCGATCACGGCCCGGATCCTCTCCTCGCACAGCTGGTCGACGCGCGTGACCAGGTCCACGTCGGAGGACTTGGTGCTGACGTCCAAGTCTGTGCCGCGTTCGTTCAGCTGGATCCGGGCGGCCTCGAGCGCCGCCGTGATGGCCGTCCTGAGGTAATCGCCGGTCGTCGCGTCCATGGCCAGACGGTAACCGGCGGTGGCGGCCGCCGGTGCCCGGTCAGCGACCAGGCGTGGCCGCGAGGCGGACTCGCGTCGGGCCGAACCTGAGGATCGCTCGCCCGGTCAGCGGTGGACGGGCAGCCGGATCAGGGCAGGCCGGGGCGGCCTCGGGCGGTCGTCGCAGGCCGGCCCACGGGACCGCCACCGGTACCTACGCCCACCAGCTCCCGTTCGGCCGGGGCGGCCGCGGCGGCCCGCGACGTCTCGTCCAGGTCGCTTTCGCGGTTCGCCGGGCGGCCGGACTCGTCGGTAGCGCGGGCACCGAAGCCGCGGCCCTGCCTGAAGGTCAGGATCAGCCTGGCGTGGCGGTCATAGGTGATGAAGTTGTAGGCCCAGCTCACCAGGGCGGAGAGCCTGTTGCGGAAGCCGGGCAGGTAGATCAGGTGCAGGAACAGCCAACCCAGCCAGCCGAGGAACCCCCGCATGCGGATGCCGCCGAGGCGCCGCGACAGCTCCGCGATGCCGGCGCTGCGGCCGATGATCGCCATGTTGCCGAGGTCCGTGTAGCGGAAGGGTTCCGCCTTGCGGCCCTGGAGCCGCATGACGACGTTGCGGGCGGCGCGCTTGCCGCTCTGTATCGCCACCTGGGCCACCTGCGGGTAGGGTCTCCCCTCCTCGTCCTTCGAGCCGGCCAGGTCTCCGACCACGAAGACGTCGGGGTGCCCGGTGAGGCTCAGGTCGGGCTCGACCGGCACCCGGAAGCCGCGCTCCAGCTCGACGTCCAGCTCCTGGCCGAGCGGGTGGCCGCGCACGCCGGCGGCCCAGATGATGGTCTGGCTAGGGATGAACTCGCCCGACTTGAGGGTGATGCCGGCGGCGGTCGCCTTCACGACGGCCGACTGCAGGCGCACCTCCACGCCGCGCCGGCGCAGCACGCGCTCGGCGTAGCGGCGCGACGCCGGCCCGAAGGTGGGGAGGACCTCGTCGCCCATCTCGACGAGCACGACGCGCGCCATGCGCAGGTCCAGCTCGGGGTACTCGGGCGGCAGGACCCGCTGGAACAGCTCTATCAGCGCGCCGGCCATCTCAACGCCGGTCGGCCCGGCGCCCACGATCACGAAGGTCAGCGCACCCCTGTCCACCTCCGACCTGTCGACGGCGGCCCGCTCGAAGCGGGAGAGCACGTGGCCGCGCAGCTTCAGCGCCACGTCGACGTCCTTGAGCACGAAAGCGTTCTCCTTGACGCCGGCGACGCCGAAGTCGTTGTAGACAGCGCCGGCAGCGAGGATCAGGTAGTCGTACGGGACGCGCTCGCCGCTCTCCAGCGTCAGCTCCTTGGCGTCATGGTCGACGTCCTCGACGCGCCCCATCCGGAAGCGGAAGTTGCGCTGATGGCGGAAGATGTGCCTGACCTGGTGGGCGATGTCGGCGGCGTCGAGGGCGGCCGTCGCCACCTGGTAGAGCAGCGGCTGGAAGGTGTGGAAGTTGTTGGCGTCGATCAGCAGGACTTCTACCGGCGCGTGCTTCAGGGCCTTGGCCGCGTTGAGGCCGGCGAACCCGGCTCCCACAATCACGACCCTCGGCATGTCTCTTGCCTCCATGACGGCTCCTCACTCCGCCCGCGTCGGCCCTCGCCGGCCGTGCCTGGCCGCTGAGGCGGTGGGACGAATGTCCCTCGTGAAAGATTGTACAAGCTCGGTCGGGATGTGAGTGCGCATGCGATACGTTGCGCGCCAACGCTTGGCGAGGAGGTGCGACCGCGGCCCACCAAGCCCACACGTGGCTTAGAGCTGCGAGCCTGCCGTACGTTTCGCGTTCGTTCGGGCTGACCTAGTGCGCCATCTCGAGCGCGATGCGCCGGCCCGTTGGGGTGTCCGCGATGCCGCCCTCGCCCGTCTCCCGCAGCTCCGGCGGTAGCAGCCTGCCCACCGATGCCATCGCCAGCACGACCTCGTCCGGTGGTATCACCGATTCGATACCCGCCAGGGCGAGCTGCGCGGAGGCGACGGCGTGCACAGCGTAGAAGGCGTTGCGCGAGACGCAGGGCACCTCGACGTAGCCGCCCACCGGGTCACACACGAGTCCGATCGTGTTCATGAGCGCCATGGCGGCGGCGTGGACGCACGCCCGCGGGCTACCCCCCAACAGCTCGGTCACGGCCGCCGCTGCCATGGCGGCGCTCGAGCCGATCTCGGCCTGGCAGCCGCCGGTCGACCCTGCGATGAACATGTGCTTGCCGATGACCTCGGCCACCCCGGCGGCCAGGACGAGCGGCATGACGAGCTCTTCGTCCGAGCGGCCCAAGTGGTCGGCCACGCCCAGCAGCGCTCCCGGTACCGTCCCAGCGCTGCCCGCCGTGGGCGCGGCGACGATCCGGCCCATGCGCGCGTTCTCCTCGTTCACCGCCATCGCGTACGCCTGCACACGCTTCAGGAGGGGAGAGCCCAGGGTGTCGGGCGCGCTGTCCAGTTGGTTGGCGTTCCAGCCGACCATGCCCGTACGGCTGGGCTCACGTGAGGCCAGGCCACGGCGGATCGCGTCGCGCATCTCGCCCACACGGGCGAGCATCGTCGCCTTGATGCGCCCGGCGGCGGACGTGTCATCGCCGACCTCGTCCCGGAGCACGAACTCGGAGGCCGTGAGGCCAGTAGCGGCGATGTCGGCGAGCTTCATGCGCGGGCCTCCCCGGCGCCGGCGGTGGGCCCCTGCATGACCTCGGGGAGCGCCCGTAACCAATGCACGTACGCCAGGTGGCTCAGGTAATCCAGGGCGTGCTGCGAGAGCGCCTTGTCGATCTCCACCGACATGAGCGCGTTGCCGCCGCGCTTCTCGCGCGCGGAGAAGATCGTGCCGATGTTGCCGCCGTCGTCAGCCACGACGCCGGCGACGCGCGCGATGACCCCCGGCTGGTCGTGATGCAGCGCCAGGAGCGTGTAGTACGACCCCGAGAAGCGGGCGTCGAAGCCGTTCACCTGCCTGACCTGAACCAACCCGCCGCCCAGGCTCGAGCCGAGCAGAGAGAGGCTCTCGCCGTCGGCGTTGGCCTCGATACGCACGCTGTTGGGGTGCACGTCGCCCAGGTCGGCGACCGCGAACTCGTACTCGAGGCGCATGTCGCGCGCCAGGTCGAAGGCGTCCCTTATGCGGGGGTCGTCCGGGAATGCCCCGCACAGGCCGGCGACCAGAGCCAGCTCGGTGCCGTGGCCCTTGGCCGTCTTGGCGAAGGAGCCGTGCAGCACGAACCGTGCGCTGCGCACGGGCGTCAGCAGGCAGTGACGCGCCAGCAGCGCGATGCGGCATGCACCGGCGGTGTGCGAGCTGGAGGGCCCGACCATCACGGGTCCGATCTGGTCGAGGAGGGCCATGGCTGGCAGTCTAGCGTCGCGTGGCGCGGCCCGCCGTCACGGACGTACGAGACCGGGCACCCACATCGTCGGCGCTGCGGCGGCCAGGACCGGCTCGCTCCGGGTTAGCTGTGCGCGGCCACGCGCGGGTCGCTCTAGCTGCGGACGCGGTCCTTGAGGCCCTTGCCGGGCTTGAACGCCGGGTACTTGCTGGCCGGGATGTTGATCCGCTGGGTGGTGCCGGGGCGCACGCCCGTGCGGGACTTGCGCTCGCGCACCTCGAACGTGCCGAAGCCGGTGAGCTGCACCTTCGCACCCGAGTCGAGCGAGCCGCTGATCTGGTCCAGCATGGCGTCCATGATGTCCTTGACGTCTTTCTTCCTGAGGCCCTTGGACTCGGCTACCCTGCTCACCAGGTCGGCCTTCGACACGGTTTTTGCCTTCGCCATCGGAATCCTCCTCGTTTTCGAGCTCAGCTAGGCGCACTCTAGCAGAGCACTTGCACCCTCGCAAGTGAGGAATCGCAGTCTCAGACGGCGTTCTGAGCGTTCTGAGGCAGTAGTTCGCGGATGCGGGCCGCCGTCAGGGCCGTCAGCGCGGAGGCGGCTTCCCGCCCACGCCCGCTCGGTTGGATGGGCTCGCCGAACGCGACGCGGAACGAGTTCCCATCGCGCCAGACGGCAGCTGGTGTCATGGGTGCCCCGGCAGCGATCGCCAGGTAGGCGGCCCCGTCGAGCGCCTCGGCGTCGCCCGCGTTGCGGGTGCCCTCGATGAACACCCCGATAGCCCGGCCCCGCTTCAGGCGCCTCAGCGCCTCCTTGATCGCGCCTACGTCGCCGCGGCTGCGGTCGACGGGGAACGCACCCAGTCCGCGCATGAAGGCCGCCTGTAACGGCTTCGCGAAGAGCTCGGTCTTGGCCATGAAGTCGAGCGGGCGGGGGATGGCCACGCCTACGACCGGGGGGTCCCACGCGCTGAAGTGGTTGCAAGCTACGACCAGGGGCCCCTCGAGCGGGACCTTGTCGGCGCCAGCCACGCGCAGGCCCTTGAACGCCCGCGCGTAGGCCCCGAACACGACGATGGCGACGCGCTGGACCCACCTGGGGGAGAGCACGCGCTCGAGTAGCGTCACGTGCGCCATCCTACCCAGGGCCCCTGCTTCGGCAGGTGCTCAGCCGGGCTCCGCGGCGGGTCCGGGCGCGCTCGGGCGGGCGCGGGTCGTGGCGGCCATCTCGGCGGCGACCGCGGCGCCCACCAGGATTATCAGCAGGGCCAGGTAGAGCCACAGCAGCACGGCCAGCAGGCCGGTGATCACCCCGTAAACGACGTTGAAGCGTTCCGGGTTGAACGTGACGAGCAGCACCGAGCGGGTGACACCCACTCCGAGGGCCGCGACGACGGCGCCCGCCAGGGCGCCGAGCCAGGTGCTGCCATGGCGCGGCAGGTACCTGAAGGCCAGCGTGAGGCCGACCACCGTGGCCGCCAGGCGCACCAGGCCGAGGCCGAACAGCGGCCCCAGGGAGCCGAGCGACAGGTCGGTGCCCAGCCACGCCCCGAGACGTTCTGTGACCTGCGTGAAGGCGGTGACGGCCGCGCCGCCGATGATCTCGACCACCACGACCAGGGCGACGCACGCGACCAGCAGGAACGAGACCAGGCGCTTGCGCCAGAAGCCCCGCCTCTCGCTGACCTCGAACACGACCTCGAGCGCGTGCTGCAGCGACATGAAGAAGTTGCCGCTGGCCCAGAGCAGCACGGCGACCGAGACGATCGAGCCGATGATCGCGCCGCGGCCGAGGTCGTTCACGACGATGTCGAAGCTGTTGGCCACCAGCGACTCGGCGTCGACCTGGATGGGCAGCGCCTCCGCCAGCAGGCTCACGAGCGCCTCGCGGTACTGAGCGAGCAGCTCGGGCCTGCGGCGCAGGAAGACGGCGAGCCAGCCGGCCAGCAACAGCAGCAGAGGGCCTAATGAGAACGCGCCGTAGTAGGCGAGGGAGGCGGCGAGCATCTGCAGCCGCGACTCCTCGTATCGTCGGTAGACACGCTTGAGGAAGTCCCACGACGCCCGTGGCCGCCCGCCGAGCCAGGCGCCGGGGCCACCCACGGCTCAGCCGCTCGTGGACGCTGCGGTCCGGCGCCTGTCTACGAACAGCGCCACGAGGACGCCGGCGACGCCTACCAGCAGATGCAGCAGGACCCAGGTGCGTTCCTCGACCGACCAGGGCAGGGCGACCTCGAACAGCTCCTTCTGCGAGAGCTGCCAGGTGACGAAGGCCGGAACCACGAGTAGCAGAGGGGAGACGACGACGGCAGGCAACCGCCAGGCGTACTCGAGCCCGAGCATGGCGAGCAGGTTCCCGGCGAGCACGATAGGCAGCATGATGAGCCAGTCGCCCGTGCCCTGTATGAGCCCGAGCGGCGGCGCGATCAACGCGGTGAGGTACGCCGCCGGCATGCCCGCGCCGGCGAAGGCCAGGTAAGCGCACAGCACTATGCCTACGCTCCGGTAGACGGGCGGGAGCGGCGCCACCGCGAACACGACGGCGGCCAGGAACAGGAACAGGCCGATGAAGAGCCTCTGCGGCATGGGGGCGGCGCGGATCACCCGCGGCCCCGCCGTCTCATCAGGCTGCTTGGCATGCGGTCATCGTAACTACGGGCGCGGCGGCGGGTGCGGTGCACGACCTCAGGCGACGCGTGCCGCCCGGCCGTTCTTGCTCTGCCTCGCCGGCCGGCCGGAGCGGACGCGGGCGGCGATCTCGGGCACGTTGAGCAGGAAGCGGCCCGTCGCGCTGTCCTCGTCGGCGGCCACGTCCTCCGGGGTGCCTTCGGCCACGATGTCGCCCCCGCGGGCGCCGCCGTCGGGACCGAGGTCGACGATCCAGTCGGCGGTCTTGATCACGTCGATGTTGTGCTCGATCACGACCAGCGTGTTGCCGCCGTCCACCAGCCGGTGGAGGACGTCGAGCAGCTTGCGGGTGTCCTCGAAGTGCAGGCCGGTGGTGGGCTCGTCGAGGATGTAGATCGTCTGGCCCGTGCTGCGCCTGCCCAGCTCCGAGGCCAGCTTCACGCGCTGCGCCTCGCCGCCGGAGAGCGTGGGAGACGGCTGCCCGATGCGGATGTAACCGAGGCCGACGTCCTTCATGAGCTTGAGCTTGCGCGCGATGGCAGGGATGTTCTCGAAGAAGTCGAGGCCCTCGTCAACGGTCATGTTCAGGACGTCGGCGATGGACTTGCCACGAATCTTGACCTCGAGCGTCTCGCGGTTGTAACGGGCGCCCTTGCACACCTCGCAGGGGACGTAGATGTCGGGCAGGAAGTACATCTCGACCTTGACCGTGCCGTCGCCCTTGCACGCCTCGCAGCGGCCGCCCTTGACGTTGAAGGAGAACCGTCCGGCCTTGTAGCCGCGCTTGCGCGCCTCCGGGGCCCGGGTGAACAGGTCGCGGATGTCCGTGAAGATGCCGGTGTAGGTGGCCGGGTTGGACCGTGGGGTGCGGCCGATGGGGCTCTGGTCGATCTCGATGACCTTGTCGACGTGCTCGACGCCGGTGATGCGCCTGTGCGCCCCCGGCGTGGTCTTGGCGCGGTGCAAGGTCTTGGCGAGCGAGGCCCTGAGTATGGAGTGCACCAAGGTGGACTTGCCCGAGCCGGACGCCCCGGTGACACAGGTGAGCGTTCCGAGCGGGATGCCGACGTCGATGTCCTTGAGGTTGTGCTCCTTGGCGCCCTCTATGACGAGGCGCTTGCCGTTGCCTTCCCGCCGTCCGTTGGGCACGGCGATCTTCTTGTCACCACGGAGGTAGGCGGCGGTGAGGGAGCCGTTGTCGCGCATGAGCTCCTCGGGCGAGCCCTCCGCCACGACCTTGCCGCCGTGCACGCCGGCGCCCGGGCCGAGGTCGACGATGTAGTCGGCCGAGCGCATGGTCTCCTCGTCGTGCTCGACGACGATGAGCGTGTTGCCGAGGTCCCTGAGGTTGTGGAGCGTGCGCAGGAGGCGCTCGTTGTCGCGGGGGTGCAGGCCGATGGACGGCTCGTCCAGCACGTACAGCACGCCGGTAAGGCCGCTGCCGACCTGGGTCGCGAGGCGGATGCGCTGGGCCTCGCCGCCGGAGAGCGTGTTCGCGCTCCGGTCGAGCGAGAGGTAGTCGAGCCCGACGTCCTCGAGGAAGCCCAGCCGCGAGGTGATCTCGCGCAGGATGGGCCTGGCCACCTGGTCGGCGGCGCCCTCGAGGCGCAGCTCCGAGAAGAACGACCGGCCGTCGAGGACCGTGAGCCCGCTCAGGTCGGCGATGTTGCGGTCGGCCACGGTGACCGCCAGGACCTCGGGCTTGTAGCGGCTGCCGCCACAAGCGGGGCAGGGCACGAGCGACATGTACTCCTCGAGCTTCTCCCTCGCGAAGTCGCTGTTCGCCTCCTTGAGGCGGCGCTCGAGGTTGGGGATGACACCCTCGAAGTCAGCCTTGAAGCGCATGGTCTCGCGACCGCCACGGGTGTAGACGACCTCGATGGGCTTGTCGGTGCCGTGCAGCACGGTGCGACGCGCCTCCTCCGGCAGGTCCTTCCACGGCGCCTGCAGGTCGAAGCCCATGTGGTCGGCCAGGGCGCGCAGGCGGTCCCAGTAGAAGACCTTGCCGCCGTCCGAGCGGGCCCCGGTCCAGGGTGAGATGGCGCCCTTGGAGATGGACAGCGTTTCGTCTGGGACGATCAGCTCGGGGTCGAACTGCTGCAGGTAGCCGAGGCCGGAGCAGTTCGTACAGGCTCCGTAGGGTGAGTTGAAGGAGAACGTGCGCGGTTCGAGCTCCTCGAGGAAGGTGCCGTGCTCCGGACAGGCGAAGCGCTCGCTGAACAGCTCGTCGGCGCCGGAGTCGGGGAACAGGACGCGCAGCAGCCCCTCGCCCTTGCCGAGCGCCAGCTCCACCGATTCGGCCAGCCGCGAGCGGTCCTCCTCGGAGACCTTGATGCGGTCGACGACGACGTCGATGTCGTGCTTCTCGAACCGTTCGAGGTCTAGGTCGAGCGCCTGGTCGAGGGTCTGGACCTCGCCGTCGACGCGGACCCGCGTGAAGCCCTCCTTCTTGAGGTCCGTGAACAGCTTCCGGTACTCGCCCTTGCGGCCGCGGACGATGGGCGCCAGGACGTAGGCACGCTCGCCGGGGAAACGCTCCACGAGGCGATCGACGATCTCGGAGGCCGACTGCCTCGTGATCTCGCGCCCGCAGACGGGGCAGTGGGGCACGCCGACGCGAGCGAAGAGGAGCCTGAGGTAGTCGTGGATCTCGGTGACGGTGCCCACCGTCGACCTGGGGTTGTGACTGGTGGTCTTCTGGTCGATGGAGATCGCCGGGGAGAGACCTTCGATCGCGTCGACGTCCGGCTTGTCCATGATGCCCAGGAACTGGCGCGCGTAGGCGGAGAGGCTCTCGACGTAGCGGCGCTGGCCCTCGGCGTAGATGGTGTCGAAGGCCAAGGTCGACTTGCCGGAACCCGATACGCCGGTGAACACGATGAACTTGTTGCGGGGCAGTGTGATGGTGACGTCTTTGAGGTTGTGCTCGCGCGCCCCGCGAACGGTCAGGTCTTGCAACGCTCCTCCTAGCGGCCCCCAGGGGACCGAGTCGAGCAGAGACGGGATAACTCGCCGGCGTCGGCCAGGCTCACGGCCGCCGCCTTCGCGCCGGGGCCGCACCGTCTGGGAGGCGCTGCCGGGGCAACGTGACAGTGTAACAGAGCGCCCCGAGGGACTGGTAAGCTGGGCGTAGCGAAGTCACCCGCCCCAGTCGCTGCTCGAAGGCGGCAGCGGCGGCGCAGCGCCAGCCGATCGTCAGCGTGGAGGACCCGAGATGTACACCGCCAGCGCCAACCACCCAGAGAGCTCGAACGTCGTCGACAACGAACGGGTCCTGAGCCTGTTCGGCATCATCTTCGGTGTCATCGGCGGCGGCGCCATCCTCCTGTTCTGGACGATGGGCCGCATCCTGAGACACACCGGCAACGGGGGCGCCATCACCCAGATACCGACGCCCGGCCTCTGGGGCATCCTCTACGACGCCTACCCGTTCATCCTGGTCGGCTGCTTCCTGCTCGCCGGGGTGCTGTTCCTCGGGCTCAAGCGTTACAAAGAGGCTGCCGGCGTGGCCGCTCTGCCCGTGATCGGTACCGTGCTGTACTACCTGGCGCTGGTGGAGTTCCGCTGAGCGGCGACGGCGCGGGGGTACGGCTCACTTACCTGGGTCACTCCGCGGTACTCCTCGAGGTCTCGGGCGGCACCGTTCTCTTCGACCCGTTCCTGACCGGCAACCCGCGCGCAGCGCGCGCTGCAGGTGAGCTGGACCCCGACCTTATCGTCCTCACTCACGCGCACGGCGATCACTGGGGCGACACCGAGGTCATCGCGAAGCGCACTGGGGCGACGGTCGTGGGCAGCGCGGAGATGGCGCGGTACGCCGCCACGAAGGGCCTCAAGTCGCACGGCATGAACGTGGGCGGCAGTCATGCGTTCCCTCAGGGCAGGGTGCGCTTCACCCCGGCATGGCACTCGAACTCGTTCCCAGACGGCACCTACGCCGGCATGCCCATGGGCGTCGTGTTCGAAACGGAAGGCGTGAGCGTGTACCACGCGGGCGACACGGCGTTGTTCTCCGACATGGCGCGCATCGGGGACCGCGGTATCGACCTGGCGCTCCTGCCCATCGGCGACAACTTCACGATGGGTCCGGAGGACGCCGTCGAGGCCACGCTGTTGCTGCGCCCCAAGGTGGTCGTGCCCATCCACTACGCCACGTTCCCAGTCCTCGTGCAGGACGCCTCGGCCTTCAAGGCGTCGGTGGAGAGCCGCGCCGGCGTCACGTGTCTGGTGATGCAGCCGGGCGACTCGACCCTCGTAACGGGTTAGGGCGGCGACCTTCGTACTAGACTGAAGGGCGAGCGTCCATCCGGACACCGGTGCGGCCACTTGGGTTGGGAGCGGCCGCGCGGCTCGTGGGAGGGTCATTGCGTTCGGATCCAGAAGCCCCGGCCTTCGTGCCGGCCGGCTACACCGTCCTACACAAGCTGGGCTCCGGTCAGACGTCGCACGTCTACCTGGCCAAGCATCGTGTGTTCGGCGACGTGGCGCTCAAGCTGCCCAGGGCGGAGCTGCAGGAGCAGCCGGTGCTCAGGCGGATGTTCGAGAACGAGGTCTCCATCACCGTCAAGCTGGCGCACCCCATGATCGTGGCTGCGTTCGACGGCTACCCCACCGGCAGCGGTGCGTTCCTCGCGCTGGAGTACTGCGCCGGCGGGACCTTGGACCTGTTGCTGCTCGAGAAGGGCAAGCTGCCGCTAGAGCAGTCTTACCGCCTCGTGCTCGACGTGGCGCGTGGGCTGGCGCACACGCACGAGCGCTCGGTCATACACAGGGACGTCAAGCCGGCCAACGTGTTCCTCACGAAGGAAGGCACGGCCAAGCTGGGCGACTTCGGCACCGGCGTGTTCATGGGCGAGGACAGCGAGGAGCGCGTGGGCACGGCCTTCTACATGGCCCCGGAGGTGTTCGAGGGCAAGGCAGCGGGCGTGCGCTCGGACATCTACAGCCTGGGTGTGCTGGCGTACGAGGTGATCGCCGGAGCGAGGCCGTTCGTCGCGGACACGTTCGAGGCGCTGATGATCGCGCATCACACGGACGTGCCCAAGGACCTCATGGCGCACCGCCCCGACCTGGACCCGCGGATCAAGCGCATCGTGGCCAAGGCCATGGCGCGGGACCCGGAGAAGCGCTACGCCAGCGCGAAGGAGTTCGTGCAGGCGTGGGCCGGCGTGATCGGCGTGCCTCTCGAGGTCACGCAGACCAGCGAGGAGCCCACGACCGGTCGGGCCAGTCGGCAACGGACCAGCGCCGTCGGTGACGCTCGCGACGACCGCCCGGGGCGCGACGGCGGAGATCGCGAGAAGGGCGAGGAACGCGGCCGTCAGGACCGGCCGCGCGGTCTATTCGGCTGGCTGCGCCGCAACCGCGACTGACCCGTCTACGCGATACGCTGCGTGCCGGCCACGCATCTCCGAGCGCAGCGCTCGGGATTGAACGCGGGCTATACTGTAATCGGAACGAGTCCTAGTTACGGGCGCCGTAAGAGGTGGCCTTGGACCGACGACATCCCAGGCGAGGTGCAGCCATATGAACGACAAGAACCTAGAGATCCGTGACCTCCACGCCCGCATAGTGGGCGGCGACGAGATCCTCAAGGGCGTGGATCTGGTGGTGCCGCGCGGCGAGGTGCACGCGCTCATGGGGCCCAACGGCTCGGGCAAGTCGACGCTCGCGAAGATCATCGCCGGCGACCCGCAGTACGAGGTGACGGGCGGCGACATCCTCCTCGAGGGCCAGTCGATCCTCGAGATGGAGCCCGACGAGCGCGCCCGCGAGGGCCTCTACCTGGCCTTCCAGTACCCCGTCGAGGTGCCCGGTGTCTCGATCGCGAACTTCCTTCGTCTGGCGCTCAACGCCAGGCGCGAGGAGGGCGACGAGATAGGCGTCATGGAGTTCTACGGCAAGCTGCAGAGCGCGGTGAAGAACCTCAACTGGGACGAGTCCATCCTCGAGCGCAACCTCCACGAGGGCTTCTCCGGCGGTGAGAAGAAGCGCTCCGAGATCCTGCAGCTCCTGGTGCTCGAGCCCCGGTACGCGATCCTCGACGAGACCGACTCCGGCCTCGACGTTGACGCCCTCAAGGTCGTGTCCCAGGGCGTCAACGCTGCGCGCGGTCCCGACTTCGGGTGCCTCGTCATCACGCACTACCAGCGCCTGCTCAACTACATCATCCCCGACCGGGTCCACGTGATGGTTGGTGGGCGCGTCATCACCAGCGGTCCCAAGGAGCTCGCCATGGAGCTCGACCAGAAGGGCTACGACTGGGTGCGCCAGGAGTCCGTGGCCTCGGCGCCGGCCGCCCAGTGACGAACGCGACCATCGCGCCCCGCAGGGCGCGCGTAGGCCCAGGAGGGCAGCATGTCTGAGCTCAACGCGATCAACCCCGACGCGGCCAAGCTGGAGGGGATGCAGCACACCAAGCAGTACGACTTCCGGCTCGCCGAGGACTACTTCTACAAGTCCGGCAAGGGCCTCACCAAAGAGGTCGTAGAGAAGATCAGCTACTTCAAGGGCGAGCCGGAGTGGATGCTGAAGTTCCGCCTCCGCGCCCTGGAGATAGCCGAGAAGAAGGGTCGTCCGAAATGGGGCCCCGACCTCAGTGACCTGAACTTCGACGACATCTACTTCTACGTCCGGCCCAACGAGAAGCAGGGCACCGTCGACTCGTGGGAAGAGATCCCCGAGGAGGTGCGCCAGACCTACCAGCGCCTCGGCGTGCCCGAGGCGGAGCAGCGCGCCCTGGCAGGCGTGGGTGCGCAGTTCGAGTCCGAGATGGTCTATCACAAGCTCAAGGACGAGTGGGAGAAGCTGGGCGTCATCTTCCTGGACACCGACACGGGTCTCAAGGAGCACCCGGAGCTCTTCAAGGAGTACTTCTCCACCGTCATACCGCCCGAGGACAACTACTTCGCCGCCGTCAACTCGGCCGTGTGGTCCGGCGGCTCGTTCGTTTACGTCCCCGAGGGCGTCGAGGTGGGAGTGCCGCTGCAGGCGTACTTCCTGCTTAACGCGCAGAACATAGGGCAGTTCGAGCGCACCCTGATCATCGGAGCGCCCGGTTCGAAGTTCCACTACATCGAGGGCTGCACCGCTCCGGCGTACACGAGCAACTCCTTCCACTCTGGTGTCATCGAGATCGTGTGCGAGGAGGGTTCCAACGTCAGGTACTCGACGATCCAGAACTGGTCCCACAACGTCTACAACCTGGTCACCCAGCGCGCCATGGTGCACGCCCACGCCTCGATGGGCTGGCTCGACGGCAACCTCGGCTCGAAGGTCACGATGAAGTACCCCAGCACCTTCCTGGTGGGCGAGTACGCCCACGGCGAGATCCTCTCGATCGCCTTCGCCACCGACGGCCAACATCAGGACGCCGGGGGCAAGGTCATACACGCGGCGCCGCACACGACCAGCAGCATCGTCAG
>JBDZWC010000059.1:0-17420 GCA_040256005.1 Deinococcaceae bacterium | reverse complement strand
CATCGGCGACCAGGAGCCCGAGACGGAAGCCGATCCGGAGCCCGTGACGGCGGTGCCGGCGTGACGATCTCCCGTCACGTCCTCTCCGTCACGGTCCGTGACCAACCGGGCGTCCTGCTGCGCGTGGCCGGCCTCTTCGCCAGGCGCGGCTACAACATCGAGTCGCTCTCCGTCGCCAAGACCGAGCGTCCCGGCCTCTCGCGCACGACGTTCGTCGTGTCGGGGGAGGACTCCACCGTCGAGCAGGTCTCCAAGCAGCTTCAGAAGCTCATCGACGTCATCACCGTCATCGACCACTCCGGCTCCGCCTACGTGGGCCGCGAGCTGATGCTCATCAAGGTGGCCGTCAGGACCCCTGAAGACCGCGTCGAGATCCGCCAGATCGCGCAGGACTTCCGCGCGCGCATCGTGGACGTCGCTAGGGAGGCCCTCACCTTCGAGGTGACGGGCGACGACGGCAAGCTGGCGGCCTTCATCTCCCAGATGAAGGCGTTCGGGATCGTCGAGCTGGTGCGCACCGGCATGGTCGCCCTCGAGCGCACGGAGCAGCGTGAGGAGCAGGAGAGGGGGCGCGCCAGGGCCGCCTGAAGCAGTACCGATCCGAACGCGCATCTGCGCCGTCCCGGCGCCCCAGGCGTCCCTAAGCGACACGCCGAGCCCTCGCGCTCGGCCCCCGCACCATCTCCCCGGCCGACGAGCCGGTTCACCTGAACAGGGAAGAGAGCACACCACATGGCGAAGATCTACTACGACTCCGACGCGAACCTCCAGCACCTCGAGGGCCAAACCATCGCCGTCATCGGCTACGGCTCCCAGGGCCACGCCCACGCACTGAACGCCCGCGACTCCGGCTGCAGGGTCGTGGTGGGCCTGCGTCGCGGCTCCAACTCGTGGGCCGCTGCCGAGGCCGCCGGGCTGGAGGTCATGGAGGTGCCGGACGCCGCGGCGGCCGGCGACCTGGTGATGATCCTGCTACCGGACGAGGTGCAGGGGGCGGTGTACCGCTCCGACGTCGAGCCCCACCTGAGGCCCGGCGACGCGCTGCTCTTCGCCCACGGCTTCAACGTCCACTTCCACCAGGTCGCCCCGCCCGCCGGTGTCGACTGCTTCATGGTGGCCCCCAAGGGCCCGGGTCACCTGGTGCGGCGCACCTACCGCGAGGGCGGTGGCGTCCCCTGCCTGGTGGCCGTGCAACAGGACGCCACCGGCACGGCCATGCAGCGGGCCCTCGCCTACGCGAAGGCGATCGGCGGCACCCGCGGCGGCGTGCTCGAGACCACCTTCAAGGAGGAGACCGAGACCGATCTCTTCGGCGAGCAGGCCGTGCTGTGCGGCGGCGTCACGGCGCTCATGCAGGCCGGCTTCGAGACGCTGGTGGAAGCCGGCTACCAGCCGGAGCTCGCCTACTTCGAGTGCGTGCACGAGATGAAGCTCATCGTCGACCTGATCTACGAGGGCGGCTTCGAGAAGATGCGTTACTCGATCTCGAACACGGCCGAGTACGGCGACTACGTCACCGCGCCGCGCATCGTCACCGACGACGTCAAGCGCGCCATGCGCGAGGTGCTGGCTGACATCCGGTCGGGCTCGTTCGCCAAGCAGTTCCTGCTCGACGACAAGGTGGGGCAGCCAACGCTGAAGACGGGCCGCCGCAACTCGGCGGAGTCACAGGTCGCCAAGGTCGGCTCGAGCCTCCGGAAGATGATGCCGTTCATCGGCGCCAAGGAGGAGGCGGAGGAGGGGGTGGAGGCATGAGCTACGTCAGGTTCTTCGACACGACGCTCAGGGACGGGGAGCAGAGCCCGGGCGTGGCGCTCAACACTGTCCAGAAGCTCGAGATCGCCCACGCCCTCGCCCGCATGGGCGTGGACGTCATCGAGGCAGGGTTCCCGATCACCAGCCAGGGCGACTTCGAGTGCGTCAACTCGATCGCGCGGGACGTAGAGGGGCCCATCATCTGCGCCCTGGCCCGCACGCACAAGGCCGACATCGAGCGTGCGGCCCAGGCCGTCGAGCCCGCCGCGAAGCCGATGATCCACATCTTCACCTCGGCCAGCGACGTCCACCTCGAGCACATGCTGCGCAAGACCCGCCAGGAGATCCTCGAGATCTCCGAGGAGATGGTGCGCTTCGCCAAGGGCTTCGTGGACGAGGTGGAGTTCAGCGCGCAGGACTGCATGCGCGCCGACCCCGAGTTCGTCTACCAACTCGTGCGGACCGCGATCCGCGCCGGCGCGAACACGGTGAACATCCCAGACACCACCGGCTACGGCACCCCGAACGAGTACGGGGGACTCATAAGGTCGATATTCGAGAACGTGCCCGAGGCGAAGGACGTGCGCATCAGCACGCACTGCCACGACGACCTGGGGCTGGCCGTCGCGAACAGCCTCGCCGGCGTCGAGAACGGCGCCACGCAGGTCGAGGCGACCGTCAACGGCATCGGCGAGCGCGCCGGGAACACCTCCCTCGAGGAGGTCGTGATGGCGCTCTACACGCGCGCCGACCACTACGGCGTCGACATCGGCATCAACACCCGCGAGATCGCCAGGGTGAGCAAGCTCGTCGAGCGCCACACCGGCATGATGGTCCCGGCCAACAAGGCCGTGGTGGGCGAGAACGCGTTCTCCCACGAGGCGGGCATCCACCAGGATGGCGTCATCAAGCACCGGGAGACCTACGAGATCATGAACGCCGAGCTGGTGGGGCGGGACGCCGGCGTGCTGGTCATGGGCAAGCACTCGGGCCGCCGCGCCTTCAGGCAGACGCTCGAAGGACTGGGCTACGCCAACGTCTCGGACGAACGCCTCAACGCGGTCTTCCGCCAGTTCAAGGAGCTGTGTGACCGCAAGAGCCACGTCACCAACGAGGACATCAAGGCGCTCATGGACGTGGAGGCCAGCCGTGCCGCCGAGGCGTACGTGCTCAAGAGCGTCCAGTTCCAATCGGGCACGAACCTCGTGCCGGTCGCCACGGTGACGCTGGAGACAGACACCGGCCCCGTGACGATCGCCGGCACCGGCGACGGCCCGGTGGACGCCGTCTACCACGCCATAGAGGCGATCACCGGCCTACCGCTCGAGCTGGACACCTACGACCTGAGGAGCGTGGGTTCGGGCAAGGACGCGCTGGGCGAGGTGACGATCCGCGTGCGCCACGAGTCCCGGCTGGTGCAGGGTCGCGGACTCTCCACCGACGTCGTAGAGGCCTCGGCCAAGGCCTACGTGGACGTGCTCAACAAGCTGGCTGCCGGCCAAGTAAGGGCGGACAGCCCTGGCGTTCTGACCGGCAAGGGCGCGGCGGCCTCCTAGGCTACGAGACCGGGTACCTCATGGTCCAAGTGCCGTGACCGGTGCTCACAAGCGTGAGGTAGCATCACAGGAGAACCTGGATCTTGGTGATCACTCACGCCTCGCGGCCGCGGGGCCAGCCCGCTCAAGGGGCGGGCCAAGGAGGAGGAATGATGCGCTCGTTTACCTCTAGGCGGATCTTCACCGTGCTCGTCGGCCTGGCGCTGTTGGCCGCCACCAGCCTGGCAGCGGCTCAGGTCAGCTCGCTCAGGATCATGGCCCCCGCGGCACCGGGTGGCGGCTGGGACGGCACGTCGCGAGCGATGCAGGCGGCCCTCATGGACGCCGGGATCGTGAACCAGGTCGAGGTGTTCAACGTGCCCGGCGCGGGCGGCACGATCGGGCTGGCCCAACTCGCCACCAGCGAGGCAGGCAACGGCGACATCCTCATGATGATGGGCCTGGTCATGGTGGGCTCGATCCTCACCAGCGACGCCCAGGTGGGGCTGGACCAGAGCACGCCCATCGCGCGGTTGACGGCAGAGTACGAGGTCATCGTCGTGCCGGCCTCCTCGCCGTACCAGACGCTCGACGACCTGCTGGCGGACTTCACGGCCAACCCCGGAGCCGTGGCCTTCGCGGGCGGCTCCGCCGGCGGCATAGACCACATCCTCGTCGGGCTGCTGGCCGAGGAGGCCGGCATAGACCCGGCGACCATCAACTACATCCCGTACTCGGGCGGCGGCGAGGCCCTCGCGGCCATCCTCGGTAGTCAGGTCGCCGCAGGCGTATCGGGCTACTCCGAGTGGGCCGGCCAGATCGAGGCCGGTGAGCTGCGCGTGCTGGCGATCTCCTCGCCGGAGCGTATCGACGGCATCGACGCCCCCACCCTCATGGAGCAGGGCGTGAACCTCGACGTCGCCAACTGGCGCGGTGTCGTGGCGCCTCCGGGCATCTCGGCCGAGCAGCGCGACGCGCTCGTCGCGACCGTCGACGCCATGGTCGCCAGCGACGAGTGGCAGGCGGCGCTGGAGCAGAACAACTGGCTCGACGCCTACATGGGCGGCGACGAGTTCGCGGCCTACCTCGAGTCCGAGGCGAGCCGCGTGACCGACGTCCTCGTGAGCATCGGCCTGGTCGAGGGGAACTGACCTGAACGAAGGGCAAACGCGGCGCGCTCGCTGGGGGAACGTCGCAATCGGCGACGCGCTGCTCTCGCTCGCGGTGATCGGCTACGGCGCCTACCTCATGGTGGGCGCCGGCCGCATCAGGGTGCTGCCGGTCTACTCCCGCATCGGCCCGCGGTTCTTCCCGTACCTAATCGCCACGGCCGCGCTGCTGTGCGGCGTGCTGTTGCTCATAGAGGCGCTGAGGGGCCGGCGGGCGCCGCCCGAGGCCGGCGAGGACGTGGACCTCACCGCGAGGGACAACCTGAGGCCCGTGGTCTTCATCGCCTGCGGTCTGGCGCTGGGAGCGGTGCTCATGCGCCCGGCCGGCTTCGTGATCGCCTCGACAGTCATCTTCCTGACCGTGGCGATGGCTTTCGGGAGCCGCCACCGGTTGAGGGACATCGCCGTGGGCCTGTCGCTGTCACTGGTCGCCTACCTCTCGTTCACTCGTCTGCTCGACCTCACGCTGCCGGCCGGCATCCTGCCGCTGTGACCCGGGGTCGCTGAAGGCGTGGAGACGCTCGAGTCCCTGATCCACGGCTTCGGCGTAGCGCTGAGCCTCAGCAACCTGCTGTGGGCGTTGATCGGCGTGACGCTGGGGACGGTCGTCGGCATCCTGCCCGGTATCGGCCCCGCGCTCACCGTCGCGCTGTTGCTGCCCGTCACCTACGGGCTCGACCCAGTGGGGTCGTTCATCATGTTCGCCGGCATCTACTACGGCGGCATGTACGGCGGCTCGACCACCTTGATCCTGCTCAACACGCCGGGCGAGAGCGCCTCGATCATGACCGCGGTCGAGGGCAACCAGATGGCCAGGCGCGGCCGCGGCGCGGCGGCGCTCGCCACCGCTGCGATCGGATCGTTCATCGCCGGGACCATCGCCACCGCCGCCCTGACGTTCGTGGCCCCCGCGATGGTGCAACTGGCGCTCAAGTTCGGCCCCGCGGACTACTTCGCCCTCATGATCCTGGCGTTCACCACCGTTACCTCGTTGCTCGGCTCGTCCGTGCTCCGCGGCATGACGAGCCTGGTCTTCGGCCTGGCGCTGGGGCTCATCGGCATCGACGTCCAGACAGGACAGGCGCGCTACACGCTGGGGACGCTCGAGCTTCTCGACGGCATCAGCGTCGTGATCGTCGCCGTGGGGCTCTTCGCGGTGGGGGAGACGTTCTACGTGGCCTCGCGGCAGCGCAAGGGCGCGGCGCAGGTCGAGCCCATCAAGGGCAGCATCTGGATGAACAGGAAGGAGTGGGCGCGGTCGTGGCGGCCGTGGCTGCGGGGCAGCCTGCTCGGTTTCCCGTTCGGCGCGCTGCCGGCCGGCGGTGCCGAGATCCCCACGTTCCTCTCCTACGCCATCGAGAAGCGGCTCTCCAGGCACAAGGACGAGTTCGGCAAGGGGGCGATCGAGGGGGTAGCCGGACCCGAGGCAGCGAACAACTCGGCCGCCGCCGGTGTGCTGGTGCCGCTGCTCACACTGGGCCTGCCCACCTCAGCCACCGCCGCGATCATGCTGGCGGCGTTCCAACAGTTCGGCCTGCAGCCGGGGCCACTGCTCTTCACGCGCGAGCCGGACCTGGTCTGGGGTCTCATCGCCAGCCTCTACATAGGCAACGCCATGCTGCTCGTCCTCAACCTGCCGCTGGTTGGCATCTGGGTGCGGCTGCTCTCCATTCCCAGGCCCTTGCTCTACGGCGGCATCCTCGTGTTCGCGACGCTGGGCACGTACAGCCTGTCGAACTCGGTCGTGGACCTCATCGCCCTGTACGTGATCGGGTTCATCGGCTTCCTGATGCGGCGCCACGGCTTCCCCGTCGCCCCCGCCGTCATCGGCATGATCCTGGGACCGATGGCGGAATCGCAGTTCCGGCGGGCGCTGGCCATAAGCCAGGGCGACTACTCGGTGTTCGTCACCCGGCCGCTGTCGCTGACGCTGCTGATCATCGCGTCGCTGGCCCTGTTCGCGCCCCCAGTGCTGGCCGCGATCGGCCGGCGTCGAGCGGCCAGGCGGGCCGCGGATGACGCGGCGGTCTGACAACGGAGCCGGTCCCGTTGACGGGCCGAGCCTTATAGCACACAGCAGGGGCCCGCGCACGGGCACGACCAGCGACCCTTGACACTCCTCGGCGCTGGCACTTACAGTTCCCGCCAACGTTCGGCCGGTTACCGCGCGACCACCCCAGCGCGCCGTGTTGAACCGTCTGCCTTGAGGACGTCGATAGTCGCGTCAACGTAGCGCCGTCCGGGTCGGCCTGCCAGGCCAAGAGGAGCAGCGACCAGCGGGCGCCGAGGCTTCCCAAGAGGGAGGTGCGTGCCCGTGTGGTCCGACTTCAGTGAGCTCTCCTGGCCCCAGGAACGGGACGCGTGCGGCGTCGGCTTCGTGGCGCACGTGGGTGGCCGCGCCTCCCACGACGTGCTGGTGCACGGGCTGACCGCACTCTCGAACCTCGCTCATCGCGGCGCCGTCAGCGCCGACGGCAAGACCGGCGACGGCGCCGGCGTGCTCACCCAGCTGCCGCACAGGCTGTTCAGGCGGGAGCTGGAGGCGCGTGGCGTCGAGCTCGAACGCGACCGTGACCTGGCCGTGGGCATGTTCTTCGTCGCCAACGACGCCCCCGCCGAGCGTGTGTACGCCCTGGTGAGAGACGAGATCGCTCGCAGCCCGCTGAGGACGCTGGCGTGGCGCACGCCGCCCTTCGACGAGTCTGCTCTGGGGGAGCAGGCGCGCTCGCGCCTCCCGTTCATCCGCCAGGTGCTGCTGGGCCGGCCGCACTGGCAGGGGGACGAGGCGTTCGAGCGCACGCTCTACCTGACCCGCAAGCGCATCGAGAACCGCCTGAGGGCCGCGGGACTGGGCCGGGCGTACGTGTGCTCGCTATCGAGCCGCACGCTCTCCTACAAGGGCCTGATGGCGGCCGACCAGCTGCCGCGCTTCTTCCTCGACCTCGCCGACCCGGACTACGAGACGGCGATAACCCTCTTCCATCAGCGCTACAGCACGAACACGCTGCCGCGGTGGTCGCTGGCGCAGCCCTTCCGCTTCCTGGCCCACAACGGCGAGATCAACACCCTGCAGGGCAACGTGAACTTCATGCGCGCCCGCGAGCCGCGGCTCACCAGCCGGGTCTGGGGCGAGGATGTCCGCGACCTCGTGCCCATCATCGAGCAGGGCGCGTCCGACTCCGGCGCGCTCGACAACGCTCTCGAACTGTTGACGCTCTCGGGGCGCGACCTGCCTCACGCGCTGATGATGCTCATGCCGCAGGCGTACGAGAACGACCCCGAGGTAGACGAGCGGCTGAAGGGCTTCTACGACTACCACGCGACCCTCATGGAGCCCTGGGACGGCCCGGCGGCGGTCGCCGTGAGCGACGGCCGCTTCGCGCTGGCTGGGCTCGACAGGAACGGCCTGCGGCCCCAGCGCTACTGGCTCACCTCCGACGACCTGCTGATCGTGGCCTCCGAGGCAGGGGTCCTCCCGCTCGATGGGTCGCGGGTCGTGGAGCGCGGCCGCCTGGGCCCCGGTCGTCTCATCGCGGTGGACACGCTCGAGGGCAGGCTGCTGCGCGACGGGGAGATCAAGGCGCGCTACGCCGGTCGGCGTCCGTACCGCGAGTGGGTCGAGCGCTACCAGGTGACCCTGGAGGAAGTGCCGGCGCCACCAACCGATCTGGCCGGTGAAGAGCTGAGGCTCGCCCAGCGCGTGTTCGGCTACGGCTCGGAGGACTACGACCGCATCTTCGAGCCCATGGCGCTCGACGGCGTGGCGCCGGTGGGCTCCATGGGCGACGACACGCCCCTGGCAGTGCTCTCCGCCCAGCCACAGTTGACGTACCGCTACTTCAAGCAGCGCTTCGCGCAGGTCACCAACCCTCCCATGGACCCGCTGCGAGAACAGGTCGTCATGTCGGTGGCCACCGTCCTCGGCCCGCGCGCCAGCGTCCTGGACGAGGAGCCGGAGGCCGCCCGCGTGGCCAGGTTCGCCGGGCCGGTCATAGACGAGGCCCGCTTCGAGTCGCTCCTCTCGCAGACGGTCCTGGGCACCGAGGTCCTGGACTGCTCGTTCCCGGTGGGCGGCGGCGGGGCAGCGCTGGCCCGTGCGCTCGAGGACATCGCCGACCGCGCTCAGGACGCCGTGGAGTCTGGGGTCTCGGTCCTCGTGCTGTCGGACCGCCGGTTCGACGCGCAGCGCGCTCCCGTGCCCATGCTCCTCGCGGTGGGCGCCGTGCACCACCGCCTCCTGCTGGTGGGCCGGCGCACCCGCGCGGCCATCGTGTGCGACACCGGCGAGCCCCGCGAGGACCACCACTTCGCCTGCCTCATCGGCTACGGCGCCGCGTTGGTGCACCCCTACCTGGCGTTGGCGACGGCCAGGGACGTGGCGAAGGGCGTCAAGGGACGCGAGCCCAAGGACCCCGCCGAGGCGGTCCGCGACTACGTGTCGGCCGTCGAGAAGGGCCTCCTCAAGGTCATGTCGAAGATGGGCATAAGCACCATGGCGTCTTACAGGGGCGCACAGGTGTTCGAGCACGTGGGCCTGTCAGAGGACGTCGTGGAGCGCTACTTCAACGGCACGCCCGGGTTCACCGGCGGGGCGGACCTGAACATCCTGGCCGGCGACGCGGCCGCGTTCCACGCCGAGGCGTACGGCGCTGCGGGCGAGAAGCTCGTGGACCGCGGCCACTACCGTTTCCGCAAGGCAGGGGAGTACCACGCACTCAACCCCGACGTCTTCAAGCCGCTCCACAAGGCGGTGCGCACCGGTGACGCCGCGGCGTTCGAGGACTACAGCCGAGCGGTGGACGAGCGGCCAGCCGTCACGGTGCGCGACCTCATCGAGGTCAGGCGCGCCCGCCGTCCGGTCCCTCTGGACGAGGTCGAGCCGGTAGAAGCCATCGTCGCTCGCTTCACGACCCAGGCGATGAGCCATGGGTCCGTCTCCCGGGAGGCCCACGAGTCGCTGGCCATCGCCATGAACCGACTGGGCGCGAAGAGCAACTCCGGGGAGGGCGGCGAGGACCGCGCGCGTTTCGCGCCGTTCGACCTCGACAGGCCGGAGCGCAGCTTCTCCGAGACCTGGCACCCCGCCGCCGGCGATCACGCCAACAGCGCGATCAAGCAGGTCGCATCGGGGCGCTTCGGCGTCACCCCTCAGTACCTGGTCAGCGCCAAGGAGATCGAGATCAAGATGGCGCAGGGCTCCAAGCCGGGGGAGGGCGGACAGATCCCGGGCTTCAAGGTCTCGGCCGAGATCGCGGCCATACGTCACGCCGTGCCGGGTGTCACCCTCATCAGCCCGCCGCCCCACCACGACATCTACTCGATCGAGGACCTAGCGCAGCTGATCTACGACCTCAAGCGCGTGGGCCAGGGCGCCAGGGTGGGCGTCAAGCTGGTCTCGTCCTGGGGCGTGGGCACGATCGCGGCCGGCGTCGCCAAGGGCTACGCGGACAACATCCAGGTCTCGGGCCATGACGGCGGCACCGGCGCCAGCCCCCTGGGCAGCGTCAAGCACTCCGGCCTGCCGTGGGAGCTTGGCCTGCTCGACGTCCAGCGCACCCTGGTCGAGAACGACCTGCGCGGCCGCGTCACGCTGCGGGTGGACGGCGGTCTGAAGACGGCCCGCGACGTCGTGATCGCCGCCGCGATCGGCGCCGAGGAGTTCGGCTTCGGCACCACGGCGCTCGTGGTCCTCGGCTGCGCGATGATCCGGCAGTGCCACCTGAACACCTGCCCGGTCGGCATCGCAACCCAGGACCCAGAGCTGCGCAAGCGCTTCGCCGGTCACCCCGATCACGTCGTGCGCTTCTTCATGTTCCTGGCCGAGTCCGTGAGGCACGAGGTCGCCAGGGTGGGGGCGAGGTCGCTGGCGGAGCTCGTCGGCAGGTGGGAGCTGCTCAGGCCACGCCGCGACGTGTCGACCACCAAGGGCGTGAGCCTAGACGTGTCCAAGCTGATCGACCCGGGCACGCTTCCCAAGGGCCGCGCCAGGGCCTCCCGGCAGAGACGCAACGACAGGCCCGACCGCCCCGGCGGCACCCTCGACGAGGCCATCGCCGCCGCGGTGAGCCGGTGGCTGGAGCAGGACGGCCCCGGAAGGCCGCTGGTGCTCAGGCACGCGATCACCAACCGAGAGCGCTCGGTTGGGGCGGGCGCGGCCGGGCTCATCGCTCTACGGTTCGGTGACCAGGGCCTACCGGCTGGCGCGCTGGACGTGCGTTTCGCCGGCGTGGCGGGCCAGAGCTTCGGGGCGTTCGCGTTGCCCGGCATGCGCCTGGAGCTGGAGGGCGAGGCTCAGGACTACGTGGGCAAGTCGCTGGCCGGGGGCGAGCTGGTGCTCCGCCAGCCGGACGGTGAGGTAAGTGGCGTCATCGCCGGCAACACCGTCCTCTACGGCGCCACGGCGGGCACCCTGTTCGCCGCCGGCGGCGTCGGGGAGCGCGTCTGCGTGCGCAACTCCGGCGCCACCGCCGTCGTCGAGGGCTGTGGCGACCACGCCTGCGAGTACATGACGGGCGGCACCGTCGTCGTGCTGGGGCCGGTGGGTCGCAACTTCGGGGCCGGCATGTCGGGCGGTGAGGCGTTCGTGCTCGACGAGAGCGGAGCGCTCGAGGCCAACCTCAACCGCGGGATGGTGGAGGCCAGGCGGCTGACACACGGTGACGGCAGTACGGAGGAGCGCTTGCTCGACCTGCTCAGGCGCCACGCCGAGGCCACAGGTTCTCGGGCAGCCTCCGACGTCCTGGCGAGCTGGCCGACGTCCCGAGCGCGGTTCTGGCACGTGGTGCCGCTGACGGCAGAACACGCGCTGCCTGCGCAGCCGGAGGTAGCCGCCGAGCGTCCGGCCCAGCCTCCGGGGCAGGCCTCGACGGCCGACTAGGCAGGCGCCACAGCCGGTCGCGCGCGGCAACGGTCGTTCACACCGCGGCCGTCATACGCTCACGCGCCGCTCGCTTGCCGTCCCGGAACGAGACGAGCCGACGACGCTCCTCGTCCCACAGCGCCAGACCCGTGGTCTTGATGCTGTCGAGGATGCTCAGGTGAACGACACGTTGGAACAGCTCGTTGTCCTTGTGGCAAGACTCGAGGTTGTAGTTGGGTATCCGAGGGCTGAGGTGGTGGATGTGGTGGAACCCGATGTTGCCGGTGAACCATTGCAGCACCTTGGGAAGCTGGTAGTAGGAGCTGCCCTCCATCGCGGCGAGCGTGTAGTCCCACTGCGGGGTGTGCTCCCAGTACGTCCGCTCGAACTGGTGCTGGACGTAGAAGAGCCAGGTGCCAACGGAGGCACCGATGATCATGACAGGCACCATCAGCATCAGGGTCGGCCAGAACCCGATCACCAGGCCAGAGGCGGTCACCACACCGGCTATCGCGAGGTTCGTCCACCACACTGACGCCACCTCGCCGGTCTTCCAGCCGGCCTTGGCGCCCACAGGGAAGCGCTGGACGACGAGGAAGTTGGCCGCAGGCGCCAGCACGAACAGGAAGAACGGGTTCCTGAACACGCGGTAGACGGCCCGCTTCCAGCGAGGGGCCGAGGTGTACTCCTCCACCGTCATCGTCCACACGTCGCCGATGCCGCGCTCCTCGAGCTCCGCGTGGTGCGCGTGGTGGATGGCATGCGTCTTGCGCCAGAAGTTGTACGGCGTGAGCGTGAACACTCCTGCGACGGCACCCACGATGTTGTTCCACCGCTTGGACTTGAAGAAGGAGCCGTGCCCGGCGTCGTGCTGGATGATGAACACGCGCACGAGGAACCCAGCCGCCGGGATGGCCAGGAGCAACGCGAGCCAGTAGCCGACGAGCATGAACGCAGCGCACATGAGTCCGAAGCAGAGGATGAGGCCACCGAAGGAGTTGATCACCTGCCAGATGCTCTTGTGCAGGTCGGGCTGGGCGTAGGTCTTCACCAGCTTCTGCCAGCCTTCATACGGCTTGGCCTGCATCGTCTGGCTTCCCGTGTGGGGCACTGCATTGCGAGGTTCCGGGGGCGCGGCGGCCTGCGTGTCGTCTGTGTGCGGCATGGTCCAGTCCTCTCGGGTCGGCGGACCAGCGCAGGAGCGCGACCCTCGGTGGGATATCCGGCGCTGACCGTCTTGCCTCGTCCCTGTTGTGTGGCGGGACACCCGAGCGGTCATCGCACCGTCTCGCAGCGATCCTCCTAGGAGGCCGCACGCGCCATGCCGATGGGGCGAGGGAACGCTACCACGCGCCCATGCGGGCCCCGGCCCGGCTCCTGACATCCCCGGGCCGCGGGCTGCCCGCCCAGCACGCGGGACGAGCTACGAGAGGGCGACTACCGTGCCGTCCAGCGCGGCGACGAAGACCGCGTCGCCCAGGGGGAGCGGACTGGCCTGGATGGAACCGGCGGCGACCCGGCGCGAATGCAGGACCCGCCCCGTGCGGGCGTCTAGCGCGATGACGTCGCCGTTCTCGGTGCCCACGTAGAGCGCCCCGGCCGCCATGGCCGGTGAGGCCGTCACGGCGGCCGGCAGGGGTCGCGTCCAGACATCGTCGCCTGTCGCCGCGGCCAGGGCGTGGATCCTCTGCCCCCACGACGTGGCGTAGACGTACTGCTGCCACACGACCGGGGTGCCCCACTGCTCGCCCTCGAGGTCGTAGGTCCAGAGGACGTCCCGCTTCTCGAGGTCGAAGGCGTGCAGCTCGCCCGACCTGACGGGCACGAAGGCGACGCCGCCGGTGGCGGCGGGCGGGCTCGCCATGGGCCCCACCTGCACCTTGAACGCGTGCTTCCCAGCGAGCCTGACCGCGTGCAGCCAGCCGTCCTCCGTCGGCACCAGCGCCAGGCCGCGGTGCAGGGTGGGAGCGGCCACGGCGGGCGCGCCCAGCTTCACGCGCCAAGCTGCGTCGCCCTCGGCCGTCCACAGCTCCACGCGGTCGCCGGCGGCGACGACGACGTCGCGGCCGTAAGGCGCGCCACCCACCACGTCCTCGTCCTCTCGTCTCCACAGCACCTCGCCCCCCGGCCAGGACAGCGCCACGAGGGAGCCGGAGCGGCTGGTGACGAACACGCGCCCCTGCACGAACAGGGGCGGTTGGCTGGCCTCGTCGTCGAGCTCGAACGTGGTGTGCAGGCCGCCGTCCGCGGGCCGGAGCACGGCCAGCGCGTCGGACCGTTGCCCCACGAGCAGGAACCCGCCCGCCGCGGTCAGCCCCGAGGGGAACTGGGGGCCCTCGGCGAGGTTGACGCGCCACCGCTCGCTCAGGGTCTGCGGCAGGGGCGGGCCGCTGGGGAAGGCGTGCAGGCGCCCCGGACCGGCTCCCGGCAACCCGACGGCGGCGCGCCGCACGGAGGAGAGCACGGCGCGCAGCGTCTCGGCGACCGTCGTGCCCGAGGCTGGCCGCCTAGCCGGCTCCTTCTCGAGCAGGCTCATCACGAGGCGCGAGAGCGCTTCGAGCACCTGCGGGTTGAGCTCGGAAGGCGGCGTCACCTTGCCGTAGACATGCTGGTAGAGGACGGCCTGGTCGTTCTCTCCCTCGAACGCGCTCACGCCCGTGAGGGTGCGGTAGAGCACCGCGCCGAAGGCGTAGAGGTCCGTGGCGGCGCCGGTCGCCTCACCCGTCGCCTGCTCGGGGGCCATGTACTGAGGCGTGCCCAGGGTGAGCCCCGTGCGGGTGAGCTGCTTGGACGTCTCCGTCAGTTGCACCAGCCCGAAGTCCATCACCTTGGGCATGCCCTGCTGCGTCAGGAGGATGTTCCTGGGCGTGAGGTCCCTGTGCACCATCCCCAGGCGGTGGACGTAGGCGAGGGCCTCGGCGACGATGGCTGACGCCTCGAGCAGGCGCGTCAGGGGGCCAAGGTCGCCGTCGACGGGACCCAGGTCGGTGATGGGCCCGCCCTCTATGAGCTCCATCGCGAAGTAGACACGTTCGCCCGATCCCAGGTCGAAGATCGACACGATGCCCGGATGGTTGAGCTGCGCCAGCGCCCTGATCTCGCGCCTGAACCGCTCGCTGTCCGTCTCCGTCAGGTGGGGCCTGAGGACCTTGAGCGCGACGACGCGCTCGAGGTGCAGGTCACGCGCCTTGAAGACGTGCGCCATGCCCCCGACCCCGAGGGGACCGAGGACCTCGTAGCGCCCGTCGACGACCTCGCCGGCGCTGAACACGCCTCCTAGCCTACTCTTGGCTGCCTTCTAGCGACTTGAGCAGGCTGGGGTCCAGCTTCCCCTCCTGGACGGCCCGCGTGAGCATCTCGATGCCGAGGCGCACGACCTCCGACTTGGACACCAGCCGCTCCGGGTTGGAGAGCTGGTAGGCCGTCTTGGTGAGGAGCGAGTCCTGTTCCTCAGATAGCACGACGTGGAGTCGCTTCTTCTCGCGCTTGGGCACCGTCTCCTCCTAGCTCGATGTGCGGCCTGGTGCTGGTGACGGTCCGCACCTGTGTGCGCACTGTACAGCCGCTCATCGAGCACATTATACTGACGATGTGCATCATGCACACGATGTGTTGGTGCATCATCTCACAACACATCGCGTCACGGACTGACAAGCTCGTGATCGGGAAGAAAGGGCGGCTGTGTCCGACACCAACGACGTCATGATCCTCAACGGCGGCAGGCCCTTGCTCGGCGAGCTGCCCGTCTTCCGCGCCAAGAACTCCGCCCTCTACCTGATGCTGGCCTCCCTCCTCACGGACGAGGAGGTCGTCTTGCAGGACGTCCCGCGCCTGGCGGACGTCCTGGTGCTCGAAGAGCTGCTTCGGTACGTTGGCGTGGACACCGCCTGGGAAGGCCACACGCTGAGGCTGCACGCGCGCAGCCTCAAGACCTGCAACGCGCCGTACGGCCTGGTGAGCAAGATGCGCGCCAGCTTCGTCATCATGGGCGCCCTGGTGTCGCGCTGCGGCGAGGCCAGCGTCCCCATGCCCGGCGGCTGCGCCTTCGGTCCGCGGCCCGTGGACAGGCACATCTCCGCCATGCGGGACCTAGGCGTGATCGTCGACGAAGACGATGGCGTCTTCCACGTCCACAGGCCCGTGCGCATGGCCGGCCGCGTCGTCTTCGAGGCGCCCACCGTGGGCGGCACGCAGAACGTGCTCCTCGCTGCGGCGATGGCTGACGGCGAAGTGATCATCGAGAACGCCGCGCTGGAGCCCGAGGTACCGGATCTCGCGAACATGCTCAACGCCATGGGCGCGAACATCGCCGGGGCCGGCACTCGCACCATCACCGTCAAGGGCGTGCGCAAGCTGCACGGCGTCACCTACCGGCCCATCAGCGACCGGATAGAGGCCGGCACGTACATGCTGGCCGCCGCCGCGACGCGTGGTCGCGTCACGTTGAGGGACGTGGAGCCTCAGAACCTCGCAGCGGTCAGTGACGCCCTGGTGGCGACCGGCGTGAGCGTTACGACCGGCGACGACTGGATCGTCGTCGACGCCAAGGAGAGGGAGCTGAAGCCGACGGACCTGCAAGCGGCGGAGTTCCCGGGGCTACCCACCGACCTTCAGGCGCCCTTCACGGCGTTCCTCGCGACGGTGCCGGGCCTGTCGAACCTGTCGGACAGCGTGTACCCGGACCGGTTCACGCACGTCGACGAGCTGTCCCATACGGGTGCGGACCTGAGGCTCGTGGACCGCACGCTCGAGGTGAGAGGCGGCCCGCTCAAGGGCGCCGCCATGCACGCCGCCGACATACGGGCGGGCAGCGCGCTGGTGATCGCGGCGCTCGCCGCGCAGGGCACCTCGGAGATCGGCGGCCTGAAGTTCATCGACCGCGGCTACGAGCGCCTCACCGAGCGGCTGACCCAACTGGGTGCCGACGTGGTGCGCCAAGGCGCCACGGCGGTCGTCGCGGGCGCCAGCTACGGCGACTGATAAGAACCAGCTACGGGTCAGCGCGAAGGCCTAGTCGGCACGAACGACGCCATCAGGAGCCGGCCTGACCGCCTTCCTCGTCGGTGTGCTCCACGTTGAGTGAACGGGCACGCTTGTCGCTGCGCTCCGTGAAACCCATGAGGTCGTCCTCTGGCTCTTCCGTTGCCTCGAGGTCGCGTCTCAGCCGCTCGAACCGGTCATCGCCGTCGTCGGCCGGCCTGCCCTCGGGCTTGCCGGGGTCTTCTGGCCCGCTCTCGTGGTCATCGTCGTCAGCAGGCGCAGCGGTGACACCCTCTCCGCTGTCGGCGGCGGGTTCACCTTCGAGGGCGGTCGTGCCCGCATCCACCGGGTCCTCCCGGGCGCCAGTCGCCACCTGAGGGCTCGACTCCGGCTCTCCCAACGTGACGACCGGCTCGTCTGCTGTGGTCTCCACGTCGTCAGACCCGGACACAAGGTCGTCGGAGGCGGTCTCCACGGCTACCGGCACCTCGACAGGCTCGTCGGAGCCGGTCTCCGCTGCGGTCGTCTCCACCGGCTCCGTCATGGCCTCGTCCGCTTCGTCTGGCGGCACTTCCGCCGTGTCCTGAACGGTCGCCTCCTGCACGGAGGCGGAAGACGTCGCGGGCGCGGCAGCGCCGGCCACGCGGCGCAGCCACAGGCCGGTAGCGGCGATCAGGACGCCGGCCATCGACAGGAGTAGCCACGTGAGGCCCCCGGCGACCTGCCGGGCGCGGGCCGGCAGCACGCCGTCGCGCAGGGCGCGCATCTGGGTCTCGTGGTCGGGGGCTATGAGGTCAACGACGGGCACTACCTGCTCGGTGCCCGAGTAGGACCACGGCGAAGGCGAGGCGGTGAGGGGCCTCCATGAGTGGGGCGAGAACGCGTCGTAGACGCCGCTGAGCGCGAACACGTCGACGTCTGCGCCCATCCCGTCCGGCAACCCCACGACGAAGACGTCGCCGTCGATCGCCAGCTCCAGCGGCGACCACTCCACGGGCTGGCCCTCGTCGAGCGGCGCCGGCGCGCCGAACGCGCCCCGGGGCGAGATGCGCACCGCGTACTCCCAACCGCGACCGGGCGGCATCAGCATGCCTGGCCCCTGCAGCGTGGCCGTGGCGCCGC
>JBDZWC010000058.1:0-17604 GCA_040256005.1 Deinococcaceae bacterium | reverse complement strand
CCGGCCATCGTCCAGAAGCTCCGCGCGGCGATGGCGTTCAGGGTGAAGGAGCGCGTGGGCATCGAGACCATCGAGCGGCGCGAGAAGGAGCTGGTGGCCAGCGCCCTGGACAGGCTGGCGCGCGTACCGGGTGTCACCATGCTCGGCAACCTGACGGCGCCGCGATTGGCTGTCGCGTCGTTCCTGGTGGAGTCAGGGGGCAGGCAGCTCCACGCCAAGCTGGTAGTGCGGCTGCTCTCCGACCTCTTCGGCATTCAGGGCCGTGCCGGGTGTTCCTGTGCTGGACCGTACGGACACGCGCTACTCGACATCGACGACGAGACGTCGCTGTGCTTCCTGCGAGCCATCGAGGCCGGGTACGAGGGTGTCAAGCCCGGCTGGGCGCGGCTCAGCTTCCACTACCTGCTCACCGACGAGGAGTTCGAGTTCCTGCTCGCCGCCATCGAGTTCATCGCCCAGTTCGGCCACAGGTTCGTGAGCCAGTACCGCTTCGACTGGCGCACCGGCAGTTGGCGTCACGTCAGCGAGCCGGAGGAGGCGCACGCCCGGTTCGACCCCGAGTCCTGGCAGCCTGTGGACCGTTCAACGCGGTCAGCCGCCGAGGACTTCGCCGCCTACCTGGCGGAGGCGCGACGGCTGGCTGAGGGGCTGGCAGGGTCGGTGTCAGCGCCATCCGCGGACGGCGCGCCCGAGGGCCTCGACCCGCGGACCCTCTGGTTCGCCGTCTAGCGCGGTGTCTGGCTGACCCACGCTCATGGCGAGCGCGCCGTGGGTGGCCGCCCGCTTCTACGCGCTAGCGCGGTCATCCTGCGCCAGCCGGCTGACGGCAGGGCGGCTCCGCCAGAACAGCCAGCCAACCTGAGCAGCCGTGGCGATCACGAACGACACCATCGCGTAAGGCAGGGCGGGGAAGGCTCGCCACGACGTGCCCAACAGCAGTAAGGCCGCGGCGACGCCCAGGAACACGAACATCGACTCGCTGATGCTGAACGTGCGGCCCGAGTGCACGATCACGCCCTGGAGCAGGTTCCGCAGGACGTCGAGACACGGCCACAGCAGCGCGGCAGCGAAGCCGAGCGTTGCCAGGCGCGAGAGGTCAGGGTCGAGGCCGGACACGACCGAGAACCAGAGCCGCGAGAGCGGGGTGAACGCCACGAGCAGCGTGGCGGCTAGCACCGCGCCGCCGAGGGTCAACGTGAAGCGCCGTAACCCGGCCAACGCCCTCGGTCGGTCGAGGAGCGCCACTACCACCTCGTTGAAGGCGAAGCCCAGTGAGCGGAACATGAACAACAGACCGCTCACCACCGGCCAGGCAGCCAGCGACTCGAGCGCCTCCGGCATGCGGGCGATGGCGGCGCTGCCCAGCGGCTGCACCACCAGGGACACGAACGAGGTCAGCGCCAGCGGTGCGTAGAAGGCCCAGAACACCGTGAACCTGAGGGGAGGCTCGACCGGCTCCGCCCGGGCCAGGCGCCCCCTCACGATGGGGCGGGTCACGACGCCGCTGTACACGGCCTCGGCGGTGACGGCCATCGCGATCGCCAGACCGCCGGCGGCGATGCCGCTCGCTCCGAGCAGCGCCATCACCAGCAGGGTGAGGCACAACACGACGAGCCGCACGACCGTGCCGATGCTGACGTGCTGCGAGCGATCGAAGCGGATCAGGAGGCCCTGGTGGTAGCGACGGTAAGCGATGGCCCACGTCCAGGGCAGCATCAGCGCGAGGCCCAGTTGCGCCGGCTCGCGCACCACCTCCGGTGGGCCGAGGAGGGGCACGACGACCAGGTCGTACAGGGGTGTGAACGCGAGGGCCGCATGCAGGACGGTCAGCGCCAGTCCGGCCGCCATCATGAACCTGTACATGAGCCGGTAGGAGGCGGTGTCCTTCGCGAGGGCCGTGCTCGCCGTGAGCAGCATCATGATCGGCGCCTCGATGAGCAGCGCCAAAGGCATAACGACCCCGCCGTAGGCCGCCAGGTTGACCTCGGGGTTCGCGAGCCGCGCCATCACCGCGCTGACCACCGGCATCTCGAGCCCCATGACGAGCCAGCTGGCTGCCAGTGGCGCCCACCTTCGAGCGACCTCCACCTGTCTGACGTGGCCTCGCGCGTCTGCCACCTGCACCTGGGCTGTCTCTCGGCGCGCTGCGGTCGTCACGGAGGCTGACTCTACAACCGCCTCGAGCGCTTTCCGAGTCTCACGCGAGCACGGTTAGCATGTCCCATGGACGAGGGAGAACGAGAGCGTCTGGGCCGGCGTCACCGGGAGCAGGCGCTGACGGCGCCGAGCGTGACTACCCCCGAGGAGCGTAAGCGGGTGGCAGTGGACACGGACGACGGCGTCGAGCAGGGCTCGCACGAACCCGGGCGGCCCGTGAACATGAACCTCATCTACAACAACCCGGAGAAGTGGGAGATCGGCAGGCAGATCCTCGAGCGCTACACGGGCACGCCGCCCGAGGGCATGCAGAAGCAGGTACTACTGACCAACTTCGAGTACTACTCGGAGCGGTTCGGCAGGATGTCTGACGACGTCGTCACGACCCGCGGCTCGGCCATGACCGCTCGGCACTCCGAGAAGCTCGGGGTGTCCCTGATCAACTTCTCGGTGGGGTCGCCCGTAGCGGCGCTGATCATCGAGGTGCTGGCCACCGCGGAGCCGAAGGCGACCTTGTTCCTGGGGATGGCCGGCGGCCTCCACCGCTCGCTCGAGGTGGGCGACTTCGTGCTGCCCACGGCAGCCATACGCGACGAGGGCGCCTCCAAGCACTACATGCCGCCGCAGGTGCCCGCACTCCCCACCTTCAAGGTGCAGAAGTTCGTGTCGCAGATCATCGTCGAGAAGGGCTACGACTACCGCACCGGCGTCGTGCACACGACGGACACGCGCTTCTGGGAGTTCAACGAGAGGTTCAAGGAGCTCCTCTACGACGAGCGCGCCCTGGCCATCGACATGGAGACCGCGACCCTCTTCTCGGTCGGGTTCGCATCCAAGGTGCCCATCGGTGCGCTACTCCTGGTCTCGGACCTCCCGCTCAAGCGCGGCGGCATAAAGACGCGCGACTCAGCGAAGAGCGTCTTCAGGCAGCACACCGACCTGCACATCGAGATCGGCATCGAGGCCATGAGCGAGATCGCCCGTCGTGGGGAGCATATCCGGCATTACCGCTGGTAGACAGCCGCCGGCGGGAAAATGCTCCTGACCGCGTCGCTGGGCGTGCTTCGGACGTGTCTGGGCACATAGCCAGGAAGGCAAGCAGCTCCACCAAGGCTAGACGGTTCAGCTACTGCTGCTCGCCTGTAGGCAGGCCGGCTGCGCGGCCCTCGAGGAGGTTCTGCGTGAACCATGAAACGTCCGCCGTCAATCGTGGGTGGGCTCGAGGGTGCGGATCTTCACGGCGGATGGTCTCGAGCACCGTCCCGAGCACCTCGTCGATGATGGGCTCAGTGTCGGCAAGGCCCCACGAGAGGGCTTCTTCGACGAGGTGGGTCCGCGTGACATGCGCATGGCGGTACTCGCCAGCGACCGCGAGCGCCATCTCGCCGTCGTTCCGTTGGTGCGCTTGCGGTACGAAGTCGTAGGCCGGGGCGAGCTCCACGGTTCCCTCTGGGAGGTGAAGGAGGGAGATGTTCTTCGCATGCATGTCCAAGTTTCCGACGGCGGCGGCTAGTACCACCATCCGGAGGAGCGCCTCGCGGCTCTCGGGCCCTGTGTGCTGTTCGAGCAGGCGCGCGATGCGCGCCAGGCTGACCTTCCCGCCGTACCGCTGGTACTTCTCGTCGCCGCTCGCGCCGAGGGCCTGGTTGAAGTCCTCCTGATGGAGGCGTGACTGTGGTGCGTCAGGGGAGCGGTCGTAGCGCTCGATGACCAGCGCCGGCACGCCTGCGAACTCGTGGATCCAAGTGCGGTATGGGATCAGTCCTACAGCGCGAGCCAGGCGGGCGCCGTACTCCTCGTCGTAGATGACGGTGGGGAGGCCCTCGGGTACGGGCTTGACGATGTGGCTCGAGGGATAGCCGTCGAGGGCTCTGTGCCAGCCTTCCGCGGTATGCGCCAGGACGATCTTGTCCTGCACCCCGGCCAACGACGACTTGCCGCCCCGGGGCTTGTTGCCAAGCGGGAAGGCCTGCACGTTTTCGAGCAGGTCTGCCACTCCGGCCTCGTCGAGCGGTTCGAGTCTTGGTTGGCGGGGCTCGCCGGGTACGTCCGGGTCCCAGATCTGAAGTGCCCCGGCGACGTCGCGACCGTATCGGCGGAGCAGCCCGATGGCGTCGCTCTCAGACACGTTCGCTTCCTGAGCCAGCCGCTTCAGCATGCGGCCTTCGGGAAGGAGCTCTTGGAAGAAGTTGCGGCGCTTCTGCTTGTGCGCTCGAGTAGGCACCACTGCTAGCGGAACGGCGACCGACAGTATGGGGCTGTCGATGCCGAATGTCCTCACGGCGCCTGGCTCGAACTCCAGGTCGAACGTGCGCCAGTCGCCCTCCAGCGTGCCGATTCGGGTGCCGTACAGTTCGACGACCAGGTCAGCCATGATTCTTGGGCGATCTGATGGTGGCGGAGAGTTCGACGTCTACCTCGCGCATCATCGCGAACAGCCGCTCCATCAAGATGGAGGGTTTGCCGGCCTCGATCTCCCAGATGTAGCGTTGAGTGGTGCCGAGGCGCTCGGCGAGCTCGCGTTGGCTAAGGCCTCTGAGCATGCGGGCTTGTTGCAGGATCCTTCCCAGCGACTCGGCGTTTGTGACCTTGCCGGTGAACTCCACTACCGCCTCCTGACTACTAAATCGTAGTCATTTTAGGCGACTACTAAAAGGTAGTCAAGCGCCCTGACTACTATTTCGTAGTCAGGCGGTTGCTGGCAATAGCCAGGTTCGAACGATCCATGGAGCCGAAAGTTTGAGAGCGCGAGCTTTGGGTCGAGAAGTCTCGTTGGGGTACGCCTGGCCATCAAAACAATCGATCTCTAATACCGCTTGTGAATAGCTTCTCGTCCGTTGGCTTGACGGCCTGACCGGGATCTGAGCGTTCTTAGCCACAGGTTTCGCACTGGTACTGGGCAGGCGACCAGAGCGTTTGTGTCACGGGAGAGCCGGTAAGCTGGCCCCATCGAAGGCTTAGCTGCAGTTGCGGGGAAGGTCTCGGCCGTTAGGCCCGCTACAGTCACGGCAGCTCGAGCACCCGAACATCGATGTCGGTATCGGCCAGCAAGTCGGCCACTACCTGCGGATCCGAGTCTCCCTGGTGATACGGGATGGCCACTGTAGGCGCGATGGTCCTGAAGCACTCGGCGGCCTCGTCCGGCGGCATCGTGAACGGCAGGTTGATGGGAAGGAAAGAGACGTCCACCTCGCCCAGTTCGGCTAGCTCGGGTACGCACTCGGTGTCGCCGGCGATGTGAACGCGTAGGTCGCCGAAGTCCAGCAGGTACCCGTTGGACTCGCCTTGGGCATGGAACGGGTTGCCGTCGTCACGGGTCCTCACGACGTTGTAGGCCGGTACCGCCGTCACGGTGATGCCTTCGAACTCGAGTGACTCGCCGTTGGCGAGCGCGGTAGCTTCACCCCCGAACTGTGAAGCGCTGGTTCCGTCCATGACGACCAAGGTTCCGTCGGTGGTGATCGCGTCTAGTGCGGCAGGGTCGTAGTGGTCCGGGTGTGCGTGCGTCACCATCACGAGGTCGGCATCAGGCTGCATAGAGTAGTCAGCCACGTTGCTCCAGGGGTCGACGTGGATGACCAGATCGTTCACCTCGACGCGCAGGGAAGCGTGGCCCAGCGGGAAGATCCGGACCTCGCCGAGCGAGCTGTCGAAGGCCAGCGGCTCCTGCGCCCATGCGATGCACGCCATCGACGCCGTTGCCGCGAACGCTGCTAGTGCCAACCGTGTCGCCATGTTTCGATCCTTCCCGGCCGGGTTCGAACTGGTGCCAGCTTGCCTGCGTTGCGGACCTCGGTCCGTTCCTGGGGCTACGTAAGTGGACGGTGGCCGCTGAGACTGAACGGCGCGCCAAATCCCTCGCTTGACCGCGTGCTAACCGACCGTATAGTCTACTGAACGTGCGTTCAGCGAGGACCGCCTCGAACACCGACCTGACGGCACGCGTTCGGATCCGGGCGGCCGCGGTGAGGCTCTTCGGTGCGGGCGGCTTCGCCGACACGAGCGTCCGCGCCATCGCGGCCGAGGCAGGCGTGAGCCCGGGGCTGGTCCTGCACCACTTCGGCAGCAAGGAGGGTCTCAAACGGGCGTGCGACGAGTACGTGGCCGGCGAGCTCATCGACACCGAGGTCGCCACTTCACAGCAGGACCTGATCGGCGCGATGCGTCGGTGGCTGGCCGAGCCGGACGCCTACCTGGCCGAGTTCGACTACCTGACCAGGATGCTGCTGGAGGGTTCCCACGCCGGGGATCTGCTGTTCGACACGCTCGTCGATAGGACGGAGAAGATGCTCGGCGAAGGCATCGAGAGCGGGCAGATGAACCACTTCAGCGACCTCGGGACCACCGCGCTGGTGGTCGCGCTCTGCGGGCTCGCGCCCTTGGTCATGGGAAGGCAGGTCAGCCGCGCCCTGGGCGAGGACGGGCTGAACGCGAAGGTCCTCCAGCGGCTCGCCCTGCCAGTCATGGAGCTGTTCACTCATGGTCTGTACGCGACCCCGGAGCTCTTGGAAGCGACGAGGGCAGCCATGGAAGGGGAAGGGTGATGGACACGGCCGTCCAAGCACTGGGTCTGACGAAGCGCTACGGGGCCACCACGGCCCTTGCCGGCCTCGATCTCGAGGTGCAGCGCGGCGAGGTGTTCGGGCTGATCGGCCCGAACGGGGCCGGCAAGACGACCGTCATGCGGCTGCTTCTCGACATCATCAGGCCCACGGCCGGGTCGGCAACGGTACTGGGTCATGACCCGCGAGAGGGCGGGTCCGCCTTGAGGCGCCGCATCGGGTACCTGCCGGGCGAGCTGCGGCTCGAGGGGCGCACGACCGCGGGGGAGCTGCTGCGACACTTCGGGCGACTCAGCGGTGGCGTGGCAAAAGGGACTATCGAGGGCATCGCCGAGCGCCTGGGGCTCGACCTGGCCAGGCACGTCGGCAAGCTGTCGAAGGGGAACAAGCAGAAGGTCGGGCTGGTGCAGGCCTTCATGCATGAGCCCGAGCTGTTGATCCTGGACGAGCCCACCAGTGGGCTAGACCCTTTGGTTCAACAGGAGTTCCTTTCCTTGGTGCGCGACGCCAAGGCCCGCGGTCAGACGGTGTTCCTGAGCTCCCACGTGCTCAGCGAGATCGAGCAGGCGGCAGACCGTGTCGGCGTCCTCCACAGGGGAGAGTTGATCCGTCTCGGCGGCGTCGAGGAGTTGCGCGCCGGTCGTCAGCGCCGGCTGCGGGCCACGGTGCGCAGCCAGCCGGGGTTGAGGGCGGCGCTGGAGAGCATGGGCCGCGTCCGCGGCCTCTCCCTCGTGGAGCGGGACGGCGAGGTAGCGCTGACGTTGTCGTTCGAAGGGGACTTGGACATGCTGGTCAAGACCCTGGCCCGCTTCGAGGTCCTCGACCTGCTCCTCGAGGAGCAGGTCCTAGAGGACGCCGTGATCGATATGTACCGGAACGAGGCGTCATGAACCTCTACAGGCGGGAGCTGCGCGAGGGGCGCCGCGGTCTGCTGGGTTGGGCGATCGGGGTCGCGGCCGCCGTGCTGCTCTACATGCCGTTCTACCCGAGCGTGGGTGGCCCGGAGCTCACGCAGACCTACATCGACATGTTCCCGCCCGAGCTCGCCGCCCTGTTCGCCCTCGAGGGACTGGCCTCGGGACCTGGCTACGCGCAATCCACCTACTTCGGGCTGCTTGGCTTCCTGCTCATCTCGATCGCCGCGATCGGCTGGGGCAGCCGCGCCGTCGCCGGCGCCGAGGACAGTGGGACGCTGGAGCTGACGCTTGCCCACGCGGTGACCCGCTGGCAGGTCGTACTGGAGACCGCTCTGGCCCTGCTCACACGTGTCGCAGCGCTCTGTGTCGTCGGTTCGGTGTTGGTGTGGGCGCTCAACGGCCCGGCCCAGCTGGGCATCGAGCCCACGCGGCTGTTGGCAGTGACCTTGGCGCTGTTCCTGCTCACGAGCGTGACGGGCCTGGCGGCTCTGTTCGGCGGGGCGGTGAGCGGCCGTCCGGCCGTCGCCACCGGGCTGGGAGCGTTGGTCGCCGTGGCTGCCCACGTCCTGGACGCGGTGGCCAGGCTGGCCGGGGCGCCGTGGCTGGCCCGCCTCTCGCCGTACCACTGGGCGTTCGGCAGGGACCCCATCACCGCGGGCTTCGACCTTGGGGGCGCGACCGCGTTGGCCGCGGCGATGGCGGCGCTGGTGCTCCTCAGCGGTTGGCTGTTCTCGCGGCGGGACGTCGGGACGGCCTAGGTCAGGCGACCCGTGACCGGGGAACATCGTCCATCCCCCTGGCTGCCGTGACCAGCGCCCGCAAACCGTCACGGTCCTGGTTGGCGCCGAAGGCCGGGTACCCCGGCTGCAAATAGCGGCCGGCCGCGAGCGTGCCTATGGGTAGCGGGTCGAAGCCGAGGTCGTCCACCAGGGAGGCGACCAGCGCGACGTCCCCGTCATCATCCCCCGCGATCGCTATGGCCTTGCGGCCCGCTGCCCCTGGCGGACGAGCGCCGGCCTCGAGGTCGTGGTAGCCCATGTGGTTGAAGGCCTTCACGACCCGCGAGCCGTCCAGGAAAGCCTGGACGAGCTCGCTGCTCGTGATGCGCGGATCGTCGAGGTCGTCGCGCACCCCGTCGGTCTCCCACCAGTAGTTCATAGCGTCGATCACGAGCTTACCCTCGAGCTCATCCTTCGGCACCTCGCGGTACCATCCCAATGGGAGGGCCAGGACGACGACATCACCTGACCTGGCCACCTCGCGGGCCCAGGCCGGTCTGGCGCCCGGCGTCAGCACTTCGGTCGTCAGGGCGATCTTCTCGGGATCGCCCGACCCTGCGATCCAGACGTCGTGGCCGCTCTTGATCGCGAGGCGTGCCAGGACCGTGCCGAGCTTGCCGGCGCCGAGGATGCCGACGCTGCGCACCCTAGATGTCAAGCCATCACCGCAGCCGGCTCATCGGCCAGGAGTTCACGCACCATAGGGATGACCTTCGTGCCGAAGAGCTCGACGGCACGCAGCCTCGCGCTGGCCGACACCGCGCCGGCGGTCGAGTAGATGAGGTCGAAGCGACCGACGTCCAGCGTCCGCACGGCGCGGGCGATCTTCCGCGCGACGGTCTCAGGTGAGCCCACGTACAGCGAGCCGTGCTCGACCTCGGCCTCGAACTGTTGGCGGCTCTGGGGCGGCCAGCCGCGTTCGCGGCCGATCCGGTCCATGAGCTCCTTGTGGCCCGGGTAGTAGATGGCCTTGGCTTCCTCGTCGGTCTCCGCGATGAAGCCCGGGGAGTGCATGCCGACGGGGTGGGCCTCGGTGCCAAGCTGATCGGTGGCCCGCTGGTACAGCTCTATGTACGGAGCGAAGCGCTGGGGCGCGCCGCCGATGATCGCGAGCATGAGGCGGAAGCCGTACTTGGCGGTACGTATGACCGACTGCGGTGACCCGCCCACGCCGACCCACGTTCGCAAGCGGCCGGACTCCGTCTTGGGGAAGACTTCGGCGTTCACGAGGGGCGCCCGTGTCGTCCCTTCCCAGGTGACCGGCTCCTCGTCGAGCAGAGCGTGGAACAGGTCGATCTTCTCGTCGAACAGCAGCTCGTAGTCCTTGAGGTCGTACCCGAAGAGCGGGAAGGACTCGGTGAACGAGCCGCGACCGAGGATGACCTCGGCCCTCCCGTTCGACAGGGCGTCGATGGTGGCGAAGCGCTGGAAGACGCGGACGGGGTCATCGGAGGAGAGCACCGTGACGCCGGAACCGACCCGGATGCGCTCCGTGCGTGTCGCTATCCCCGCCAGCACGGTCTCGGGCGTGGAGATAGCGAACTCGGGGCGGTGATGCTCGCCTAGCGCTACCGCGTCGATGCCGACCTGATCGGCTAACACCGCTTCCTCGACGGTGGCCCGGATCGCCTGGGCGTACGAGACGAGCCGCCCGCCGTCGTCCCTCGGCAGGTCGCCGAAACTGTCGATGCCGAACTCAACGGCGTGCTTGTCTGTCGTGCTCATGTTGCGACTCCCTCTGGTCACCGGGTCGGATGGGGCAAGTCGCGGCCGACGAACCCGTCCATCAACGGGCCGGCCGCGGCCATCATTGACACGTCAATTATGCGCGAATATACTTGACATGTCAATCGGAAGGAAGCCACCAGTGGCCGTAGGAGAGAGCGAACGCAGAGGACGACGGTTGCCGACGAAGGCGCAGCTGGCCGTGTGGCGTAGCTACATCGAGACCGCCGAGGAACTGCGGTCGCGCCTGGCGAGCCGCATGCTCAGCGAGTCGTCCCTCTCACTCGGCGACTATCAGGTCCTCTTGGCTCTGAGCGAGGCAAGCCGCGGTCGCCTCAGGTCCTCCGAGCTGGCTGACCGCGTCGGCTGGGAGCGCAGCCGTCTGTCCCACCACCTGGGCAGGATGGAGAGACGTGGCCTGGTGCGGCGCGAGGATTGTCCCGACGACAGCAGGGGTTCGGAGGTCGTCGCGACAGAGGCGGGTTCGGGGGCCTTCCGCAGCGCCTCGGTACCTCACCTGGAGGCCGTTCGGACGCTATTCGTCTCCGCCCTATCGGCCGAGCAGCTCGCTCAGCTAGCAGCGGTGACAGCGGCCCTGCGCAGGCGGCTGGCTGCGGTCGACTAGCCAACCTCGTCCGGAACAGGCACACTGGCGCATGGCCGAGCTACACGTGATCCTCGCGACCACCCTCGACGCTTACGTCGCAGGCGAAGACGGCAGTCTCGACTGGATCGTGATGGGCGACGACCGCGCCGAGTACATGGTCGCGTCGCTGGACTGGGCGGACACGTTGATGCTGGGCAGGAAGAGCTACCAGAGCTTCATGGGGTTCAGGGCCCTCGCGGACGATCCCAACGCTTCCGAGGTCGAGAGGACGATCGGCAAACGCTTCAACGCCATGAGGAAGGTCGTCTACTCGACCACGCTCGGGGAGCCGGAATGGGAAGGAACCGAGGTGTACCGCGACATCGTGCCTGCGGATGTGGAGCGGATCAAGCAGGAGTCTGAGCGGGGCGTCCGGCTCGACGGCAGCATCAGCGTAGTGCAGCAACTGACCGCGCTGAGGCTCATAGACCAGTACCACCTCATGGTGCACCCGACGGCGATAGGGCGAGGGAGACCACTGTTCGTCGAGCGTGTGGAGCTGGAACTCACGGGCTCACGGCCACTGGACAGCGGCGTCGTAGTGCTGTCGTACCGCCCGGCGTCAGCCGGGTAGCGGACATGGCGCAGGTCTGGCGGCACATCTTCGTGGAAGGCGAGTTCATGCCGCGGGAGAGGCTTCTGAGCGGCCTCGGCCTGGAGCACGTCGTGGCGCGGCCGGGGGGCGTGCGGCACTCGATCTACGACGAGTTGTGGCACGCAGCCGAATGGCAGCGGATCGTCCTAGAGCGTGACGATGAAGCCGGAGGGATGTGGGGTGAAGGTGGCGACCCGTTCCCGGCCGAGGACCCGAAGAGGCTGGACCAGTGGCACGAGCTGGTCGCCAAGTACCTGCGGGGCGCCGACCGAGCCGCCGCATGGGGCGACTCGCTAGGGGGTTCGGGCGAGGAGCTCGACCCTGGTTGGCGCGTAGCCGATGTGTTGGCGAGCCTCGCGGTCCACGACGCCTACCACCTCGGGAAGATCGTCGCGCTAAGGCAGATGCTCGGCGCCTGGCCGCCCACCTAGCGGTAGCACGCGGCTTAGCGAGGGTCCAGCTTCGCTGTAGGCATCGAAGCTCCCTCCTCGACCCGTCATCACGGGGTCCCGAGGAGGGAGCTCAGCTCTCGCGCCAACACTGGTCAGACTACGTCTGCCAGTCGCTCCTCCAGGCGGTCCCAGGTCTCCGTGATGCCCTGGAGCATGCCCATGTCCAGCACGGTCTGTAGCGCCTCGGGGCTCGAGTAGGTGGCGCGGCTCACGACCTTCGTCCTACCGCCCAGGTCGATGAACTCCAGCTCGCCGTCCGTGGCGGGAAGCTGGTCGTTCACGTTCCCCTGCGAATCGGCGAAGTAGTCCGTGTACGTGACTTTGTTCGGCCGATCGATCGTGTGGATCTGCTGCTTGCCCCACGACTCCATGCCGAAGAACTCGCCCTGCTTCTCGTCGACGCACTTCATGCAGTACAGCCAGGTGCCGCCGGGCCGGAAGTCCATCTCACACACGGGGAGCTCCCAGCCACGCGGGCCCCACCAGTGCTTGAGGTGCTTGCAGTCCGCGAACATCTCGAAGACCAGGTCGCGCGGCGCGTTGAACTCGCGCTCGAGCACCAGCACGTTGTCGCCTTCCTTGCGGTGGATCATCTTGCCCTCTGCCATCTCAACCTTCCTCCTCGTTGCCCTTCGCTTCGTCGGGCTTCTCATTCGCTGTGAGCCTGTCCAGGTAGCTCTCCAGCTTCTCGTAGCGTTCTTCCATAGACCTCGTGAACGAACTCGCCCAGTCATCCAGCGTCTGGAACCTGTCGCGCTTCAGCCCGTAGATCCTTCGGTTGGCCTCGGGGCGGACCTCGAGGATGCCGCTGTCGGTAAGCACCTTCAGGTGTTTAGAGGCCTGCGGCTGCCTCAGGTCGAGCCTCTGGGCGATCTCGCCGACCGTGAGCGGTCCGGCGCGCAGTAGCTCGACGATCCTCAGCCGGTTGGGTTCGGCCAGCGCTTGCAGGGTCGCGAGGGTTCGGTGGTCGGTCACCAGGTCGCCTTGGTTCTCCTTTCCTACGGTCTCGGGCGGTGCCCTCTGTCGAATATACTCAGACAGGAATATTCCTGTCAAGGCATGCTAGTTTTTTCCGGTAGGCATGATGGTTCCCGCGCTATGCATGGAGGCATGCGTATCCGATACGAGCCGGAGATTCCACAGCTAGTGACGGCCGCCAAGAGGTTGGCCGCCACGCTGGGGTTCGATCTCAGGCCACATGGAAATGTCGCGGGGAACCACGCCCCTGGCCCTTCGGCCTGCCTCGATGAGGTGGGTAGCCTCCTGATGGTATTGGCAGCGACTCGTCAGGGCGGGCGCATGGGCGAGGCCGGGACCGGGGCAGGCGTGGGCACCGCCTGGATGGCAAGCGGTCTGCGTTCGGGAGCGACGCTGGTCACCGTCGAGATAGACCCGGAGCTGGCGACGGCGGCAGAGAGGCTCTACTCCGAAAGGGACGACGTCGAGGTTGTTCAGGGCGACTGGCTGAACGCCCTGTCGCCCCGAGGACCGTTCGACGTTCTCTTCTTGGATGGGGGTGGGTCGGAAGCGCTGAGTCCGACGAATTGGCCCCTGATCGCGAGCCTGGTCGTGCCCGGCGGGATCTTGGTTCTGGACGATCTCACCCCGGAACGGCTCTGGCCCGAGAGCTGGTGGGGCAAGCCTGACCCGAAGCGCGAATTGGCGTTCAGGAGCGGCCGTTTCCGGTCGACTGAACTGCTTGTGAGACCAGACGTGGCGCTGCTGCTGGCGGTGCGATCTGACGGTGCGGAGTGAGCCTTGGTCCTTCGCGACTCACGAACGACCGCAGGCGCTTTCACCGGCGGGCGCTATCCCTGAGGGGACGGGGCGGGGCTGCCTCGTCGAGAGGAGGCCCGCGGTGGCCACGCCGACGGAAGCCAGAACCGAGCTCTGGGACAAGATCAAGGACATCAAGATCGCGATGCTCACCACGACCGGGGACGACGGCAGGCTCTACAGCCGACCCATGTACACCCAGCGAGAAAGCCGCGACGACGGGTTGTGGTTCTTCACCGCGCGCTCCTCGTCCAAGGCCAGGCAGGTGGACGGTCACGAGCGTGTCAACGTCAGCTACGCGGACCCCGGCAAGAACGTGTTCGTCTCGGTCGCCGGCCGCGCCAGGATCGTTGACGATCCGTTCCTCGAGCGCGAGCTCTGGAACCCCATGAACGAGGCCTTCTTCCCCGAGGGCCCTGAGGACCCTGACCTGGTCCTCCTCCAGGTCGAGCCTCAGAGCGCCGAGTACTGGGACGGGCCGTCCGGCAAGGTGAGACAGCTGTTCGACATGGCCAAGGCAGCCGTCACCAAGGACCATGGGGCTCTGGGAGACAACGAGACGGTGGACCTGGAAGGCGATTGAGCCCTGGTCGCCCCGGTCAGCGCTGTGAGGTCGTCTCGCAGCCAGCGCATCCTTGGAGCGTCTCTCCTCACGTGCCACCATGGGCGGGTGGCGAAGGTCGAGGTCAACCCGGACAAGGTCAGGGAGTTCGAGAACGCGGACGCGTTCTACGAGTGGCTGCGAGAGCACCACGAACAAGCGGACGAACTCTGGATCAAGATCCACAAGGTGGGGTCGGGGCTGCCTACCATCACCGCCAAGGAGGCCATCGATGTCTGCTTGTGCTGGGGTTGGATAGATGGCATCCGCAAGGGCTACGACGACAAGAGCTTCCTCCAGCGGTACACGCCCAGACGGCCCAAGAGCGTCTGGAGCCAGGTGAACGTGGACAACGTCGAGCGCTTGATCGCCGAGGGCCGCATGACGGAGCACGGCCTCCGGCACGTGCGAGCGGCCAAGGCCGACGGCCGTTGGGAGCGCGCGTACACGGGGCAGAAGGACGCCGAACTACCGGCCGACCTGGCCGCAGCCATCGAGGCGGAGCCCGCCGCCAAGGCGACGTTGGACAAGCTCACCGCCCAGAACCGGTTCGCGCTCGTCTACCGCGTCAACAGCCTCAAGACGGAAGCCGCCCGCGAGAGGAAGATCCAGGCGCTCGTCGACATGCTCAAGCGCGGCGAGGCGTTCTACCCTCAGCGCGGTCTGTGAGGAGGATCCTGTGACGAAGACGGACCACTTCAAGGAGCTGGCGTTCATCCTGCTCGAGGAGACGTTCGAGAGCCGCGACAAGGGTGGCAACTACTACCTGGACAAGCAGACCGGCTGGTTCCCCACGCTAGACGCTCTGTCCGCCGCAGAGGCGTCTTTCGCGCTCGTACCCGGCGGCTCGACCATCGCCGCGCACACGTTCCACACGGACTTCTACATCCAGGCCAACCTTCGCGAGCTCAGGGGTGAACCGCAGACGAGGATCGATTGGGACTCCAGCTGGCGCCTGAAGGCCGTCGACGACGCGGCCTGGGATGACCTGCGCCGGCGGCTGAGAGCCACCTACGAGGAGACCCTCCGGCTGCTGGAGGGTGCCAGCCAGTGGGGTGAAAATCAGGTGGACGTCGCGACGGCCACGATCACGCACTCCGCTTACCACCTGGGCGCGGTCAGGCAGTTCCTCACGGCGTTGCGCGCCAAGTCGGAGACCAGCGGCTAGCCGCGGCGGCGGTCAGCCGCAGGCGGGCGCAAGGCTAGCTAGCGTGGCTGCCTCGCAAGCGACCTGGTCGAAGACGGCGCGCCAAGAACCTACGCCTCCGATCGCCGACCCGAACCGAGCGACCACGACATCCAGTTCCGGGTACACGAACACGTACTGGCCGAGGTGCCCCTGACCCGCTACGGCATGCTGCCGACCGCCCACTGGCGCGTACACCCACCAACCCTGCTGATAGTGGAGGTCGGCCTCGGGTTCCACGACTCGCTTGGCGTCCGGCGTCAACACATCGTCGACCCACCGCGCCGGCAGCACCCGTCGTCCGTAGGCGACGCCATCGTTCAGCAACAGTAGGCCCAGCCGGGCGAAGTCGAGCGGGCTCGCGTTGAGGCCGCTCTCCATCTTCGGCAACGTCTCGCCGGTGGAGGAGACGCTCCAGGTCGCGTCGTACTCGGCGCCTATGGCCTCCCACAGGCTCCGCTGGAAGTAGTCGGTCACGTTCTCGCCCGTCGCCGCCTCTAGGACGAGGCCCAGAAGCACCGGGTTGTAGGAGTTGTACGCGAACTGGGAGCCCGGGCGCGAGGTGAGCGGTAGATGGGAGACGAGTTCGCGCAGGTGCGGTTCGTAGTACACGCGAGCCTTGTCGCCCCAGGGAAGGTCATGGTCGCGGAACCGCACGCCCGAGGTCATGTCCAGGAGGTGGCGTAACGTCACGACTTCGTAACCAGGGTCCGCATGGGCGAGATAGGGGAGGTAGCGGGTCACCGGGTCATCGAGGGAACTCAGGGACCCGTCCTGGATAGCCGCGGCCACGAGGAGCGCCGTCACCGACTTCGCTACAGAGAACGACGTCACCGGTTGAGCGCGCACCGTAGGAGCTGCGCCCGCCGCGTACCACTCGGCTGCCACGGCGCCGCCAGCCAGAACCACGAACGCGGTCGATCGCGTGGTGGCGAGAAGGTCCCGCAGTCGCAGGTGACGCGAGGCGCCGTCCACCGATGCCTCCACTTGCATCTCGGTCAACGGTGTGATGGGCGCGCGATCGGGCAATGTGCGCGGCTCGCTGGAGGCAACGACCCTGAGGCCAGGGAAGCGCAGCATGTCCCCGACATCGGAGGCGCGCCAAGAGAACCAGCGCCCCAGGTACGTGTCGGTCCTCAGGTGCGCGTACCCGAAGGCCGCGGCCAGGACTATGACCACGGCTCCGGCCCACGGCAGGATCCTTCTCACGCTCGCCGCAGTCTAGGGCCTAACCGGCGGGAGCCTCCCGCTCCTCGGCGGAGCGCCGCATGGCCTCGTCCGGCTTGCCGAACAGTAGCGAGGCGACGACGCTGATGACGAGGATGCCTATCACGACCCCCAGCGAGATCAGGGTGGGTATCGGGAAGACGTCGAGCAGCAGCATCTTGATGCCGATGTAGGTGAGGATCACGGCGAGGCCCGTCTGGAGGTAGACGAAGCGGTGCACGACGTGGGCCAGCAGGAAGTACATGCTCCGAAGCCCCAGGATCGCCATGACGTTCGAAGTGAACACGATGAACGGGTCGGTCGTGACCGCGAAGATGGCGGGGATCGAATCGACGGCGAAGATCACGTCTGTGAACTCGATGACCACCAGCACGAGCAGCAGGGGTGTGGCCATGCGCACGCCGTCCTTCAAGGTGAAGAACTTCTGGCCGTCGTAGTCGGGTGAGACCTTGAACACCCGCCTGACGAGCTTGATGGCAGGGTTGTCCGACATGTCGGCCAGGTGATCGCTCTTGCCGAACAGCATACGCAGGCCGGTGAAGACCAGGAACGCCCCGAACACGTAGAGGATCCAGTGGAAATGCTCGATCAGCGTGACGCCCACGCCGATCATCAGTCCGCGCATGACCAGCGCGCCCAGCACGCCCCAGAGGAGGACCCGCTGTTGGAACTTGAACGGCGTCCTGAAGTAGTTGAAGACCAGCACGAAGACGAAGATGTTGTCTACGGCGAGGGACCATTCGAGCACGTAGCCGGTCAGGTACTCGACGGCCTTGTCCTGCCCGAGCCATCTGTATATGACGTAGCCGAAGGACAGCGACAGCGTCACCCAGACGGCCGTCCAGAACGCCGCCTCCCTTACCTTCACCACGTGCGCTTTGCGGTGGAATACGCCCAGGTCGAGGGCCAGCATCACGAGCACGCCACCCACGAACGCCACCCAAGCCCATAACGGAAGAGCCATCAGTACCTCCCGCTAGG
>JBDZWC010000171.1:0-4291 GCA_040256005.1 Deinococcaceae bacterium | reverse complement strand
GACAGCTTCGAGCACCTCGTCGGCGCGGCTTCCAAGCTGCGCGAGCTACTTGGGCGATGCGGCCACCTGAAGCTCCTCGTGACGTCACGGGCGCGGGTGGGGCTCGCCGAGGAGTGGCTGCTGCCGCTCTCCGGGCTGCGAATGCCGAACGACGACCTCGCCTGGGAGGATGCGCGTCTGGCCGAGGCGATACAGCTCTTCGAACGTCGTGCGCAGGCTGCCAACGTTACGTTCCACCTGACGCCTGACTACCTCCCACTCGTAAGACGGATATGCCGGGCAGTAGAGGGACTACCACTTGGGATCGAACTGGCCGCTGCCTGGACCAGGGTCCTCGGGATCGAGGAGCTGGCGTCAAGCCTCGAGAGCGACCTTTCGGTGATCGCCAGACACGAGCTCGACGTAGGCAGTAGGCATCCAAGCTTGTGGGCGGCCTTGGAGCACTCGTGGAAGCTCCTGCCGAAGGACGTCCAGGATACGTTGGCGAAACTTGCGGTGTTCCGCGGCGGGTTCAGGAGGGAAGCGGCTGCGGCGGTCGCCGGAGCCACCATCCCGCTCCTGATGGAGCTCGCGGACTCGTCGTTCATCCGGATGAGCGTCGCCGGCCGGTACAGCCAACACGCGCTGTCGAAGCACTTCGTGCGCGACAAGCTGCGGCAGGACGGCGAAGCGGCAGACGCGGCGGGGCTCGAGCATGCCCTGTACTTCTCGGATCTCCTGAAGAGGGCAAGCGGCAGCTCCAATGCGGAAGACCTACACGCCGCGTTCCGCGTGCTGCAGGAAGAGGAGTCGAACATCCTTGCCAGCCTCGACTGGGCGGCCTCGCACGGTCGGACAGACATACTCCTGGAACTGGCGGAACCTCTGCTCTGGTACTTCCCTATGAACGGCCGCTTCCGGTACGGCGGCGATGTGTTCAGCAGGGTGCTCTCCTGGCTAAACGAGGACGATGAGACCCAACACGAGGCCATCGCGAGCCTGCTGCTCGGAAGGGCTTGGCTGGCGCGGTACGCCGGAAGCCTGGACGAGGCCCTTGGCTTGGCTGCCGACGGCGAGAGGTTCGCCAGGTCAGCCGGCTCGTCTCTGCAACAAGTGCGCGCTCTGGACTTACGGGGCCAGGCCCTCACATACGAGGGGCATCTGGTGGAAGCGAGGACCCTTCTTGCCGAAGGAGTAGACATCGCCATCCGCCTCGGTGACGAGCTGAGGCTCAGCCGCATTCGGACGAACCTGGCTCTGGTCGAAGCCCTGAGCGGCGACACCAACGCGGCGACCCAGATGCTCAGGGAGGCGATGGCCCCCTTCGACGACGGTCTGCTGCCGATTGGCCTCGATACCGTGGCCACGTACTTGGCCAGCGGCGTGACGTGCTGGTGCGCCGGTGATTACGTGGGTGCGTCAGTAGCTTTCAAGAAGGGGATCTCACTGGCAAAGTCCCTGGATTATCTGGGTCCCGTTCCCGTCCTGAAGGCCCTGCTGGCCGCGGCCGTGTTCGAGTTGGCCGAGGAGGAGGCGAGCGGCCCCATGTTCGCAGAGGCCCGGGCCCTCGTCGATGACGCCCTGATGATGGTGGAGCATAGCCGCGAGGGCATGGCGACGAGCTTGCTCCATGGCGTCGCGTCCGCGCTGGCGTACAGCGAAGGCGATCTGGACCGTGCCATCGCGGAGGCTCGCGAGTCATACCTGGTGGCCCGCCAAGCCGGGAACACCCTCATCATGGTGTGGTCGCTGCCGCGTCTGTTGGATGCGTACCTCGCGCGTGGCGAGAACGTGGCGGCGTCGGAGCTGGCTTGGCACCTCCAGACGCATCCCGCCACCCCAGCATGGTCCAGGGAGTACGCCAGTCAGGTCGCCACGACGTTGGCGGAGGGACGCGGCGATGCGCTTCCCCAGGACAAACGAGGCTCGTACCGCAGCTTGGACGAGGTAGTGGGCGTCAAGCGCCACGCCTCGGCGTCCCGGTCCTCGCGCTGAGACGCGTAGGTCCGCCTCTCACTGCGCTCACCGCACCCAAGGTTAGAAGGGGCTCCGTGCGCCTCGTCACCTTGCTCGCGGTCGCGATCCTCCTGCCAACAGCCATAGCTCAAGGCCCAGCACCGACCGTACTGGTCGGCGTCATCACGTCACTCACGGGTGAGGCCCGCGGCGCAGGGGCCTCCCAGGCGCTGGCCGCCGAGGGCTGGGAGGACGCTGCAGAGGCGGGCGGGGGCGTCTTCGGGCTCCGTGTCGAGGTAAGGGTGGTCGACGACGCCGGCTCGCCGGCACGTGCGGTCGAGGCGACGAGGGAGCTGGTCGACGATGGCGCCCTCGTGATCGTCTGTTGCACCACGCCGGCGGCGACCGCAGAGGTGAGCGCCGTTGCCGAGGACCTGGGCGTCCTTCATCTGGCAATGTCCAGCACGTCTGGCCCGAACTTCGAGGCTCCCCCGAACCCCTACTGGTCGTTCGGGCTTTTCCCAAGCGAGACCGACCAGCTCTCGGCGCTGGTCGCCGACGCGCTGACAGCGGGGCGCGGCTCCGTCGCCCTCATGACGTCGGACGACGAGTTCGGGGACGAAGCGCAGAGGACCCTGAAGGCGCTGCTTGACTACGCCGGCATGCAGCTCTCCCGCGTCGAGCGGTACCCGGTCGGCACAGACGAGCTGAGGCCAGAGGCGCTGCTCATCGCGAGCGAGCAGCCGGGCGCCGTCGTCGTCTGGGGCACCGGACCCGACACCCAGGTCGCCGTGCATGCGCTCAGGGCAAGGGGCTACGAGGGCATCGTCTACGCCCGGTCTCTCCTGGTCGCGACCGGGCCGGGTAGGCGCCTGCCAGCGGCGACTTTCGAGGACGTTCGCTTCCCGCTGCCGCCAGCGTACGCAGGGGCCGCCCCGCCAACGCACGCGTGCGCGGCCGCGATCACGTCCGTCGTGGAACGCATCGAACAGCTCTACGGCGGGGTCTCGGACCTGCCGGCGGCGGCCGTCGTCGTCGACGCTCTGGACATGGTGGCGGCGGCGCTCGAGCAGCTCTTCCTGCTCCAGATCCCGCCTGACGCCCCGATGCCCGTCGTGCGCCAGGCGCTGCGAGACGCGGCTGTCGGCCTGGCGCCACGCTGCGCCGGGGGCGGCCTCCTCGACCTTCAGGAGGGCCGCCGCAGCGCCGTCACGCCCTCATCTCTTGTCTCACCGGCCCTGACCCGCACAGGAGACCTGAGACTGCCCTGACACGCTGGCCGTGCGCGATTCCGGGAGAAGTGACCGCCGGCAGTACAATCCAGGCAATGAGACAAGAGCTTGAGAACCTGAGCCAGGAGCTCGACGCCCTGGAGCGCAGCCTGTCCGACCCGGAACTGCTGTCGGACCCGCAGCGCTACCGGCAGGCGACGAAGCGCCACGCGGAGCTGAAGGAGGTCGTTGACCTCTACCGCGAGCGAACCCGTCTGCAAGCGCAGGCGGACGACGCCCGCGAGCTGGTCGACGACCCGGATCTCGGTGACGAGGCGGCCTCCGAGGTCGCGACGCTTAGCAGCCGCCTGGAGGAGCTCGACGACGAGATCGAACGCCTGCTGCTGCCCAAGGACCCGTTCGACGAGAAGAGCGTCATCGTGGAGCTGCGCGCGGCGGCCGGCGGCGGCGAGGCGTCGCTCTTCGTGCGCGAGGTGCTCGACATGTACCTGCGCTACGCGGAGTCCCTCGGCTACAAGACGGAGGTCGTCGATTCGACCCCGACCGAGGTAGGCGGCCTCGCCAAGGTCTCGTTCGAGGTTCGCGGCGATGGTGCGTACAGCCACTTCAAGTACGAGTCCGGGGTCCACCGCGTTCAACGCGTGCCGGAGACCGAGTCGCAGGGCCGCATCCACACGAGCACGATCACGGTCGCGGTGTTGCCGGAGGCCGACGACGTCGACGTGGACCTTTCGCCTTCGGACTACAGGGTCGATGTCTACAGGTCGAGCGGCCCGGGCGGTCAGTCCGTCAACACGACGGACTCCGCGGTGCGGGTCACGTACAGGGCCGGCACCCCTGACGAGATCATCGTCACCTGCCAGGACGGCAAATCGCAGATAAAGAACAAGGAGAAGGCGCTCTCCGTGCTGCGGGCTAGGCTCCTCGAGCGCGAGCGCGCCAAGGCTCAGTCGGAGGCCAGGGAGGCAAGGCTCGTGCAGATCGGCTCCGGCGAGCGTAGCGAGCGCATCCGCACGTACAACTTCCCTCAGTCGAGGGTCACTGACCATCGCATCGGCTTCACGACCAAGGACCTCGTCGGCGTGCCCGTCGCGCGCAACGTCGGCGACGCCTTGCACGCCCGC
>JBDZWC010000057.1:0-17889 GCA_040256005.1 Deinococcaceae bacterium | reverse complement strand
GGCTGCGCAGGGGCCCCGTGATCAGGCCGGGACGTGTGGTGGCGCCCACGAGCGTGAAGCGGGGCAGGTCGAGCCGGATGGACCTCGCGGCGGGCCCCTGGCCCAGCACGATGTCGATCTTGAACTCCTCCATGGCCGGGTAGAGGTGCTCCTCGGCGACCCTCCCGAGGCGGTGTATCTCGTCGATGAACAGGACGTCGCCTTCCTCGAGGGAGTTCGTGAGGATAGCGGCCAGGTCGCCTGGCTTCTCGATGGCCGGCCCTGACGTCACGCGGATGCCCACGCCCATCTCGTGCGCGACGATGTGCGCGAGGGTTGTCTTGCCGAGCCCGGGCGGACCGTACAGCAGCAGGTGGTCGAGAGCTTCCCCCCGGTTCCGCGCCGCTTCCAGGTAGACGGCCAGCTTCCTCTTGAGGCGTGTCTGGCCGACGTACTCCGCCAGGGTGGCAGGGCGCAGACGAACGTCCTCCACGACGCGCAGCGTATCACGGCCCTACCGGACGCCCGAGGCGCGATATCCTGCATGTTCGTCCGCCCCGGCACGTCCCGGGACGGTTCGCTAGGAGGACGAGTTCCAGTGCCCGAACACGTGATCACCGTGGGCGGCGTGAGCCGAGGGCTGCAGGTAGTCAACGTCGGTCCGGTCGCGGTCGCCCTGCTCAACCTGCTGGGCGACACCGAGCTGACCGAAGCCGCCGCCGACGAGCTGGCCAAGCGGCTCCCTGACGAGGTGGAGATGCTGGTGACGCCGGAGGTCAAGGCGGTGCCGCTCACCCACGCGCTCAGCGTCAGGAGCGGCCTGCCGTACGTCGTCGCTCGCAAGACGGTGAAGCCGTACATGCTGGACCCGGTCACCCGCGAGGTCGTCAGCATCACGACCGGTAAGCCTCAGCTGCTGGTGCTCGACGGCGCCGACGTCAGGCGCCTGAAAGGGAAGAGGGTCGCGATAGTGGACGACGTCGTGTCCACGGGCGGTACCCTGGATGGCCTCAAGGACATGCTGGCTGGCGTGGGCGCCGAGGTGGTCGCCACGCTGGTCGTGTTCACGGAAGGCGAGGCCAGGGGCGACGTCATCGCGGTGGGCCACCTGCCGCTCTTCCCGGCGGAGGCAGGGGCCTGACGGAAGCGTCGTCCGGCGCGTGGAGGGGCAGGTCGTGAGCTCGGACGCCAAGGAGCGGATCAGGGAGCGGCTACCCATAGCGGAGGTCATCGGCGAGGTGGTCAGCCTCAAGCCCGCCGGCCGCGGCAGGCTCAAGGGCCTGTGCCCGTTCCACAACGAGAAGACGCCATCCTTCCACGTGCATCTCGATCGCGGCTTCTACTACTGCTTCGGCTGTCACGCCAAGGGCGACGTGTTCGACTTCGTCATGCAGACGCAGTCGCTGTCGTTCGGTGACGCGCTCCGGCTGCTCGGCGCCCGCGTCGGCATCGAGGTAAGCCCCGCGGCGCCCGAGGCCGGGAAGCGCCGCGACCTGCTCGACGTCAACAAGCGCGCGAACGCCTTCTTCCGCTCTCAGCTCGGCTCGAGGGCCACGGGTTACCTGCTGGGCAGAGGGCTGGCCAAGGAGACGATCGACGCCTTCGAGGTCGGCTACGCTCCCGATTCCTGGGACGCGCTCCTGAAGCACATGCTCTCGAAGGGCGTGGCCGAGGCCGACCTCGTCACACTCGGCCTCGTGATCGAGAACGACAGGGGCAGGCGCTACGACAGGTTCAGGGACCGCATCGTTTTCCCCATCAAGGACGCGCTGGGCCGCGTCGTCGGCTTCTCGGGACGCATCCTCGAGGAGGGCACACCCAAGTACCTCAACAGCCCCGAGTCCGAGGTCTTCAGGAAGTCGGAGCTGCTGTACGGCTTGGACAGGGCGCGTGCCCCGATCCGGGAGACCGGTGAGGTCGTCGTGGTGGAGGGCTACACCGACGTCATGGCGCTGCACCAGGTGGGCGAGACCAACGCGGTCGCGGCGTTGGGCGCGACGCTCACGACGGAGCAGGCCGACGCGCTCGAGCGTCTCGACGCCCGCACCGTGTACCTGGCGTTCGACGCCGACGAGGCCGGCCAACGCGCGATCCTCTCGGGGTTGGACCAGGCCGTCGGCCGCAAGCTGGCGGTCAGGGCCGTCACCGTGCCGGGCGGCAAGGACCCGGCCGAGGCCGTGCTCGGCGGGCACCTCGAGGACTTCAAGGTGGCCCTCACGCGGGGCGTGTCAGAGGTGGAGTTCCGGTTCGAGCGCGTGCTCACGCGGCACGACGCTTCCACCCTGGAGGGCCAGGCCGCCATCCTGGGTGAGCTGCAGGACGTGCTCCGGCCTCGCACGGTGTTCGACCCCGTCTCCGACGAGATGCGACGGTTGGTGGTCGATCGGCTGGGCATGGACCAGAGACGCCTCGACGACTGGCTGGCCACGAGGGAGCGCCGCGGCGTCAGCCAGGCGCAGGTGCGCGGCATGCGCCAGCAGCGCGTGGAGTTGGACAGCGTCAGGCGCGTGGAGGCGGAGGTCGTGTCGCTGGTCCTGCTCGAGCCCCGGTACATGACTGAACGGCTCGCTGACATCGAGGCCCTGTTGCCCGACGTGACGGCCGGCGAAGACTCGCCGCTCGAGAACCTGGTCGCGGCGGTCAAACGCTACCGGGGAGACCCGGACGCCGTGCTGGCCGCTGTGACCGGCCGGCCCGAGGGAGCGATGGTCCTCGAGAGGCTACTGGGCGGCGAGGACGACGAGGAGCGTTTCGACGTCGACCTGCAACTGGAACGCGCTCTCTCGCGGCTGCGCGAGCTGCTGCTCGAGGGCCGCAAAGAGGACACGAGGGCGCGACTCCTCAAGCGCCGTGACGAGATCTCGCGCATCCTGTCGGCGGCGACACCGCCCGCCGGTGAGGACCTGGCAGGCCTCTACGCCGAGCTCAAGGAGATACAGGGGATGCTGGCCGCGCGCGAGGCCGAGAGGCGTTCGCGGGTGAGGCAGACGGCGGGTCAGAAGCGGCGGTGACGGCCGCCCGGAGCGCGCACCGCAACCACGTAGTTGTCCCGCTGTGAAGGGACATCTGTCTCGTTGACACCCCAACCCCACCTTGCTATCTTTGTTCGGAAAAGCGTCTGGGGCGTTCACCACGCAATGAACGCTCTTTTTTATGCCCGTCGCACACAGATTCGCCACCTGCGCCGCCGGCGCCAGAGCGCTAGAGGTCGCCGGTACGCATGAGGAGGGAGGGCCGCTTGGAAGCACAAGGTGAACGTCTGCTGCAAGAGCTCCTGGCCCAAGAGCAGAAGCTGGTCACGAAGGTAGAAGAGGCGCGCGCCAAGGCCAAGGCCACCGTCGACAAAGCGAACGAGGAAGCGGCCGCCACGCTCGAAGCGGCTCGCGCCCGTGCCGAGGCGCTGGCGCAGTCGGAGGCGGAGGCCGGCCGCAAGGAGGAGGAAGCCGTCAAGCAGTCGATCCTCACCTCTGCGCGGGAGGCCGCGGGCGCCCTGGCCGCCAAGGTGGCGGCCAACCGCGAGGCGGCAGCCGCCATGGTGCTGGAGAAGATACTGCCGTGATCGCCAGGATGGACCAGGTGACCGTCGTCGGTCGCCGTTCGGTCGTCAAGGACGTCCTGGCCGCGCTGCAGGGCCTGGGGGTGATGCAGGTCACCCGGCTGTCCCCAGCCGAGGAGGGCGAGGCGCTGCAGGGCCTGAGGCTCCGCGGCTCCGAGCTGAGCGAGCGTGAGGGCTGGGAGCGCGTACTGGCGCGCACCACCTCGCTCCTCGACGTCCTGGGCATCGACGCAGCGCAGGTCGCCCGGGGCCCCGCCGTCGCCACTGCGGCCGACGCCGAGGCGGATGTCAAGGAGGCGGCAGACCAGATCGACCGCCTGGTGGCCGAGCGCGGCGAGCTCCGGGACGAGCTGGAACTGATCCGTACCTACCAGCCGCTCATGCGCGACCTGGCGCCCATGCTCGCCCAGGTCCAGTCCTCGCGCTACCTGGAGGGCTTGCCCTTCCTTGTCGCTGAGGGTGACGTCGAGGAGGTGAGGGCTGGCCTGCGTACGGAGTTCGGGGACGGCTTCGTGCTCGCTACCAGGCCGCACGGCGGCCAGGTGCTCGCCGTGGCCGCCGTCCTGCGAGGTCAGGCTGCCGAGTTCCGGGCCGCCCTGGCCCGCGCCGGACTGTCGGAACTGCAGCTGCCCGACCGGTACGCCGGGCAAGAGGTCGCCAAGGTCGCTCACTCCATGGAGGAGCGCTCCCAGTTCGTTCCCAAGCGCCTGGCGACCGTCGAGGAGGACCTCGGTAAGCTGGCCGCCAAGCACGGGCAGCGACTGGCCGAGCTGAACCTCCACGCTCGCAACGTCACCGAGAGGTTGGCCGCCGCCGAGAACCTGCTCGAGGGCAAGTACGGCTTCGCGCTGCGAGGCTGGGTGCCATCACAGGAGCGCGATCACGTGCTGCGCAGCCTCGAGAGCCAGTTCGAGGGCGCCATCGCCACCGCCTCGCGGCCGGCCGACGACCATCACGACACGGGGATACCCGTCAAGCTCGACAACCCCGCCTGGGTCAGGCCGTTCCAGGGGCTGCTGGCGCTGTTCGCCCCGCCCCGGTACGGCAGCTTCGACCCTAGCTGGACGCTCGCCGTCTTCTTCCCGCTGTACTTCGGCATCGTCCTCGGGGACATCGGCTTCGGGCTCGTCTTCGCGGTGCTGGCGCTGCTGCTCAGGAGGCGGGGCGCGCAGGGCAAGGCCCTGGGGCTGGGCCCGCTCGGCATCACCATCCCGCCTCAGCTGTTGGGGCCCATCAGCACCGTGATCCTGTGGTGCTCAGCCTGGGCCATCGTGTGGGGCTTCGTGTTCGGCGAGTTCTTCGGCAACTTCCTCGAGCACTTCCCGGCGGGCAGGCCGGTGTTCTACACCGATGCCCATCACGAGGTCGGCCACGGGCTCATCGAGATCATCCTGTTCCGCGTCGAGGAGTTCACGCCCCTGCTGCTCATCACCCTGGGCTTCGGGATCTTCCAGGTCCTGTTCGGCTGGGCGATACGGGTGCGTGAAGGGCTCAAGCACGGCGACATGGGCCACTTCTACGAGGGCCTGGGCATGTTCGCCGGCCTGACCGGCATCATCGTGTTCGCCTGGGCCTACCTGTCCGGCAACCTCGGGGGCGTCACCATGGCCATCGTCGGGCTGGGCCTGCTGGTCTTCGTGGTGTGCGCCGTGCTCGCGAAGATGCCCCTGATGCTCCTGGAGATCATCTCGAACTCCGGGCACATACTCAGCTACCTGCGACTCTTCGCAGTGGGCCTGTCCGCGGCGCTCGTCGCGAACCTCTCGACCGACCTGGGCTTCGGCCTCGCCGGCGTGCTGCCGGTCATCGGTCCCATCCTTGGCATCGTCATCGCGCTGATAGTGCACACGCTGGCGATCGCCCTCACGATCATCGGGCATACGCTGCAGCCGCTGAGGCTCCAGTATGTCGAGTTCTTCACCAAGTTCGGCTTCTACGACGAGGCCGGCACGCCATACAACCCCCTGCGGTTGGTAGGAGGAAAGTCATGAAGCAAGTCGCACGCGTTCTAGTCGGCCTCACCGTGTTCGCGCTCCTCGGCGGCATCGCGCTCGCCCAGGAAGCCGCCGGCCCGGGCGTCGGCGCTGGTCTCATCGGCGTTGGCGCTGGCTTGGCCATCGGCCTGGCCGCCATCGGCGTAGGCATCGCTCAGTCCGCCATCGGCTCGGCCGGCGCGGGCACGCTCGCCGAGCGCCCCGAAGCCTTCGGTCAGATCCTGATCTACCTCGTGATCCCCGAGACGCTGATCATCTTCGGCTTCGTCATCGCGTTCTTCCTCAACAACCAGATCGGCGGCTAACCATGGCCGACCTCTCGACCCTGCTCGCCAAGGAGGCGAGCACCGAGATCGAGGCCATCCTGTCGGAAGCGAACGAGCGCGCTGCCCAGATCACGGAGGCGGCGCGCTCCGAAGCCGAGTCCATCGTCGCCGACCGGGAGCGCCGCGCTAAGGCGCAGCGTGAGGCCAGCCTCGTGCGGGCCCGCTCGGCCGCACAGCTGGAGGCGTCGGCCATCCGGCTGCGTGCGCAGCACGAAGGCGTCAAGGGTGTCTTCGACGAGGTCAGGCGCCGACTCGACGAGCTCGTCGCCGACCAGGGCCGCTACCCGGCGGTCTTCGAGAAGCTCCTCCAGCAGGCGATCGAAGCCACCAAGGACGTCGGGGTGGCCGCGGTGGAGGTCGCGCCAGCCGACGAGCAGCTGGCCAGGGCCGCGCTCGGCAAGCTGGGCGTCACCGCCGAGGTGCAGACGACCGGCGACGTCAAGGGCGGCGTGCGCGTGCGCACTGCCCGGCGCAGCGCGATCGAGAACACCGTCTACGACAGGCTCGAGGCCATGGCAGGCGAGCTGGCCTCCGAAGTCTCGCAGGCCCTCTTCGGCGCCAAGGCGGAGTAGATGCCTCGCGACCTCGGCTACATCAACGCCCGCGTCCGCGGGATGAAGTCGAAGCTCCTCGGGCCGGCCTTCACCCAGGCGGCGCTCGAAGGTAGCGACTTCAGGGCCTTCCTCGCCGCGCTCACCCAGTCGCCTTACATGCGCGACGTGGAGGAGGCGCAGGCCCGCTACGAGGGCCTGGCGGTCGTCGACAGCGCCGTGGCGCGCAACTTCTACGACACAGCGCACAGCCTCCTGTCCTTCTCCGACGGCAAGCCGCGCGCGATCATCGGCCTGCTGCTGCTGCGCTACGACCTCGCCAACATCAAGGCCATCGCGCGGGGCAAGCACGCCGGCAAAGAGGCCGACGACATCCGCGGGTCCTTGTTCCCCGCCGGCGAGCTGAAGCCGGCTCTGCTGGAGGAGGCGGCCGCGGCCGCCGACCTGGCCTCGGCGGCGCAGATACTGGCGTTCAGCCGGAACGAGTTGGGCCCCGCCTTCCTCAAGGCAGCCAGGCGCTACCAACAGGACGGTGACCTCTACTCGGTTGAGCTGGCGCTCGACAAGGCGTACTTCAAGGCGCTGCTGTCCCGGGCCGATAAGGTGGGCGCGCCCGCCGACTTCGTTCGTCACGTGAAGCGCGAGATCGACGCTACCAACCTCATGACCGCCCTCAAGCTGCGCGGCAGGGGAGCCGACCGGGAGCTGTTCGTGCCGGGCGGCAAGGAAGTGCCGGCCGCCCTCTTCGACGCGATCATGGTCGACCAGGAGGGCGCAGCCGTGCAGGCGCTGGCCACCACGAGCTTCGCCGGCGTGGCCCAGGCTTCGGACCTGAGCCAGGCCGAGGCAGAGATCCGCTCTGTCCTCGACCGCAGCGCCAAGCGCTTGGCGGCGGACCCGCTGGGCATAGGCGTGGTGGTCGACTTCCTCCGGCGCAAGGAGGCCGAGGCGGCCCGCGTGAGACTGCTGGCGCGCGGCAAGTACTACGGGGTGCCTCGGGGCACCCTGGAGAAGGAGCTGCAAGGTGCCTAGGATGGTCGTGCTCACGGACTCCGAGACCGCGACCGGCTACCGGCTGGCTGGCGTCGAGGTCAGGGAAGCCACCGCGGACGACGCGGTAAGGGAGCTCGAGGAGATCATCACCAGCGAGGAGTACGCTCTGGTGGCGGTGGACGAGGGGCTGGTGCCGGACCCGGTGCGCGCCACCGAGAGGGCCATGCGCGGTCGCGACCTCCCCGTCCTGCTCAGCGTGCCGTCGCTCGGCGCGGCCTTCGACGAGGGCGCGGACGCCACCGAGTACATGAAGGAGCTGGTGCGCAGCGCCATCGGCTTCGACATCAAGTTGGACTGACAGGAGAACCACTGCAATGGCAATCGCAGGCAAGATCAGGAGCATCTCGGGCCCGGCCGTGATCGCCGAGAACATGATGGGCGCCCGGATGTTCGACATCGTCAGGGTGGGCGAGGAGCAGCTCGTCGGCGAGATCATCCGTCTCGACGGCGACACAGCTTTCGTCCAGGTGTACGAGGACACGAGCGGCCTCGTGGTCGGCCAGGAGGTCGTCTCCACCGGGCTGCCCCTCGCCGTGGAGCTCGGACCGGGCATGCTCAACGGCATCTTCGACGGCATCCAGCGGCCTCTCGACAAGATCCAGGAGGCCTCGGGCACCTACATCGACCGGGGCATCACCGTCAACTCGCTGTCGCGTGAGGCCAAGTGGCGCTTCACGCCCAGCGTCAAGGTGGGCGACGAGGTCACGGCGGGCCATCCCATAGGCACCGTGCCCGAGTTCGCGTTCACGCACAAGATCCTCGTCCCGCCGGGCCAGGGCGGCAAGGTCAAGAGCGTCGTCGCCGAGGGCGAGTACACCGTCGACGCCGTCGTCGCCACGCTCGAGGACGGCACCGAGCTGCGCATGTTCCACGCCTGGCCGGTGCGCCAGCCGCGGCCGGTGCAGCGCAAGCTCGACCCCGTGGTGCCGTTCCTCACGGGCATGCGTATCCTCGACGTCCTGTTCCCGCTCGCGATGGGCGGCACGGCGGCGATCCCCGGCCCGTTCGGCTCGGGTAAGACCGTCACCCAGCAGTCGATCGCGAAGTACGGCAACGCCGACGTCGTCGTCTACGTGGGCTGCGGTGAGCGCGGTAACGAGATGACGGACGTGCTGGTCGAGTTCCCAGAGCTCGAGGACCCGCAGACAGGCAACCCGCTCATGCACCGCACGGTCCTCATCGCCAACACCTCGAACATGCCGGTGGCCGCCCGTGAGGCGTCGATCTACACCGGCATCACGCTGGCCGAGTACTTCCGCGACCAGGGCTACGCCGTGTCGGTGATGGCCGACTCCACCAGTCGTTGGGCCGAGGCGCTGCGCGAGATCAGCTCGCGCCTCGAGGAGATGCCGGCCGAGGAAGGCTACCCTCCCTACCTGTCATCGCGACTGGCCGCCTTCTACGAGCGCGGCGGCCGCGTCACCACCCTCAACGGTGAGCAGGCGGCGGTCTCGATCATCGGCGCCGTCAGCCCCGCCGGGGGCGACTTCTCGGAACCGGTCACGCAGGCGACGCTGCGCATCACGGGCTGCTTCTGGGCCCTCGACGCAGCGCTGGCGCGCCGCCGGCACTTCCCCGCGATCAACTGGAACCGGTCCTACTCGCTGTTCTCGCCGATCCTCGAGGAGTGGTACGCCGAGAACGTGGCGCCCGACTACACGGCGCTGCGCGACCGTGCCGTCGAGCTGCTCCAGCGCGAGTCCGACCTCCAGGAGGTCGTCCAGCTGGTCGGCCCCGACGCGCTGCAGGACCAGGAGCGCCTGGTCATCGAGATCGGTCGCGTGCTCAGGCAGGACTTCCTGCAGCAGAACGGCTTCGACCCCGTCGACGCCAGCTGCTCGATGTCCAAGGCCTACGGCATGCTCCAGATGATGATCAGCCTCTACGACCAGGCCCGGAGCGCTCTCGAGAGCGGCGCCACGGTGGACGACGTGCTCAAGAACCCGGTCATCGAGAAGATCAGCCGGTCGCGGTACGTGCCCGAAGACGAGTTCCCCGCCTACCAACAGGACGTCATGACGGAGCTCGAGAAAGGCTTCGCCGTAGCGGCTTAGGAGCGATATGAGCAGCAACCTACTCAAGAAGGAATACTCCGAGGTCAGCTACGTCTCCGGGCCGCTGCTGTTCCTCCAGAACGCGCCCGACCTGAGCTACAACGCGATCGTCAAGATCGTGGACGGCCAGGGCCGCGAGCGTGGCGGACAGGTCATCGAGGTCTCGAAGGAGTACGCGGTGCTGCAGGTCTTCGAGGAGACCTCGGGCATCGACCTCTCGAGCACCACGGTCAGCCTGGTGGAGAACGTCGCCCGCCTGGGCGTGGCGAAGGAGATGGTCGGCCGCCGCTTCAACGGCGCCGGCGACCCCATCGACGGCCTCCCACCGGTCGTGGCAGACAAGCGCCTGCCCATCGGTGGCGCCCCCATCAACCCGGTCTCGCGGCGGAAGCCCGAGGAGTTCATCCAGACGGGCATCAGCACGATCGACAGCCTCATCAGCCTCGTGCGCGGCCAGAAGCTGCCCATCTTCTCAGGGTCCGGCCTGCCGGCCAACGAGCTGGCGGCCCAGATCGCACGCCAGGCCACCGTCATCGGCGAGGACACCGAGTTCGCCGTCGTCTTCGCGGCCATGGGCGTCACCCAGCGCGAGCTGACCTTCTTCACGCAGGAGTTCGAGCGCACCGGCGCCCTGGCGCGTAGCGTGCTGTTCCTCAACAAGGCGGACGACCCCGCGGTCGAGCGCCTCCTGACGCCGAAGATGGCCCTGACCGCCGCCGAGTACCTCGCGTTCGAGCACGGCTACCACGTGCTGGTCATCCTCACGGACATGACCAACTACTGCGAGGCGCTGCGCGAGATCGGCGGGGCACGCGAGGAGATCCCCGGTCGCCGCGGCTATCCCGGCTACATGTACACGGACCTGGCGAGCATCTACGAGCGCGCCGGCGTGGTGGAGGGCCTGCCAGGCTCCGTCACCCAGCTGCCCATCCTCTCGATGCCGGACGACGACGTCACGCACCCCATCCCCGACCTGACCGGCTACATCACAGAGGGTCAGATCTACATGGCGCGGGCGCTGCACAACAAGGGCATCTACCCGCCCATCAACCCGGGCCCGTCCCTGTCGCGCCTCATGAACAACGGCATCGGTGAGGGCAAGACGCGCAAGGACCACAAGAACGTCGCCGACCAGCTGCAGGCGGCTTACGCCAACGGTCTCGACCTCAGGCGCCTCGTGGCCATCACGGGTGAGGACGCCCTGTCCGAGACCGACAAGCTCTACCTCCAGTTCGCCGACGAGTTCGAGAAGCGCTTCATCAACCAGGGCTCCGAGAACCGCACGATCGACGAGTCGCTCAACATCGCCTGGAGCATCCTCTCGCTGCTGCCCAAGAGCGAGCTCACCAGGCTCTCGAACGACCAGATCGACAAGTACTACGGAGCCAAGATGGAGGAGCTCTGGGGAGCCGCGTCCAAGGACAGGCTCTAGGAGGCGCCTAGATGGCAGAGAACGTCGCTCCGACCCGCTCCAACCTGCTGCAGCGGCGGGACCAGGTCAAGCTCGCGATCCGCGGGGCTGACCTCCTCAAGCGCAAGCGCGACGCGCTCATCGGCGAGTTCTTCGCGTTGGTGAAGTCGTCGCTCGAGGCGCGCAGGCAGCTGGGTGAGGCGAGCCGCGAGGCCTACTTCGCCCTGTTCCTGGCGAACGCCTGGGACGGCCCCGAGAACGTGTCCAGCCTGGCGCTGGCGGAGTCGAAGGCCGTCGAGGTAGGGCTGAAGATGGAGAACATCTTCGGCGTCAAGGTGCCGCAGGTGCAGGCGCCGCACTTCGACGACAAGCTGCCGTTCTCGCCGGTGGGAGCCGGGGCGACGACGCTGGAGGCCGCCTCCCAGTTCCGCAAGCTGGTGGAGGCGCTCATCAAGGTGGCCGCCACCGAGACCCGCCTGCGGCGCATAGGCGAGGAGATCAAGAAGACGAACCGCAGGGTGAACGCGCTCGAGCAGCTCGTCATCCCCGGCATCAACTACGAGATCAGGCACATCCGCAGCGTCCTCGACCAGCGCGCGCTGGAAGAGACGACCGTGCTCAAGAAGATCAAGGCCAAGCTGGAGAGCAAGGAAGAGGCCGAGCGGCAAGCGCGTCCCGACGCGGCCTGACGCTCAGGAGGTCGGCGCAGGCCTGGCACGCCGGTCCCTTCTCATAAGCCCGACGGCACACGAGAACGGCGCCCCGCCATACGCGAGCGGGGCGCCGTTGGTCGTTGTGGGCCATATAAGGCGGCGAAACGAGCAGTACGTACGACCAGAACCAAGTAATGCCGCGTTGGTGGGGCGTTCGGCGGCTGAACCCGTGCGCTGGTCCCGTTGGTGCAGCCTGCCCAGCGTTGCGGGTAGTGCAGTTGCGCGCGGGACCGGGCGGACGTTAAGCTCGGCACAGGCCCCTGTTCTTCTCCTTGCGATGGGGAGCCAATCTCAAAGCGCCTGTTCGCACAGGAAGGTGGACCCATGAAGCGATCCATCCAGGCAGTCGTAGTCCTATCTCTACTCACGCTTCTCAGCACCGCTTTCTCTCAGAGCGTCGTGAACGCCATCAAGCAGCGGGGCGAGCTCCGCTGCGGGGTGAACGCCAACCTGCCCGGCTTCGGCTACGTCGACGAGTCAGGTGAGTACCAGGGCTTCGACATCGACTTCTGCCGGGCCATCGCGGCGGCCGTGCTCGGTGACCCCGAGGCCGTCGTCTACCGTCCCCTCACCGCCGGCGAGCGGCCCACCGCCCTCCAGTCCGGCGAGATCGACGTCCTGATCCGCAACACCACGAAGACCAGCAGCCGCGAGACCGTGTGGGGCGCCGACTTCGCGCCGACCACGTTCTACGACGGCCAGGGCTTCATGGTCCGCAAAGACTCCGGCATCAACACGCTGCAGGACTTCCAGGGCCGCTCGATCTGCGTGCAGTCGGGAACCACGACCGAGACGAACCTCGCCACGACGATGGCGGGTCTCGGCGTCGACTTCACGCCCGTGATCTTCGAGACGGCCCCGGTGCTCGCCTCGGCCTACGACGATGGCCAGTGCGACGGCTGGACGACAGACTCCTCCGGCCTCGTGTCCATCCAGCAGACGCTGCGCGTGCCGGAGGACCACAAGATCCTGCCCGTTCTCATCTCGAAGGAGCCGCTCGGGCCGGCCGTCCTTCAGGGCGACGACCAGTGGACCGACATCGTCACCTGGACCGTGTACGCGCTCTTCAACGCCGAGGAGCTGGGTGTCACGCAGGCCAACGTCGACGAGATGCTGGTGGGGGCGGCGGACCCGCAGGTGCAGCGCCTGCTGGGCGCGCCGGGCGCCGAGAACTACGTGCAGGACCTGGGTCTCGATGCCGACGCGTTCCGGCGGGCGATCAAGGCCGTGGGCAACTACGGCGAGATCTTCGAGCGCAACCTGGGCTCCGGCTCCGTGTTCCAGCTCGAGCGCGGCCTCAACGCGCAGTACTACGAGGGCGGCCTTATCTACGGCTACCCATTCAACTGACGCCGGCCTAGCCCCGAACCCAGGGCTCAGAGACACTCGGTAGTCAAGGATCGCCAGGGCGGACGAAGCTGACCTGTTCCGCCCTGGCGTTCTGCCTTCCTAGAGAGCTTGTGCCCCGAGGCGGGGCATCGAACCCGACGCCTGTGAGGTCGTGAACCCGGAAGATGGCAACCCGCGTGACAGCCATGGCGCCGACCGAGACGCGCATCCCGTTCTGGCGCAACGTCAAGACGCTCACGGTCCTCGCTCAGATCGTGTTCGTGCTGCTCATCGTGGCGGCCATAGGCGTACTCGTGAACAACGTGACCACGGCCCTCACCCGGTCCAACCTGCCGGCCGACTTCTCCTTCCTCACCGAGCGTGCGGGCATACCAATAGCCGAGACGCCGCTCCCGTACACGCCCAGGGACTCGTACGCCCGGGCGATATTCATCGGCTTCCTCAACACGCTGAAGGTCGCGATCGTGGGCGTGGTGCTGGCCTCGCTCATCGGCGTGCTCGTCGGCGTCATGCGGCTCTCCGCGAACTGGCTGGTGCGGTCCATCGCGACCGTCTACGTCGAGCTACTGCGGAACATCCCGCTGGCGGTCCAGATCGTCTTCTGGTACGCCGCTATCTTGCTGCCGTTCCCACCGCGCATCACGAACCCCGTGGCTCTGCCCGGTGGGTTGCTCCTATCGAACATCGGCCTAGCGACGCCATGGGTCTATCCCACGTACCGGTTCGGGGCCTGGGCGCCGTGGCTCGTCGGCGCCCTCCTGTTGGCGGTCGCGGCCGGCATCTGGCGCAAGCGTAGCCTCGACAGGCGTGACGTCGTCGGGCGCGTCTGGCCGTACCCCCTGCTGGCGTTCGTCGTGATCGCCGGCGTGGGTTACGCCGTGGCGTCGATGGATCGCAGCGTGCCCGCTGACATGGGCTTCGACTTCGAGGCCGGCCGCGGCCGCGGCGTCGTCTATCGCCAGACCGATGCCGGCAGGCAGCCAGTCTCGTACGTGCCCGTGCGCGTCAGCATCGAGTCCGCGCAGCTCACCGAGACGTCACAGAACCTCGTCGAGGGCCGCGACCGCGTCAACTCCACGGTGCGTTTCCCGCTACTCAGGCCGCACGAGGCCGAGTCGTACGAGATGGCCTTCGCCGACCCGGAGGCCGCCGAGGCCGCCGGCTACCGCCTGCACTTCGACAGTTTCCCTTCCGTCGCGACCATCTACGTCGACAGGAACGGCGACGGCGAGTTCGACAGGGGCGAGGAGGTGGACCCCGAGACCGGTCGCGGCTACAACGGCGTGGGCGTCGTCCTGACCGTGACCGGCTTCGAGCGCGTCATCGTGAGCGGTCGCGACGGGCAGGTCACGACCCCGCTCTTCAAGGTGCCGGTAGACGATGAGGCAGAGGAGGAGGCGGAGCAGGCCGCGCCGGCCGCCCGGGGCCGCTTCTCGGCCTTCGGGCAGGGCGCGACCGAGTCCACCACGACGTCCGAACTGGAGGCTCAGACCGAGGTGCTCGGCGTTGGGCCCCTGGTCGTTTCCGGCGTGAACATCCCCGTGTCGAACTACGACGGCGGCGCGCGGTTCACCGTGAACTACCTGGCCCTGCTGCTGGCGCTGGTCATCTACACCTCGGCGTTCATCGGCGAGATCGTCCGCGGCGGCATCCAGGCGGTGTCCCGGGGCCAGACCGAGGCCGCCAACGCGCTCGGCCTGTCCAGCTACCAGACGTTCTCGCTCGTCGTCTTCCCCCAGGCACTGCGCATCGTGCTGCCCCCGGTCATCAGTCAGTACCTGAACCTCACGAAGAACTCGTCGCTGGCCACGCTGGCCGGCTACGCCGAGCTGTTCGTCATAGCGAGCGTCGTCAGCAACCAGACCGGAGCCGCCATACCAATCGCCCTGCTGCTGGTGGGCTCGTACCTGGCCATCAGCCTGGCGTTCTCGGTCGTGCTCAACAACGTGAACGCCAGGCTGGCGTTGGTGGAGCGTTGATATGTACGGGATGATCGAGCCCAGGCCGGCACCGGTACCCACCAGGGGCCCCCTCGTCTGGCTCAGACGCAACCTGTTCTCGTCGCCGTTCAACGCGGTGCTCACCGTGCTCACGGGTGTAGTGGCCGCGTTCGTGATCTACAACTTCGCGCTGTTCGTCTTCGTGGACGCCTCCTGGGGGCAGGTGTGGGCGAACATGAAGCTCTTCGGCGTCTATCGCTACCCCTTCGACCTGCTGTGGCGGCCGCTGACGATCGCCGCCGTGATGATGGGACTGCTGGGCGTCATGTCGGGCGCCAGCGGCAGGGGGTCCATCGTGGCCAACGCGTTCTTCGCGTTCATGGGCCTGGTGGGCGTGTTGTCGGTTCTGGCGATCCTGTTCTGGCCCTCGGTCCGCCTCCTGTGGCCCCTGGTCTTCGTGGCCGGGGTGCTGGGCTACCTGCTCGGGCGAGCCCGCCCCCGCTTGGTGCGGTACCTGACGTGGGCCTGGGTCGTGTGGCTCTTCGGTGGTCTGCTGCTCCTCTACGGCTTCGTGCCGGGCTCCGGTCTGCTGCGCGTGGTCCCATCGCGCGACTGGGGCGGCTTCCTGCTGACGCTCGTGCTGTTCACGGGCATCGTGCCCAGCTTCCCCATCGGCATCGCCCTGGCACTGGGTAGAGCCAGCAAGATGCCCGCCATCAAGTACTTCTGCATCGGGTTCATCGAGGTCGTCAGGGGCGCACCGCTCATCATGTGGCTCTTCATCGCCTCGTTGCTCCTGCCTCTCATCCTCGACATGGACGCGAACTCGCTGCCCGCGATCATGCGGGCGTACGTCGCCATCACACTGTTCTCGGCGGCGTACATGGCCGAGAACGTGCGCGGCGGCCTCCAGGCCGTCCCGCGCGGCCAAGCGGAGGCGGCCCGTGCCCTGGGACTATCCGGCTGGCAGACCACGTACCTGATCGTGCTGCCGCAGGCGTTGCGCGCCGTCATCCCGGCGATCGTCGGCCAGGCCATAGGGCTGTTCAAGGACACCTCGCTGGTGTTCATCGTGGGCCTCGTGGACTTCTTCAAGGTCGCAGACATCGTCTCGGTCCAGCCGCAGTCGCTGTTGGTGACGGGCGGCGTGAAGCTGGAAGTGTTCCTGTTCATCGCCGTCATCTACTTCTTCTTCGCCTACCGGATGAGCGTCGCGTCCCGCCAGCTCGAGCGGGAGCTGGGCGTGGGGGTCAGGTAGTGGCAGCCGTGAGCCGCGCTCACAGCAGCGAGCGCCGACTAGGAGGGCATGAATGAGCGACGCCGTCGCCAGCAAGGTCGTCAGGGCGGACGCCCCGGAGGGCGGTCAGCGGATCATCGAGATGGAGGGCGTGAACAAGTGGTTCGGCGACTTCCACGTCCTGCGCGACATCAGCCTGTCGGTGAACAAGGGCGAGGTCGTCGTCGTGATCGGCCCCTCCGGCTCGGGCAAGTCCACGCTGATCCGCTGCATCAACCGCCTCGAGGAGCACCAGGAGGGCAAGATCGTCGTGGACGGCGTCGAGCTGACCGACGACGTGAGGGCGATCGACGCCGTGCGGCGGGAGACCGGCATGGTGTTCCAGCAGTTCAACCTCTTCCCGCACCTGACCGTGCTCGAGAACGTGACGTTGGCGCCCATCCGCGTGCGCAAGTGGAAGAAGACCCAGGCCGAGGAGCGGGCGATGTTCTACCTGGAGAAGGTGGGCATCCCAGAGCAGGCGCGCAAGTACCCGGGGCAGCTCTCCGGCGGCCAACAGCAACGCGTGGCCATCGCCAGGTCGCTGACCATGGGGCCCAAGGTCATGCTCTTCGACGAGCCCACCAGCGCGCTCGACCCCGAGGTCATCGGCGAGGTGCTCGACGTCATGGTCGCCCTGGCCAAGGAAGGCATGACGATGATCGTGGTGACGCACGAGATGGGCTTCGCGCGCGAGGTGGGCGATCGGGTCGTGTTCATGGACGCGGGTCAGATCGTCGAGGTGGGCACCCCCGAGCACTTCTTCGAGAACCCGCGCGAGGCCAGGACGCGCGCCTTCCTCTCGAAGATCCTCTGAACGCGTTCACCGTCGCAGCCGCTGCGAAGGGAGCGACCGGTATGTCACAACCTTCCGGGCGTCGTTTCCCTAGACTGGGCGCACCATGAGTGACGCAGCCTCGCGCGGTGTGCGCATCGCCGACCTCCTGAAGACGATCGTGGCGCGCGGCGCCTCTGACATCCACCTGCAGGCCGGCGCGCCGCCGCACATGCGCGTGGACGGCGAGCTGCAACCGTACGAGGGCGTGCCCGCCCTGACGCCGGAGCAGACCGAGCAGATCGCCCTGGCGATGATGAGCGAGAACCAACGCGACCTGTTCAGGCACAGGCACGAGGTCGACTTCGCCTTCAACATCCCCAACATCGCGCGCTTCCGCTGCAACGTGCTGCGTCAGCGGGGGTCGGTGGGCGTCGTCATGCGCGTGATCCGCGACGCGATCCCGAGCTTCGAAGCTCTGGGCCTGCCCGCGGCCGTTACGACCGAGCTGGCCAGCCAGCCGCGCGGGCTCGTGCTCGTAACAGGTCCCACAGGGTCGGGGAAGACCACCACACTGGCGGCGATGGTGGACTTCGTCAACCGGCGCTTCAACAAGAACATCATCACCATCGAGGACCCCATCGAGATCCTCCACCGCAACCAGAAGAGCCTCGTGGTCCAGCGCGAGATCGGCCTGGACACCAGCGACTTCGTCGGCGCGCTCAAGTACGCCATGCGCCAGGACCCCGACGTGATCATGGTGGGCGAGATGCGCGACAAGGAGACCGTGGAGGCCGCGCTGTCGGCCGCCCAGACCGGTCACCTCGTGTTCAGCACGCTGCACACGCTCGACGCGATCCGCACGGTCAACCGCATCATCGACTTCTTCCCGCCGCACGAGCGCGACCAGA
>JBDZWC010000170.1:0-4320 GCA_040256005.1 Deinococcaceae bacterium | reverse complement strand
ATGTGGCCGTCGCGTCCGGACTCCAACTGCGCCCGACCGGCGGCAGGCTGATTGCAGCCTGCCCGTTCCATGGCGACTCTCGTCCAAGCCTCGTCGTCTACCCCCTGACGCGGAGCTACTACTGCTTCGGGTGCGGCGCAGGCGGCGATGTCCTGGATTTTGTCAGCCGGCTCCACCGGGTGGACTTCAAGGAAGCCGCCGCCCTGCTTCAGGGCTCCGGGTCTTCCGAGGCGCCCGGTGCTATTCGGGCGCAGATGGCCGAGCAGTCAACCGACATCGAACCGGCGAAGGCCGCACCGATCGTCGAAGCGGCAGTCGCCTTCTATGAGGCGGCACTCCGGTCACAGCCGAAGGTGCTGTCGTACCTCGCGTCCCGTGGCATCCGACCTGAAACGGCTCGACGCTACCGGCTCGGCTTCGGGGTCCGGGGCCTTGCGGACGAGCTGCGCCGAAAAAACCTCGACCTGGAGACCGCCGAGCAGCTTGGGCTGCTGCACGAAGGGCGCGAGCGGTTCATGGGCCGAGTTATCATCCCAGATCTCGTCGGTGGAAGGCCGACATGGTTCACGGCGCGGTGGCTCGACGACCGCGAACCACGCTACCTCAACCTTCGCCTTGCAAAGCCACTCCTCGGCCTCGCGAGCGCGAGGAGCGAGACGGTGGTGGTCACGGAAGGTCCCTTCGACTGGCTGACAGCAGTCGGCTGGGGCTTCAACGCGGTGTCCCTCCTAGGCACACGCGTGGGGCCGAGCAATGTCGAGCTGCTGGAGCGGTTCGACGAGGTGTATCTCGTGCTCGACGCAGACGATGCTGGTCGTCAGGCGACCGAGGCACTTCGTGAACGCCTCGGCGATCGTGCGATACCGGTTGTGCTTCCTCCGGGCGTATCCGACCTCAACGGTCTCGGTTGCCAATCGGACGGGCGACAGGTCTTCATGCGTCGCCTCCTTGATGTGAGCAGGACGGCTCGCTCCGTTCGGCAGCGAGCGCCATGACGACACCAACCAACGACGGACTCCGGCAGGAGGTCCTCGACCTCCTCGCACAACCGCTCGACAGCGCCCTCGTCCGCGAGCGCGCGAGAGAGGACGGCACGGTCTTCGCCTACCTTGAGGGCGAAGTCGTGGTGAACCAGGCCAACCGTATCTTCGGCTTCGGAGGGTGGGGCGCGGAAGCGCTCGGCGATCCCCAGTACCACGCGGTCGAGGTTGTCGACCCGGCCAGCGGCGAGGTACGCGCACACGGCTTCTACACCGTGGCGGTACGCGTGATTGTTTCCGGTTGTCCTCCCAAGGGGGACGTCGGCAGCGGGTTCGTCACGGAACGCACGCTGGACGCACACGCCAACGCGGCCAAGGCCGCGGTCACGGACGGCATCAAGCGGGCCTTCCGGCAGTTCGGCCAGCAGTTCGGGAGCAACCTGAACGAGCGGCAGCCACGCTCGCTTGCGACCCCCGCGAAGCTCGACGAGCTCCGGCAGCGCGTCCTCGCACTGTCGGGCCGTCTCGGTGTCGACACGTCCCGCGCGCGGGACTGGTTCCTCGAGCGGTGCAACGTGAGCCTCGACGACGCCGAGGAGGCGGACCTTGCTCGCACGATCCGGGCGCTGGCCACCGAGCTCAACGAACGCCAAGCCCAGCGGCGGAAGGCCGCCTGATGCTTCGCGAACGAACGCCTGAGCGACTCGTCGAGACGCGCTCGGGCCTGCGACATATCCGGCAGACGCGGCAGGTGATCCCTGTCCCACTCGGCTGGCGCGCGTACGCGGTCACCGCACTCGGGCCACGTCCGGGTGACGGCCCGCTCTACCTCACCGTCTACGACCGGATCGACTACCTCCCCGATGGCCCATTCGCCGCGTGAGCCTCGGACGCACCTGGTGGAGGAGGACGACCTCGTCCTCTTCCAGATGCTGCAGGAAAACCTCCGTTGCCTCGCCGAGTTCCGCACGCGGAACCGCTCGGCCGGGCGCGGTAGTCCGCTTGGGCAGAGCGTCTCGTGCCCTGCGGATGTCTACGAGTTGGTCCGTTACGAGATGGAAAAGCTCGTGCAGGAGCAGGCTCGGGTCGTCCTCCTGGACACCCGCGGCAACGTCCTCGACGTCGTCCTCGTCTACCAGGGGAACGTCAACTCGACCAGCTTCCGGGCGGCTGAGCTGCTGCGGGACGCAGTCATCCGCAACGCGCCGTCGCTGGTGCTCGTCCACAACCATCCCTCCGGTGACCCGAAGCCAAGCACGGCGGATATCAGGTTGACGAAAGAACTCGTGGCAGCCGGTGACCTTCTCGGGATAGAGGTCTCCGACCACGTCATTGTCGGCCGGGACAGCTTCGTCAGCCTGCGCGAGCGGAAGCTCCTGGACTGACGCATGCCCCGCTACTACGTCTCGATTCCCTACGGCTGGCTGCAGGCCGAGAGACCGAAGGCAGCCGTAGAGGGACTCATCGCGGACGACCCAACAACCAACCATGAGGGTGTCACCTTCCTCGTCCGTTAGGAGAGGAGCAACCACCTGGACCTGCTCGTCGTAGGAGACGACGACGAGCCCACACCCGTGACGCAGGTCGTCATGGACGGCTGGGACTACGTCTTCGATTAGTCTCCAGCGCTCGCATCACCAGACCGCACGAAGTGCGGAGACCCGTCGCATTGGTCAGAAGCCCGGCAGCGCTGCCGGGCTTCTCCATCTCCATTGGAGGAACAAGCCATGGCACACAACCTTGAAATCACCAACGGCAAGGCGGCATTCGCCTACGCCAACGGCCGCCCCGGCTGGCACGGCCTTGGCCAGGCCATCCCGCAAGGGATGGAACACTCCGAGACCGTCGCTCAGCTGGCCGGCCTCAACCGTAGAGTCGTGCTCACGCCCCTCTACACCATGGTCGGCGGCGAACCCGTCGCTGTCCCGGAGAGGTTCGCGACCGCCTACGAAGATACCGGCTTCGTGCTCGGTGTCGTCGGCAGCCGGTACACCGTCGTCCAGAACGTGGCCGCCTTCAACGCCATTGACCGCTGGCTCGCGGACGGCCGCGTGCGGTACGAGACGGCGGGCGCACTGGATGAGGGCCGCAAGGTCTTCATCCTCGTCCGCATCGACGAGGACTTCAGGATCGCCGGCGCCGACCCGGTCACGCCCTACGCCCTTGTCACCAACAGCCACGACGGGTCGAGCGGCCTGGGCGTGAAACTGGTGAGCACGCGCGTGGTCTGCCAGAACACGCTCAACGTCGCCCTTCGCGAACGCAGAGAGCGGATCGGGATCCGCCACACCGCCTCGGCCGAGGCAAACATCGAGTCCGCCGCGAAGGCGCTCGGCCTGGTCGCCCGCCAGCAGGCGGAGACGATGCAGCGCTTCGAGCGGCTCGCCCAGGCAGAGGCCGGCCAGGGGCTCCTCGAGCAGGTCGTCCACCTGGTTGCGCCCGACCCCGTGAAGATCGACGTGAGCCTGACCGACCGGCAGCGAAAGCGTGCGGTGCGGCGCCATGTGAGCTTCATGACGATGCTCGAGCACGCGACCGAGCTGCCGACGATCGTGACCGCGGGAGGCCTCGAGAACCGCTGGGGCCTCTTCAACGCCGCGAGCGAATGGCTCGAATGGGCCGACCCCACGAAGCGCACGCAGGCCCTGGAACGCCGCATGATCGGTTCGCTGGACGGGGCGGTCTCCGCCGTCCGGCAAGAGGTCTACGACCTTCTCGCCGCGTGACCACCGTCATCGTGAGGCTCACCTTCACGAGCGAGGTCACGGCCACATCGGTGATTGAGCATCTCTACGAGCCGTTCAACGACGACGGTTCGCTCGTCGAAGCTACTGAACTTCCACTCGATGATCCCCGACTCCAGCGCGGCGACCATCCAAGGCCCCTCACCAGGAATGGCGAGGCCAGCGCCGTCACGCAGTAGCGGCCCAACACACCACACCCGGCACGACACGACGAGCCCGGCCTCCCAGCCGGGTTTCGTGCTCTGCCGCGTTCACGTGCCTCATCACCATCGACCACCAGGAGACTATCATGACGAATCACTCCGAGTGCGCAGACCTTCTCACCGAAGTTTCTGCCAGTCCCACTCCCTACCCTGCGGGCGAGGGCCCGCTCTTCCGGTGCACCCGTCCCGCGCCGGACGGCACGCGATGCCGCTGGCGCGGTTTCCCGCTCGGTGCCGGCCACTGCCCGGTCCACCCCGGTGGCGGTCCGCATCGCTGCACACCACTCAACTTCAACCCACGGAGCTTCCAGCCCCTGTGGAACTATGCCAGCAGCCAAGGCCTCTGGCTTCGCCCGTCCGACTTCATGGCGATGGGCTGCCGCGCCTGCTTCA
>JBDZWC010000056.1:0-18146 GCA_040256005.1 Deinococcaceae bacterium | reverse complement strand
CAGGCGCCTCTCGGCCTCGTTCAGGTCGACACCCCGCAGGGTGGCCCCCGCCGCGGCGACGTGCCCGCCGCCCCCTAGCTCCACGCAGATCGCCTGGGCCGAGACGCCGCCCCTGGTGCGCACGCTCACCTTCACGTCGGGTCCCCTCTCCTTGAGGAGCGCCGCGACCAGCACGCCCTCGGCGTAACGGATGAGGCCCACGAAGTCGTCGGAGTCGTCCGCGTCGAGACCCGTGCCGGCCGCCATGTCCGCCGTGTAGCGAGCGAACACCAACAGGCCGCCCAGCTCGAAGCGGACCGTCTCCATCACCCGCCCCAGCGTCTTGAAGTAATCGGGGTGCCGCCACTGCAGCCTGTCGGTGAGGCCGACGTAGTCGACGCCGTGATCGAGCAGCTCGCCGGCGACCTCGAGGACCTCGCGGCTCGTGTTGCCGAACCTGAAGTTCCCGGTGTCCGTGATCAGGCCGGTCAGACACGGCGTGGCGATGTCGGGCGTCCACTCGACCCCCAGCAGGTCGATGAGCTCCTTGATGAGCAGCGCCGTGGCGGCCTTGTCCGGCTGTACCACCGCGATGTCGCCGAAGCGGTCGTTGGTGCCGTGATGGTCGATGTTGATCACGAACTCCGCGCCCTCCACCGGGCCGCCGGCGACCCTGGGCCTGTCGGCGACATCGAGGACGAAGAGCAGGGCGCCGGCCGGCAGGCTGGCGATCTCCTCGACGTGCTCGCCTTCGTGAGCGAGGAAGCGCAGGTAGCGGGGCGGTGTCGTCGCGAAGGTGACGTCCTTGCCCAGCGTCCGTAGCGCGCGGGTCAAAGCCAGGCAGCTGCCGATCGCATCGCCGTCGGGGTCGACGTGGGTGAGGACGACGATGGGACCGTCCCAGTCGCGCGCGGTACGAGCCGCCTCGGCCAGCTTCTCGCGGTAGTTCGGGTCGGGGCGGTTGTCCGGCTGCTGAGACATGCGAACGATGATACCGCCGAGCTGCGCGCGTCAAATATCATGGTGGCGTGTCTGGGCCCCGTCCGTTCACCTGGCTGCTCATGTTCACACTGGCCCTGACGGCGGTCCTGGCCACCCAGCTGCGGCGCGAGGAGCCGCAGCTCATGCACGTGCAGGGGCCCCCGCCGGTCGAGGGCCCCAAGGGCGAGCTGCTGGTCGCGTACCACTCGGCACGTGATTCTGCGGTGCGCATAGAGGCCCGCTGTACCGAGGGCAGGGTGGGTGCCGTGCTCGGTGTCGGTACCGGTTTCTTCGTGTCGGCCGACGGCCTTGTGATGACCGCGTACCACGTCGTCGATCAGAACTCGAACCAGCCGTGCCCCAGTCGCCTCGTGGCGGTCACCGCCAACGACGACGAGTACCCTCTCGACCTGGTGGGTTACGACATCTACATGGACGTCGCGACGTTGCAGGCCCACGTGGACGGTCCGGTGGAGTACCTGCCCGCCGCCTCCGAGAGGCCCCGCGTCGGTGACGAGGTCGTGGCCATCGGCAACAGCCGCGGGGACTTCCTGGCGGCACGTGCCGGAAGGGTCACGCGGCTCGGCGTGGAGGCGGGTCGGGCGGACTTCGCCAGCGGCACGATCGAGCTGACCAACTCGCTCGCGCCGGGTGACTCGGGCGGTCCGGTCGTCAACGCGCGCGGCGAGGTCGTCGGCGTGGTCAGCTACATCAGCTTCAACCCGTCGGCCATGTCCTCGCAGGAGTGGGTGCCGCCCTACCTGAGGGGTACCAGGCTCCCCAGCTCCTACGCCAGCTACGCCGTGCCGGTGGTGCGCGACGGCGAACTGTTCCAGGCGGTGATCAGCGGCCATAGGCGCGACGTGCCCGTCATCGGGTTCACCTGGTCGCCGGGTAGCGACTACGACCCCAACGCGTCGCCCTACTACCTCGGCGCCAGGCCGGGCCCCATCGTGGATCGCGTGCAGAGCGGCGGGCCGGCCGACAAGGCGGGCCTCCGCAGCATGACGCAGGAGCGCCTGCAGGGCCCAGACGGCTCCGTGAGGATGGTGCCCAGGGCGGACGTGATCGTCGCGGTCGACGGCCGCGCCACGCCCACCTTCTACGACCTGCTGGCCGAGATCAGGAACAAGGAGATCGGGCAGACGATCGTCCTGACCGTGCAGCGTGGCAGCGCAACCTTCAGGGTCGAGCTCACCCTGGGCGCGCGGCGCGACGTCTTCGCTGTCGAGTGACCGTCGACTCTCGATTACCCTCTCGGCCGGTACGAGGGCCGAGACGAGCGGACCTCACCGAGGAAAGGGAAGAGGCGCACTCCGCTTATCCGGTGTGCGCCCCGAAGTCTTTCGTTGGTGGGCGATGGTGGACTCGAACCACCGACCTCGTCGTTATCAGCGACGCGCTCTAACCAGCTGAGCTAATCGCCCCCACCTTCTCGCATGCCTGCCGCTCGAAGCAGCAGACGCGACTGTATCACGCCCTGTCGGGCGCGAACAAGGCGCTTGCGACCGGCCCCTGGTTGTCTGTGCGGGGGCTAGGGAGACCCGAACCGCTCGGCGCCGCCGTTATCATCGGGGCGCATGATCGAGCGACTACTTCTCGCCAAGCCGCGCGGGTTCTGCGCCGGCGTCGTCATGGCGATCCAGGCGGTGGAGGAGGAGGCGGCAGCGGCGGCCCGGCGCGGCGAGGGCGGCATAGCGGTCTATCACGACATCGTCCACAACCAGACGGTCGTGTCGCGCCTCGAGGCCAGCCACGGGGTGACCTTCGTGGAAGACCTGGGCGACCTCGCCCTGGCTCGCGAGAGGGCGGAGGCGAGCGGGCGGACCATCGGTCACACCGTCGTCTTCAGTGCCCACGGCGTGAGCCCAGTCGTCCGGCAGCGCGCCCAAGAGCTCAGGCTCGCCACGGTGGACGCCACCTGCCCCCTGGTGACCAAGGTCCACAACGAGGCCAAGCGCTACGCCGAGAAGGGCTTCCACATACTCCTCGTCGGCGATTCGACGACCCATCAGGAGGTCATCGGCACGCGTGGTGAAGCGCCCGACCGCACCACCGTCGTGTCGGTCGTCGGCAACAGGAAGCACGACCCGGCTCTGGCCGATCCCGAGACCGTCCAGGTGCCTGATCCCGACAGGGTCGTGGTGTTGACCCAGACCACCCTGTCGGTCGACGACACGATGCGCACGATCGACGTGCTCAAGGAGCGCTTCCCGAACCTGGTGGTGCCGCCTTCGGACGACCTCTGTTTCGCCACCAAGAACCGCCAGGACGCGGTGCGTGCCATCGCCCCACAGGTGGACCTCTTCCTCGTCGTCACCAGCGCGGCGTCCTCCAACGGCATGCGCTTGGTCGAGCTGGCGCACGACATCACGGGCAACGCCAGGCGCATCGAATCTGCGGCCGACGTGCGCGAGGAGTGGTTGGACGGCGTCACGGCCGTCGGCGTGACGTCCGCCGCCAGCACGCCGGACGACCTGGTCCAGGACGTCGTAGCGTTGTTCCGAGCCAGGAACCCGGGCCTCGAGGTGATCGAGGACGGCGAGTGGGAGAACATCGAGTTCCGCAAGCCCCGTCGGCTCGAGCCGGCCCACACGGCGTGACCGACCGCAGCGGCGGCGAGGCGAGGCCCAGGATCTCGGTCGCGCCTATGATGGCGCTCACCGACAGGCACTTCAGGCGCCTGGCTCGCCTGTTGTCTCGCGACGTCCTGCTGTACACGGAGATGGTCACTGCCAAGGCGGTCGTGCACGGCGTGCGTGAGAGGCTGCTGGCCCGCACGCGCGAGGAGGGCGCGGTCGTGCTCCAGCTCGGGGGCTCGGATCCCGCCGAGCTGCTCGAGGCGTCTACAGCGGGCGCGGCGGCCGGCTTCCAGGAGGTCAACCTCAACGTGGGTTGCCCCTCCGACCGCGTTAGGAGCGGTAGCTTCGGCGCCTGCCTGATGGCCGAGCCCCGCCTGGTCGGCGAGTGCCTGGCGGCGATGGCGCAGAGCGGGCTGCCCGTCAGCGTCAAGCACCGCATCGGCATCGACTCTGCCGACGCCTACGAGGACCTCCTACGGTTCGTCGACCTCGTCGAGCGCTCTTCTGGCGGGGTCAGCGTCGCTTACGTCGTTCACGCCAGGAAAGCATGGCTCAAGGGGCTCTCACCGAAGGAGAACCGCTCTGTCCCGCCCCTGCGGTACGGCGAGGTGTACCGCCTCAAGCGCGACCGTCCGAGCCTCTGGGTGGAGCTCAACGGAGGGGTGAGGGACGTCCCGGATGCGACCCAACACCTGCGGCAGGTGGACGGGGTCATGATCGGCCGGGCGTTCTACGAGGACCCCACGCTGCTGGCCGCCGTGGACCCGGCGCTGTCGGGCACCGAACGACGCGTATCGCGCAGGGCCGTCATCGAGGCGATGATCGACTACGCAGCCGAGGAGACAGCCCGAGGCACGCCCCTCGCGCCCATCACGAAGCACATGCTCAACCTGCTCAAGGGCGTGGCCGGGGCGAGGACGTGGCGTCGGGTGCTAACCGAGGGGGCGCACCGGCCGGGCGCGGGGCCGGCCCTCCTGCTGCGCGCGATGAGGGCCGTTCCAGACGAGGTCCTGGACGCGAGCATCGGCGCTGGGGCGGTCAGGCAGGCGGCGGCGGCCTGAGGCCTTCCCAGCGGTCAGGTGCTTGGTTCAGCCGCCGGCCGCTCGCAACAGGTCGCGGGCGATGATCAGGTGCTGGATCTCGTCGGTGCCCTCACCGATGCGGGTGAGGCGTGCGTCGCGCCAGAAGCGCTCCACGGGGTAGTCCTTCGTGTACCCGTAGCCACCCAGCACCTGGATAGCGGCGTCACACGCGGCCACGCCGGCCACGCTGCCCTTCAGCTTCGCCATGGCGGCTGCCGCGGTGTGCTCGCGGCCGGCGTCGCGCAGGGCGGCCGCCTTGCGTACCAGCAGCCGCGCCGCCTCGAGCTCCGTAGCCATCTCGGCCAGCTTGAACGAGATCGCCTGGTGTTTAGCGATGGGCTTGCCGAACTGCCTGCGTTCGACCGAGTACGCGAGCGCTACCTCCAGCGCCGCCCTGCCAAGGCCGATACCCATGGCGCCGATCCCGATACGCCCGCCGGTGAGCACGTGCGACACGTCAGCGAACGCCTCGCCCTCCGGGCCCAGCAGGTCGACGGCGGGCACGCGCATCCCCTCGAAGGTGAGTGGCGTCGTGTCCGAGCTGGACAGGCCGAGCTTCTTCTCGGGCTTGCCGCGTATCAGCCCCGGCGTCGCGCCCTCGACGACGAACGCGCTTATCCCGTGTGACCGCTCGCGGCCCGCCGCGGGCTCGGAGGTGCGCGCCATGACCACGTAGGTGCTGCCCACGGTGCCCTGGGTGATGAAGACCTTGCTGCCGTCGATCACGTAGTGATCGCCCTCGAGGCGGGCGCGTGTGCGCAGAGACGCGGCGTCGGAGCCGGCCGTGGGCTCGGTGAGGCACCAGGCCCCGAGCCGCTCGGCCGTGGCCAGGGCTGGCACCCACTCTTCCTTCTGCCGCTCGTCGGCCGCGGTCAACAGATGCCCGAGGCAGAGGGAGTTGTGGGAGGCGACGGTGAGGGCCAGGGAGCCGTCGAAGGCCGCGACCTCCTCGATCACCAGGGCCGCCGTCTGCGTGTCTAGCCCGGAGCCGCCGTAGCGCTCCGGGACCTGCAGCCCGAACAGCCCCAGCTCACCGAGGCGTGCGACGAGCTGACGTGGGAACTCTCCCGTGACGTCGCGTTCGGCGGCGCCTGGCGCCACCTCGTCGCGCAGCACCTCCCGCAGCGGCCCCAGGAGGGCACGCTGATCTGCGCTCAGGTCGAACCACGACGGCTCGGCGGGGATCACATCGCTCATGGCCCTAAGTATTGACGGCGCCCGGCCCGCTCGGGGCCGACAGCGCGCTGCTGGTACACTCCGCCGCATGGATCAGGGGCCCTACTGGTTGAGAGGTGTGCGTGGCGCCACGACGGTCGCCGAGGACGTCCCCGAGCTCGTGCTGGAAGCGACGAGGGAGCTGCTCACGGCCATGCTGGAAGCCAACGGGGTCGTAGATTTCGACGTCATCGCGTCGATCTTCTTCACGACCACCTCTGACCTCACCTCCACCTTCCCGGCGGAGGCCGCCAGGGAGCTGGGCATGAACATGGTACCGCTGCTGTGCAACCAGGAGATCCCGGTGCCGGGTCGCCTCAAGCGTTGCGTCAGGGTGATGATGCAGGTCAACACGCGTCGCTCGCAGAGCGAGATGGTCCACGTATACCTGCGGGAGGCGCGGGCCCTGAGGCCGGACCTCACGAGCGCGCAGTGACACCGCTGCCGCAGTCGCCTACGCTGCCGCGTAGGTGTAGACCTATGAACCGTTAAAGGAGAAGCGCGCCGCACCCTTGGTTGGAGGAGGGGTGGAGCGCGCTGGCCTGGGGTAGCTGCCGCCGGTGTTCAGCGGCTGTAGTTGTCTCGCCTGATTCGCGTGCTGTGGGCAGCCTTCGCCGACCGAACGTTGCTGGCGATCCGGTCTTGGGTGAGCTGCCTAAGCTGTTCGACCGTGTAGAACATCGGCCACCTCCTATGAACAACTATAGGAGCCTGCCGAGATAGATGTCAATAGGTGGCGAGCGATATAGGTGGGGTTCGCGTTCGAACCGTCGCGGCCCTGACGGCCGGACGCGTCCTAGCCGCGACCGCCGCCGGACGCGTGGCGCGGCAGGCCAGACAGGCCAGGGCCGGCTCAGCCGACCAGGGAGCGCTGCAGCTCGTCTATGACGTCGCGAACGGAACGCTCGTCGAGGTGGTAGTAGGAGCGGTTGCCCTTCTTCGCGACCTCGACCAAGCCCATCTCCTTGAGGAGCTTCAGGTGACCGCTGGTCGTGGGTTGACTGACACCGACCTGTTTGGCCAGGTCCCCCACGGTGAGCGGGAACTGCGACAGCCGGCCGATGAGCACCATCAGGAGGAGGCGAGTAGGGTCGCTGAACGCCTTGAGCTTGCCCGCCAGGTCCGACAGCTCGGTCTGCTGCTGCGCGAAGAGGCTCTCGGCATGGACCCCGTAACCCACGTAATCGACGCCACCGAAGTCGAGGTGGAAGCCGCCTTGGGAGGCGAAGAAGAGCGGGACCACGACGAACCGGCCGCCCTCTTCCTGGGCCTTCCGGAACGAGTCGGCCGCCCCCTCGAAGCGCACGAAGTGGTGCTCGGGCAGCGCCGACAGCAGGTCGCCGGTCAGCTCCACCTCAGCCTCGAACTCCCTGGCGGCGGCCTCGCTCACCGCCCTGCCCTCGCGCTCCCAGGCCGGTTGCAGGAACCCCCACAGCGCCGTCAGGGCGTCCTGGATGCCGTGGGCGACGTCGGGCCGGCTCAGGCCCTCGAGCTGCGACTCCAGCTGGGCGTACTTCTTGTCGCGCTCCTCCGGGGTGTCCGCGTCCATGTCCTTGGCGATCTGAGCCAGTCCCTCCAGCACCCGGCCGGGCAGGGAGGGGAAGTCCGCCAGGAACCTGTCCGGCGTCCCGTCCAGGGCGTAGCCCAGGCTGCAAGCTGCCAGCAGCAGCTCGTGGCCGAGCGCCATCACCTCGCCCTTCTCCCACGACCGCCTGACGGCGTCTACGGTGGCGCCGCCGCTCTCCCGGAGCTGCCGCACCCAGGTGAGCTCACCGTCCCGGTCGCGGTCCAGCCGGCGCTTGAGGTAGTAGTACGCGTAAGCCAGCTCGAGCACCGGCGCGGGCGTGACGATCAGTCGCCTCCGGCCCACGAGCGGAGCGGAGAACGACAGGATCGCGTCTTCGTTCATTGGCACGGGCCGATGATAGCAGTACGGGCGTCCCCGCACCGTGCGCGGGCGCGCCTAGGGGACCGCCCTACGCCTCCCACTCGCTGACCCGCAGCAGGTCGCCACCGTCGCACACGGCGTTCAGCACCTTGTGCGAGCGGTTCAGCGTGACCTCGAGGGTCGCGTTGTCCAGGCTGCCGGGGCCGACGAGCGCCTTGCGGACGAAGTACCCGCCGCCGGTGACGCTCATCTCCGACGTCTTGGAGAGGCGAACCTTGATCACCTCGCCATGGGCGTCCGTCCTCACCTGGCAGAGCAGGAAGTTGCCGTCCTCCTTGAAACGCGGGTCCTGGCGTCGGAACAGGCCGAACATGAGAGCAGTCTAGCGTTGCTATGCTCGCTCGCGTCCATGGCACGCCTCCTGCCCGCCGACCCGAGCGGCATCGCCAGCGCGGCCGCGCATCTGCGTGCCGGCGGACTGGTGGCGTTCCCGACGGAGACCGTCTACGGCCTGGGAGCCTCGGCCAGCGACGGGGCAGCCGTTGCCAGGGTCTTCGCTGCCAAGGCCAGGCCGGCCGACCATCCACTCATCGTGCACCTGCCGGACGCCGGCCACCTGTGGGACTGGGCGGACGAGACGGCCGTCTCCGACGAGACGCGCAGGGTGGTAGCGGAGCTGGCAGCCAGGTTCTGGCCCGGACCGCTGACCCTGGTGCTGCCGGCTCGCGACGACGTGCCGCGGGCGGTGACGGGAGGCCAGGACACCGTGGCGGTCCGCGTCCCCGCGGACCCGGTCGCGGCTGAGCTGTTGTCGGCGTTCGGTGGAGCCGTGGTAGCCCCATCGGCGAACCGCTTCGGTCGGGTGAGCCCCACGGACGCCAGTCACGTCATGGACGAGTTCCCTGACGATGACGAGATGGTCGTGCTCGATGGCGGCCGAACCCGCCACGGTCTGGAGTCGACGATCCTGGACCTCTCGCACGGGACCGTCCGCCTCCTCAGGCCCGGCTCGCTTCCGGCTGAACGGATCGCGACCGTGGTGCCCGTGACCGGGCCGGGGCCGGGGGCACCGCGCGCCCCCGGGACGCTGCCGCGTCACTACGCCCCCGCTACCCCGCTCCGCCAGGCGAGCAGCGAGGACCTCGAGCGCGGCGTGAGCGCCAAAACGGGTGTCATCGCACGCCGGCCGCCGACAGGCGCCGTTCCCTTCGCCCGCTTCACCGGCACTGAACCGGTGCCGGCGGACGCTCGCTGGCTGGTCTTGCCGAGCGACCCTGTCGGGTTCGGACGCGAGCTCTACGCCGCGGTCCGTCACCTCGACGGCTTGGGACTGGGGGAGGTGCTGGTGGAGAGGCCGGCGGACGGGCCCGCCTGGCTGGCGGTAAGGGACCGGCTGGACCGCGCCACCGCCGAGCGTGAGGACCGCAGCGCGGACGGAGCCGGGGGCGAGGCTCCGCTCGTGGCCGTGGTCATGGGCAGCGCCAGCGACTGGGAGACCATGAGGCACGCCGACGAGGTCCTCGCTGGCTTCGGGGTGCCTCGCGTCTGCAAGGTCGTGTCCGCCCACCGCACGCCGGAGCGCATGGCGGCCTTCGCCGAAGGAGCGGCGGACCGTGGCGTGGAGGTGATCATCGCGGGCGCCGGCGGAGCCGCGCACCTCCCCGGCATGATCGCCGCGCAGACGCACCTGCCGGTGCTGGGCGTCCCCGTGCGCAGCTCCGCGCTGTCCGGCGTGGACTCGCTGCTGTCGATCGTCCAGATGCCGAAGGGCGTGCCGGTGGGGACGCTGGCGATAGGGGAGGCAGGGGCCTTCAACGCGGCGCTCATGGCCGTGGCGATCCTCGCCCTGACGCGGCCGGAGCTGCGCGAGCGCCTGATCGACTACCGGCGCGAGCAGGCGGCCGCTGCCGAGAGCGCCACGTTGCCGTCGAGCAGCTTCGAGCCATGAGCCCCGGCGGTCGTCTCCTACCCCGCGTGACGATCGGCGTGGTGGGCGGGGGTCAGTTGGGGCGGATGCTGGGCCTGGCGGCGCGGCGCATGGGCCTCGGCTTCAACGTTCTCGCCCCCGGCGACAGCCCGCCCGCGGCGGCCGTCGCCGACCGCCACTTCTCGGCGCGTCTCGACGACGAGAGGACCATGCGCGCCTTCGCCGAGTCCGTCGACGTGCTCACGTTCGAGTTCGAGAACGTTTCCAGCGCCGCGTTGGAGGCGGCTTCCGAGGTGGGCCTCGTCAGGCCGTCACCGGCAGCGCTCCACACCACCCAGCACCGCGGCCGCGAGAAGGTCTTCCTGCGCCTGCACGGCATCCCGACCGCGCGGTTCCGGCTCGTGGGCGACGTGAGCGAGGTCCCTGCCGCCGTGGAGGAGGTAGGTGTGCCGTGCGTGGTGAAGACCGCGGGTTTCGGCTACGACGGCAAGGGCCAGGTCGTGATCGAGGACCGCGACGCGGTGAGGGCCGCCGTGACCGCCCTGGCCGGAGCGGGCGCGCTCGTCGTGGAGGAGCGCGTAGACCTGGCAGCGGAGCTCTCTGTCGTGGTGGCGCGTGGCCCGCACGGGGACACGGCGACCTACGCGCCCTTCCTCAACCGTCATGTGGGCCAGGTGCTCGACGTCACGCTCGCCCCGTTCACAGGCGGCGTCACCAGCTGGGGGCCGGTCGGCCCGGCTGTCGTCGCGGCGGCCAGGGAGGAGGCCGAGCGGGTCGCCGCACGGTTGGAGCTGGTCGGCCTGTGCTGCGTGGAGTTCTTCCTCGACCGGGCCGGCGAGCTGCTGGTCAACGAGATCGCCCCGCGGCCCCACAACTCTGGACACTTGACGATCGAAGCGGCGGAGACGAGCCAGTTCGAGCAGCAGTTGAGGGCCGTGTGCGGGCTGCCGCTGGGCTCGACGGTCCTGCCAAGGCCCGCGGCGATGGCCAACCTGCTCGGTGATCTGTGGTCGGACGGCGACCCTGACTTAGCCGCAGCGCTGCGCGTGCCGGGTGTCGCCCTGCACCTGTACGGCAAGTCGGAAGCCCGGCCGGGACGCAAGATGGGTCATCTGACGGCGACGGCGGACAGCGTCGAGGAGGCCGAGGAGAAGGTGTTGAGGGCGCGGACGGCCCTGTCCCGGGCCCGGCGTCCTGCGGCCTAGGCGCGTGGCCCGCGTAGTTCGGAGCCGCAAGACGCGGCCGGAGAGCTAGGCCCGCGCGGCCTTCCCGAGGCTCTCCTTGAGAAGCTGCATGACGTCGACGATGACGGTCTCGTCCTCGTCGTCCGACGGCTCCTCCTCCTCCGGTGCCTCGTGTACCCCCTTGCCCGACTTGAGCCGCTTCTCGACCAGCTTGGTGATGCGTTCCTTGCGCTCGTCCTGGAACTCGGACGTGGCCAGGGCGTCGGCCGCGAGTGCCTTGACGGCGGCTTCGATCGCCTTGACGTCGTCCACGTCGGCTGTCTCGAGCTCGGGCAGGCCCACGTCCTCGGGCGAGCGCACCTCGTCGTGGTACCTCAGCGTCATGCCCCTCAGCGTGCCCCCTACCGAGACGATCGCCAGGGGGTAAGAGGTACCGCGCATCACGAAGGTGGCGATGCCGGCACGGTCCTCCTCCTCCATGCTGGCCACCAGCAAGCGGTAGGCGGTGGCCGCGTCTTTCCCGGGCAGGAGCACGTACGTGTTCTGCACATAGCTCGGGTCGAGGTCAGCACGAGGCACGAAGACGTCGAGGTCTATGACGCGTGAACGGTCCGGATCGAGCGCCTCGAGCTCCTCGTCCTCCACCATCACGAACTCGTCGTCCCCCACGGGGTACCCGCGAACGATCTCGTCGGCGGAGAGTACCTCCCCGTCAGCCTCACAGAAGTAGCGGCGAGACAGGGGGGTACCGTCCGGAGCGATCATGCGCAGCGAGATCCCGCCGGGCCTGGTGGTGGGGTAGAGCTCGACGGGGAGGGTCACCAGTCCGAACGCCAGGGTGCCGGACCAGACGGGCCGTCCACGGGGCGTGCGGCTCTTCCCCTCGCCCTTCGCGCCCTTCGCCTTGCCGCCCTTGCCCTCGGACGCTCCCTTGGCCTCCTTCTTGGAGCCGGAGGACTGCTTGGCCCTCGTGGACTTGGCTCCGGCCTTAGGCACTGGCAGCCGCCTTGTCGCCCCCGGCCGCCAGGCTACGCTCCAGGGCTGCGGTGAGGTCGTCGGTCCGCGGGCGCTTGGGCGCCTTCTTCGGGCGTACCTTCTTGCCTTCCCGCTTGCTCTCGATGAGCGCCAGCACGCTCTCGCGGTACTCGTCCTGGTACGCCTCCGGCTCGAAATCGTCCGCCAACATCTGTATGAGCTGCCTGGCCATCTTCAGCTGCTTCTCGTCGAGGTCCTTCTCGGACCGCGGCTCGAACTCCTCCAGGGGCAGCACCTCTTCGGCGTGCTTGAGCGTTACGAGCATGGGGTAGCCCTCGTGGAGACGGAGGGCGCCCTGGTACTCCTTGGCCCGCATCACCCAGCGGGCGACGCCAACCCGCTCCACCCGAGCCAGGGCCGCCGCCAGCGCGAAGTAGGCGTCGGCGTCACCGTCCGGGCCGAGGTAGTAGGGACGCTCGAACCACCGGTGCTCGATGGCGTCAGGCGGCACGAAGCGCAGGACCTCGATGTCGCGCGACGGCTCGGGCTCGAGCTCATCGAGCTCGGACGGATCGAGGCTGACGATGCGGCCCTCCGGGGTCACGTATCCGCGCTGTATGTCCTCGTACTCGACGACCTTGCCCGTGTCGGGGTTCACCATCACCTGCTTCACGGGCACGCCGTCTTCGCGATGGAGGAGCCGGAATGAGACCCGCTTGTCCTCGATCGCCGAGTACAGCTTGACGGGCACCTCGACGTCCTCGAGCCGGAGCACGCCCTTCCAGATCGCCCTGGCGCTCACGACGGCGGCTCCAGGTCCGAGAGCGACGCCAGCGCCCGCGACAACGGCACCGCGGACTCCTCGAACCCCTCCCACGGGTCCTGCTTGAGCGCGGCCAGGCGCTTGCGAGCCCCCGCGACGTCGTAGGCGCCCGGGTGCTCGAGCCGGCCCAGCTCTTCCCACCGCAGCGGCACCGCCACCGGAGCGCCCTCGCGCGAACGCGTCGAGTAGTTGACGATGGCGGTCGAGCCCCGGCCGTTGCGCAGGTAATCGACGAAGACCTTCCCGTCGCGCTTGGACTTGGAGAGGTTGGTGGTGAGCCTGTCGGGGTCCGACGCGGCCAAGGCGTCGGCGATGGCCTTTGCGAAGCCCTTGACCTCGTCCCAGTCGGCCTCCGGCGTGAGCGGCACGACGACGTGGAGGCCCTTGCCCCCGGTGGCGCGCAGGAACGCGCCCAAGCCCAGCCGCGTGAGCAAGTCCCTGAGCCGTCGGGCGACCGTCTTGACGTAGTCGAGCTTCACGCCGGGACCTGGGTCGAGGTCGAACACCAGGATGTCCGGCTGCTCCAGATGGTCGACGGTGCTACCCCATGCGTGGACCTCCAGCACACCAAGCTGCACGAGCGACACGAGGTCGGACACGGACTCCAGGTACACGTAGTCGTCCACGTCCTCCTTCTCTTGGATGGGGATCCGCGGCAGCCCGGGGGCGAACGAGGGACCGGGGTGCTTCTGGTAGAAGCACTGCTGAGCCGTGCCCTCGGGGCACCTGACCAGAGCCAGGGGCCGCCGCGCCGCCCGGCGCAGTAGCTCCTCGCCCACGGCCGCGTAGTACTCGGCCAGGTCCAACTTGGTGACGCCCTGCTCCGGGTAGAGCACGCGACCGGCGTTCGTGAGCCGGACGCCGGCCACCTCCGCCTCGCTCTTGCCTCGCTTCACCACGGGCTCGGCCACGCTCTCGCCTCCATGCTCACCAGCTTCGTCGTCCGGGTCGCTCGCTGCCAGGGGCACGTGGTCCGCGTCCGCCGGCGCGGGCGCCACCTCGGATGGGTCCTTGTCCTCGCGAAGGTGACCGTAGCGCGGGTGGCGCAGCCTGCCGCCGTCGGTGACGCCGGAGTAGGCGACCTCCACGACGAGCCGCGGTTCTACCCAGGTGACGCCCGTCCTGATCGCGTCGGCCGGCAGCCGCTCGACGAAAGGCGAGATGTCCGTCGTGATGGGGTCGAGGCGCTCCGCCAGCGCCGCGATACCACCGCGGCCGAATCCCGTGCCCACCTTGCCCACGAACCGCAGACCACCGCCGGGCACCGGGCGGCCGAGCAGCAGGGCCCCGAAGCCGGTGCGCGAGCCGCGCGGACCGGTGAACCCGCCTACCACGAGGTCGTCCGTCTGCAGGCAGGTCGTCTTGAGCCAGTCGTCGGTGCGGCCGGAGCGGTACGGCGAGCCCAGTTGCTTGGACACGACGCCCTCGAGACCGAGGCGGCAGGCGTGCTCGTAGACGTCGGTGCCGGACACCTCGAGGTGGTCGGTGTAGCGCAGCGCGCCGCGGACGCCCTGCAGCAGCCGCCTGAGCGCCGCTTTGCGCTCCTCGAGGGGCGCGGGGCGGTAGTCGCGGCCGTCCATGTAGAGGAGGTCGAAGACCTGGTAGCTGAGGCGCGCCCGGCCTGCCCTCGGGTTGGCCGAGCGCGGTTGGGCGGCGCGCTGCAGCGCACCGAAGTCCGGCTTGCCGTCCGCTCCGACGGCGATGACCTCACCATCGAGCACGGCCGTCTCTGCGCCCAGCTCCTTCACGGCAGCCGCGACGCTCGGGAACCTGTCGGTCCAGTCCAGGCCGTTGCGGGTGATGAGCTGCACGGCGCCGTCCTTCAGGCGCGCGGCAAGGCGGTAACCGTCGAACTTGACCTCGTGCACCCAGTCGCCCCCTCGCGGCGGGCGCTCCGTCAGCTTCGCGAGCGCCAGCTCGATGTGCTTGGGGAACGGGGCCGGGACGGACTCCGAAGACCACACGACGTGCGAGCCGGGGGCCTCGTTGGATCTGGTGGTCCTTGTCGACTCGACGCCCACATCCCAAGCTAGGGCCCGTGGATGAGAGCCACAGGTCCCTGACCTGAAACGTCGGAGGTCGCCGGTAAGGGGCTGACGGGCCCGGTCCGCGCCGCACGTATCGCAGGGGTTGCGTCACCGGCAGGCGTGGCCCTATACTTGTTCGGTTTGTCCGCCCCCTGGCCCGCAGCGCTGGGTCCGGGGGATGGTTTGTCGTGAGTTCAAACTCGGTTGGTGCAACAAGCGCGCAAGCCGACGACTTGCAACGCGTAGATCTTGAGGCTCATAGACCTCGGGCGTGAGGCGCCCGACCGCAAGAGACCTCCGCGCTACGTGGCGTGGGGAAAGAAAGAGGGAGTGATCGTTCTGCCTACGGTTAACCAACTGCTCCGGAAGGGTCGCCGGAAGATCGAGAGAAAGAGCAAGACCCCGGCGTTGAAGGGATCGCCCCAGCGGCGCGGCGTCTGCACGGCCGTCAAGACCCAGACGCCCAAGAAGCCCAACTCGGCGCTTCGCAAGATCGCCCGCGTCCGCCTCTCCGGCGGCCAGGAGGTCACCGCCTACATCCCGGGCGAGAAGCACAACCTGCAGGAGCACTCCGTCGTCCTCATCCGCGGCGGTCGCGTCAAGGACCTGCCGGGCGTGCGCTACCACATCGTTCGCGGCGCGCTCGACGCCCAGGGCGTCGGCGTGGGCCGTTACGTCCAGCGCAACCAGGGCCGCAGCAAGTACGGCACCAAGAAGCCGAAGGCAGGAGCACGTTAGACATGGGACGTCGTAGGCGCGCAGAGGTCCGCAAGCTTCAGCCGGACCTCGTATATAGCGACACCACGGTCACCGCCCTCATCAACAAGCTGATGAAGGGTGGCAAGAAGAACCTCGCCAGCCGCATCTTCTACGGCGCCTGCCGCCTCATCCAGGAGCGCACGGGTCAGGAGCCTCTCAAGGTCGTCAGGCAGGCCCTCGACAACATCAGGCCTCGGATCGAGGTCCGCAGCCGGCGCGTAGGCGGCTCCACGTACCAGGTGCCGGTGGAGGTCATCCCTCGACGGGCGCAGTCCCTCTCGCTCAGGTGGCTCGTCGCCGCGTGCGACGCCAGGCCCGAGCGCACCGCGGTGGAGCGCGTCGCGGGTGAGCTCATCGACGCCGCGGCCGGTCGTGGTGGAGCAGTGAAGAAGAAGGAGGACGTCGAGCGTATGGCAGAGGCGAACCGCGCCTACGCTCACTACCGCTGGTGAGCCCTGGGCCGCTGGCTACGACGGTACCCTCTATGACGATCGCTACCAAGACAGACCTAGCGCGGACGCGCAACATCGGCATCGCCGCCCACATCGACGCGGGCAAGACGACGCTGACCGAGCGCATCCTGTTCTTCACCGGACGCATCCACAAGGTAGGCGAGACCCACGAGGGTGCCGCCCAGATGGACTGGATGGAGCAGGAGCGCGAGCGCGGCATCACGATCACATCGGCCGTGACGCAGTGCTTCTGGCACGACACCCGCATCAACATCATCGACACCCCCGGCCACGTGGACTTCACCATGGAGGTCGAGCGCTCCATGCGCGTCCTCGACGGCGCCGTGGCGGTGTTCGACTCCAGCCAGGGCGTCGAGCCCCAGAGCGAGACCGTGTGGCGGCAGGCGGACAAGTACCACGTCCCGCGCGTCGCCTTCGCGAACAAGATGGACAAGACCGGCGCCAGCTTCCAGCTGGTGCTCAGCTCCCTCAAGGAACGCCTGGGCGCTACGGGCCTGGCCATCCAGTGGCCCATCGGCGCCGAGGACACCTTCAAGGGCCTCATCGACCTCGTCGAGATGAAGGCCGTGTACTACAACGACGACATCGGCGTAGACATCGAGGTCACCGACATCCCCGACGACCTCAAGGCCTTGGCGGAGGAGAAGCGAGCCAAGCTCGTGGAGACCCTGGCCGACGCCGATGACGACATCGCCATGCTCTACCTCGAGGGCGAGGAGATCGACGCCGACACCCTGCGGGCCGCGATCCGCCGCGCCACCGTGGCACTCAAGCTCTACCCGGTGCTATGCGGCTCGGCCCTCAAGAACAAGGGCGTGCAGCGGCTCCTCGACGCCGTCAGCTACTACCTGCCCAGCCCGCTCGACATCCCGCCGGTCAAGGGCCTGACCCCTGACGGCGAGCCGTCGCAGCGTCCGGCTGATGTGGACGCCCCCACGTCCGCCCTGGCCTTCAAGGTCGCCTCCGACCCGTACGTCGGCCGTCTGGTCTTCGTGCGCGTCTACTCGGGTGCGCTCGTGGCCGGCACGTACGTCTACAACGCCAGCAAGGGCAAGCGTGAGCGCATCGGCCGCCTGCTCAAGATGCACGCGAACCACCGCGAGGAGATCGAGCGCATCGAGGCCGGCGAGCTGGGCGCCGTCATCGGGCTCAAGGACACGACGACCGGCGACTCGCTGACCGACCCCGATCACCCCATCCTGCTCGAGTCCATCGAGGTGCCGGAGCCCGTCATCACGGTCGCCATCGAGCCCGCCTCGAAGGCCGACCAGGACAAGCTCAGCAACGGGCTCATCAAGCTGTCCGAAGAGGACCCCACCTTCCGCGTCGAGACCGACCCCGAGACCGGCCAGACCAAGATCTCGGGCATGGGTGAGCTCCACCTGGAGATCATCGTGGACCGCCTCAAGCGCGAGTTCAACGTCAACGCGAACGTGGGCGCCCCGCAGGTCGCCTACCGCGAGACGATCATGAAGCCGGTCGACGTCGAGGGCAAGTTCGTCAGGCAGACGGGCGGTCGCGGCCAGTACGGTCACGTGAAGATCAAGGCCGAGCCCCTCCCGCGCGGCAGCGGCTTCGAGTTCGAGAACGCCGTCGTGGGCGGCACCGTGCCCAAGGACTTCATCCCGGCCGTGCAGAAGGGCACCCAGGAGGCCATGCAGTCCGGCCCGCTCCTCGGGTTCCCGATCGTCGACATGAAGGTGACCCTGTACGACGGCTCGTACCACGAGGTCGACTCCTCCGAGATGGCGTTCAAGATCGCCGCTTCGATGGCGGTCCGCGAGGCCATGACGAAGGGCGACGCCACGATCCTCGAGCCGATCATGCGCGTGGAGGTCGTGACGCCGGACCAGTACATGGGCGACGTCATCGGCAGCCTCAACTCGCGCCGCGGACAGATCCAAGGCATGGAACCTCGGGCCAACGCCCAGGTCGTGGCGGCCAACGTGCCGCTGGCCGAGATGTTCGGTTACGCGACGGACCTGCGCTCCCTGACGCAGGGTCGTGCCGTGTTCACGATGATGCTGGACCACTACGAGCCGGTCCCGCGCAGCATCCAGGAAGAGCTCGTCAAGCGCTGAGCGCATCGGCTCGAGCGACTAACGGTAGAGGGAGTTACTGAAGATGGCTAAGGGTGTTTTCGAGCGTACGAAGCCGCATGTGAATGTTGGGACGATCGGCCACGTCGACCACGGTAAGACCACGTTGACGGCGGCGATCACTTTTACGGCTGCGACGGCTGATCCGACGG
>JBDZWC010000055.1:0-18180 GCA_040256005.1 Deinococcaceae bacterium | reverse complement strand
CACGGGGTCTCGGATCTCGCCCGCGCAGCGCGTCACGTGCTTGTCGAGCTCCTTGCCCCAGGTGCAGTACTCGAACGGGATGCGGAACGTGAGCACCCTGGAGCCGTCTGGCCCCTCCCACCAGAAGAGCCGGCTCGGCAGGCCCAGCTCATGTGGGCCCGGGCGCATGAACACGTAGTGATCGAGGCCCGCCTTCTTGAGCAGTTGGGGCAGTGTCGCAGCGTGCCCGAACGAGTCGACGTTGTAGCCCACCTTGGCGGTGACGCCGAACCTGTCGAGGAAGTAGCGCTGACCGTAGAGCGCCTGCCTGACGAACGACTCGCCGCTGGGGATGTTGCAGTCCGGCTGCAGCCACCAGCCGCCCACGATCTCCCAGCGGCCTTCGGCGACACGCCGACGTATGCGCTCGAAGGTGGCTGGGTCGTGTCGCTCCACCCAGGCGTAGAACACGGCCGAACTGGAGACGAACAGGAAGTCTTCGGACTCGTCCAGACGGTCTAGGGCGCTCCTGAAACTGGCGATGACCTCGTGGAACCCCTCGGTCCAGCCCCACAGCCAGACCGGGTCGATATGGGCGTTGCCGACCATGTGCATGCGACCGCGGGGTGCTTCCCGCCTCGGGCTCGGCTCGGTCACGCGGTCGCCCCTTCGGGTCGTCGCGGCCGGGTGAAACCTGACGAGACGGTTTTCGGCTGGCCGTCTGCCACAGACTCGCTTATCGCCACAAGGATGTCCACCACGTGGGCGGCATGCTCGCCGGTCACCAGGGCCGGCCGGTCCTCGGCCAACGCCCGCGCCAGCTCCAGCACGCCGTCCCCCCAGCGCATCTTGGCCGTGGTGTGGTCTCCCAGCGGCTCGTAACCCTCGCCGAACCTCGCCACCCTGACCGTCGCGTTCGGCTCCTGCCAGCTCGACAGGTGGAGGGAACCGCTGTCCCCGTGCAGCTCGATCCCCTGCTGACTGGCGCGCTGGTCTACGTAGAAGTTCGTCGTCAGCCTCACCAGCACGCCGGCTTCCAGCTCGACGGCGGCCGTGACGAAGTCGGGGGTCGTGACGGTGAAAGCCTCGCCGCGCTTGGTCGTGCGCTCAGGCTTGAGGACCCGGCCGTACGCCTGCACGTGTCGCGCCGGTCCGAACATGGCCGTCAAGAGGGTGAGCGGATAGACGCCCACGTCGAACAGAGCGCCCACCTCGTAGAAGGCCTGCGGAGCCGGGTGCCAGCTCTCGATCCGGCCCCAGTTGACCTCGGCGTAGGCGAGCCTCACGCGGCCCAGCATGCCTTCCTCCGTCACCCGCCAGGCGGCGAGTTGCGCCTCGCCTAGGAACGTGAACGGCGAGCAGCTCAGGCGCAGACCACGTCGCTCGGCCAGGCGCACGAGCTCGTGCGCCTGCTCAGAGGTCAGGGCCAGGGGCTTCTCGCTGTAGACGTGCTTGCCGGCCTCCAGGGCCGCCTTCGTCACCGCGTAGTGGGCCGTGTGAACGCTCAGGTTCACGACGACGTCGACCGCAGGGTCCGAGAGCAGGGTGGGGACGTCGGGGTAAGCGAGGCAGCCGTGGTGGGCGGCCAGCGCAGCGGCGCGCGTCAGGTCCAGGTCAGCCACGCCGACCAGGAGCGTCTCGGGGTAGGTGACGAGCGACGCCGCGTACGGCCCCGCGATGTTGCCGCAGCCCACGATCGCCACCCTCACCGGGGAGGCCCCGTTCACGGCGCCCTCAGCCAGGACTCCAGCAACGCCTTGCTGGCCAGGACGTCCTCGGTGGGGTCGTGGTCCTCGGGCTCGTGCTCGATGCAGAACGCTCCCTCGTAGCCGCTCTCCAGGAGCGTGCGCACGCACCGCTCCATGGGCACTACCCCCGCCCCCCAGCGGCAGGTGACGTGCGGTTCGCCGACCGCGAGCACGTCCTTCAGGTGCACGTAGAAGAGGACGTCAGCGAGCCCCTTGAGGGCACTGGCAGCGTCGTAGCCCTGCGTGCCGAACCAACCGGTGTCCACCGTCACGCCGATGAGCGGATGGGGCTCGCCCAACCGAGCCAGCAGTTCCTGCGGCGACCGCTCAGGGTGGTTCTCTACCCCCAGCCGCAGCCCGGCTGAGCTCAGGACCGTCAAGAGGTGATCCCTGTCCTTGCCCAGCAGCGACGTGGAGCCGCCCAGCACAGGGCAATCCAGGGCCTCGGCGATGCGGCAGGTGGCGGCGAACTCCTCGCGGGTCGAACCGAACCAGCCGCCCAGGCTGGGCACGACGACGCCGTACTCGTCGAGGACCTCGCGCGCCAGAGCCAGATGCTCGCCGGTCACCCACTGCGGGGAGATGTGACCGGTCCACACGTCCATCGCTCTGAAACCCATGGCGGCCACGTCGCCCACGATCGCGGCGAACCGGTCCCGGAAGGTCTCGATGGGTCGGAAGTGCTCGCTGGCCGCCCTGTCGCCCTGTCCCCAACCGCCCGTCATGTGGTAGTCGAGTTGCCTGGCGACGTAGTTCGCGCCCATGAAGGAGACGGTGGGAGTCAAGTCTCGAACCCTGTCCGGTGCGGTGACGCGGCCGGTCGCGGAGCGTCCGGCGCCGTCACCCTCACGATGGCCTCTGCCACCTGGCCGTACCTGCGGTCACCCAGCGTCACGTCGGCCGTCAGCAGCTGCCTGCGGCGGTCAGCCGGACCGTCCGCTCTGAGGGCGAACCTGAGCGTCGCGGCCGACCGTGCCGGCACGACCTGCGACGCGGTCCGGGGTGAGACCGAGAAGCCGGCGGGAGCCTCCAGCTCCACCTCAACCGGCTGCTCGCACGTATCGGGGTTCCTCACTCGCACCTCGATCTCCCGCTCCTCGCCTACCGTCATCTCTGAACGGTAGGGCAGGATCCGCGCGCTCGGCCCGCCGGCGCCGAACGGACCTTCGTCGAGGCGCTCGGGCGGCAACACCTCGCGATGCAGCTGGTCGAGGACCTTGCCGCCGCGTCTGAGCGCCCTGAAGTAGGCGTCGTCCGGCCAGTGCGGTTCCCAGTGACCGGTCAGGATCAGGTCCGGGCGGATGCGTCCCAGGAGTTCGGCGCTCTTCACGTAGTCGCCCACCCCGAAACCGTTCTGATAGACGTAGTTCCACAGCGGCGACTCGCCGCCCTGGTACTGGTCGCCCGTGGCGACGACCCTCTTGCCGTCCACCTCGAACTCCACCGCCACCGCGAAGTGGGTGTGCCCGGGCAAGTGATGCAGCACCAGCGCGTACTCCTCCCAGGCGACGGGCGTCTCCAGCGGCAGACGGCGGTCCACGGGTATGGGGTCGTACCACAGGCACGGCAGGTCGAAGTCAGTGGGCCTCTCGAGCACGTCGGCGAAGAGGTCGGCCGCCCACACGGCGGTGCCCTCGACCCGCCTGAGCAGGTTGAGACCCGCGACGTGGTCGTCGTGGTAGTGGGTGGGGATGACCACGTCCACCGACGTCACGCCGAAGTCGCGCTTCAGCGCGGGCAGCGTGTACAGCCATGGCCGGCGCGAGGCCCTGTCGTAGCCGGCGGCGATGCCGGTCACGAAGTCGTATCCGAAGTCTATGAACAGCGCCTTGCCGCTCTGCGAGAGCAGGACGTAGTGGTACGCCATCGCGGTCCGGTTGCGGAGCAGGTGGGGAGTGAGCCGTTCGAAGGGGCGATCGCGCAGCTCGAGGAGCCGCGGGTTCTGCTTGCGTTCGCGCATCAGGCGCCGCAGCCGCTTCACCAGCAGGTCGATGGCTTCCGTGGGATCGGACATGGGGGCCCCGTGCGAAGGGAGCAGCATGTCGGGGGCGCGGTCGCGCAGGTCCAGCAGCGAGGCGACGCTGGCCGCCACGCCCTCGGCGCCGTTGTAGGACCACTGGGTCGAGGCCAGCGACCAGACCTTGCCCGGCGCGTAGATGAGGTCGCCGGTGAAGGCCACGTGGGCGCCGTCCACCTCGGCCAGCAGGCTCACCGAGCCGGTCGTGTGACCGGGCGTGGGCAGGACGGTGATCTCGACTCCGCCTGGGCGCAGCACCGCGTAGTCGCGCAGCGTGGCGTGGACCGGCACGTTGGCTCGCAGCGAGAAGCGATCCTCACGCGTGTTGTAGGAGTTGTCCAGCTCGCGCGCCTGCCAGTGTTCCTGCACGCTGTGGAACAGGTCCTGCTCGGCGTGCGGCACCCAGATCCTGATGCCGGCGGCCACGGCGCGCGCCAGCCCCTGACCCTGGTCGACGTGATGGTGCGTCATGAGCACGTCGGTCACGCGCTCGACACCGGCTTCCTGCAGGTGGTCGAGGATCGCCCCGTCGCCGAAGTCGACCAGCACGGCCCCTTCCCCGGTCTTGATCAGGTACACGGCGCAGGTGTCGTCGAAGCGGTAGAGGTTGGGAGAGATCTGCTGCATCATGCCTGCTCTCGCCCGCCGCGCGTCCAGACGCCGTCGCCGAAGACCGGCACGCTGCCACGCGACACAGCCTCGTGGGCGAAGACGTAGAGGGCGGCGGACCACGACTGGCCGGCCTGTCCCATGGGGCTGCCGCTGAGGCCGTGGAACCACTCGTTGAACTCCCACTCGCCGAAGCGGCCGCGGCGGTTCATCTCGGCCAGCTTCGCCAGCTCCTCCCTGGCGCGCTGCAGCCGACCCGATTTGACGAGGGCCGCGACGTAGATGCCGCCTACGAACGGCCAAGCCCCGCCGTTGTGGTAGTGGTCGGGCAGGTTCAGGTTGCGCACCCGGTAGTACGTGCGCCAATCGGGCTCTCCCGGCTGGATGGGTGGATAGAGCGCGCGCACGGGCAGCGGTTCCGCCAGTCCTGTCGCCTCGATGTAGTCGAGGATCCTCGCGGTCTTCGCGTCGTCGGCGACGCCGAGAAGTATCGCCAGCAGGTTACCGAACGTATCGAAGCGGTCGGCGAAGTCGCGGAAAGCCACGTACGGCAGGTAGAAGGGCCTCTCGACGAGCTCCACCTGCATGCGCTGCACCGGGTAGAGCCACTCCCGGCGCTCGACGGCCAGCCGTCCCAGGTCCTTGGGGGCCTCCGGCCCCACCCAGAGCAGGGTGTCGATCTTCTCCCTGACGTCCTGCGCGTTGGCGAGCCAACGCTCGGCCGTCTTTGCACCCTCCGCGCCGCTCGTCAGCGCCATCTCGCCCATCGCCTGCCAGCAGGCGCTGTACAGCACGTTGTCGAAGAGGACGTTGTAGCGGTTCGCCAGCAGGTCCGCCCAGTCCATCGCCTCGTGCACCTCTAGTAGGCCGCACTCGTTCGAGTCTTGGTACCTCAGCCACGTCAGCGCCGCCTTAAGCCGTGACCAGGCGGCCGTCAGCGTGCGGGCGTCGCCGGTCAGGCGGTGGTGGTAGTAGTGACCCAGGATGAACCAGAGGTTGGAGTCCACGCAGCCGGCATGGGCGGTGTCGAGGACGATCCGGCCCTCGGCCGCCTCGTCGCCGGTGGCCGTCACGCGCTCGACGTTGTGCGGGATCTTGCCCAGCTCCGATTGGTAGCGGCCCAGCGTGGCCAACGACCTACGGAACGACGCGTGCGCCCTGGGGTCGGAGCACAGCAGCTGTCCCAGGCCGCTCAACATGCTGTCGCGGGCCCACACCTGCCGGTAGAGGCGCGGCGAGGCCAGCAGACCCAGCTCCGAGTCGTTGGCCAGCAGCAAGGTCTCGGCGCGCGACCGCGCCTCCGCCGCCAGCTCTCGCGGAGCAGCCGACACAGCGGCCGAGTCCGCCTGGTGCCCGGCGCTCACGCCACGCTCCGGCGCGCCGCCAGCGCGTCCATGGCCAGCTTGACGGCTCCCCACAGCGGAGAGTCGTCGCCCAGCGCGGCCTTCACGACGTCGATCTCTACCTCCGGCATCGCATGCTGCCTGGCGGCAGCGGCCAGCTCGTCCCAGAACGCCGCGCCCGCCTTGATCACGCCACCGCCGATCACGAAGCGGCGCGGGTTGACGAGGTTCGCGGCGCTGCCGAGCGCGATGCCGATGGCGCGCGCTCCCGTGGCCAGCGCATGGCGGGCGACGGGGTCACCCGCTGCGGCCGCCTCGCCCAGGTGGACGGCTGTCACCGGGCCGGAGCCGGCGACCTCACGCAGCAACGACCCGGCGCCTGGGTCGGCAGCCAGCGCCCTCGACGCCGCGGCTGCCATCGCCGGGCCGCAGGCGATCGCCTCGACGCAGCCTCTGTCGCCGCAGACGCAGGCGGGGCCCAGGGGGTCAACCTTCACGTGCCCGAACTCCCCGGCCATGCCCTCGGCGCCGCGCCATGGACGGCCGCCCAGGATCCAACCGCCGCCCACCCCTGTGCTGACGGTCACGTACAGGAGGCTGTCCACCCCACGGCCCGCGCCGAACTCGTGCTCGCCCAAGGCGCCGGCGTTGGCGTCGTTGTCCACGCTCGTCGGAGCGCCGAAGACCCCCTCCAGTCGAGCGGCCAGCGGCACCCCCTCCCAACCAGGCACGTGGTGCGACAGCCTCACGACACCCCGCTCGCAATCGACGGGCCCGCCGAACGAGACGCCCACCGCGGCCGGCTTGCGCCCCGCCAGCAGCTCGTGCGCCAAGCCGACCATCGCCTGTCTGTCGTACTCACCGTCCGCGTCGGCCGGCTTCTGCAAGCGCTCGAGGGCGAGCCAGCCGTCGGCCGGACCGGCGCCCGGCCGCACCAGAGCGGCGCTCAGCTTGGTGCCCCCGTAGTCCAGGGCCAGCAGGACGTCGTTCATGCGGGCACCCCCGCGTAGGTGTCGAGCGCCCGTGTGATGAACGGCTCGAGCTCCTCCCCGCCGCTGCGCTTGTGGTGCGCCCTGGCGGTGGCGTACGGCTCCTTCAACCGCTTCAGCGGCACGGTGACGTCGTCGCCGCTCTCGGCGGCAGCGACGATCTCGAGCGCCCTGATGCCTGACCACAGCCAGCTCTCCAGCGCCTCCACCCACGGGAGGACCTCGGCCCTGAGCGCGTAGTTGCAGAGGTGGAACTTGAGGGCGTAGCAGGCCTCGTCGAGGTGCACGAGGTGCTCCCGCAGTGCGACCAGCGCGGGGTCGTCGGCGACCGCCCGTCCGGGCCGGCCGAGCGCGGCGTGCGCCGCCGCGGCCAGCCGCGCGAGCTCCGGCGCCGGCTCCGGGGCGAGCACGCCGTGCCGGCACGTGCGGGCGAGCGCCTCCAGCGCCGGGGCGTGCTCCTCGCCGGCGACGGCCGCGAGCGCCTCCTGCCAGGCTGCCTCTGGGTCGTAACGGGCAGGATCCGAGAGGTACGCGGCGAACGTGTGCAGCGTCACCTTCGAAGCCTCCACCTGGTTCATGGGGTTCACCGCGAAGCCTTTGGCGCTCGCCACCAGCTCCGGGCCGCGGCCCCGGATGGGCTCGAGGTGCAGCTCGGAGCTCATGCCGCCGTCGTTCACGGGGTAGTTGTCCCAGATGAGCGGCCGGCGCCTCAGCGCCTGAGCGAAGGCCTCGACCTCGCGGCCGGTGATCGCGGGCGAGCAGACCTCCGTGCCCGTGTAGAAGACGTCGACCTCGGGGCTCAGGCAGGCACCGAGCTCATGGAGGTAGTCGCCGAAGGGAGGGGCGCCGTGGTAGGCGGTCGGGCACATGACCAGCGCGGCGTCCGCGCGTCGCTGCCGCAACCAGCCGAGCACCCTGTTGCAGAGCTCGGCCTGGGCCACCGCGAAGCTCGGGAAGCGCTCAGGGTCCTCGGCGTGCTTGAAGGTGGGGTTGATGTCGTCCAAGAACAACCCGAAGCTTCGCACCCCCAGCGCCATGAGAGACGCGAACTTCTCACGGACGGCCGCGAAGTCTTCGGCCGAGCTGTACCTGATGTCCAGGCCCGGGCTCAGGGTGTAGACGAACTCGACGCCGGCCGCCCTGGCCGCCTCGACCGACCTGCCGAAGCCCTCCAACGCCCTGGGTCCGTAAGGCTCGCGCCACCTGGCCCTGTGCTGCCGGTCGTTCTTGGGACCGTAGTAGTACGTGTCGTAGCCGAGCTGGCCCAGGAAGCGCAGCAGCCCCTCGCGCTCCGGTTGCGTGTAGGCGGCGCCGTAGAAGCCCTCCACCACGCCGCGCACCTCGAAGGCGCTCATCAGCCGCTCCTGGCCATCTCCGCTCGGCCAGCGCTGCGCAGGAAGTGGGTCATCTTCTCGCGCGTCACGCGTTCGACGGCCTCGCGGGCGGACGCGAGCCCGGCCGGTACCAACGACCTGACGTCCGCGTCGGTGAGCCGCCGGCTCGACCCGATGGCGGCCAGCATGGCCAGCTCGAGGTCGGTGGCGAGGTTCACCTTGGAGATGCCGCCACCCGGCACACCGATCGCGGCGGCCAAGGCAGCGGCCGGCACTCCGGAGCCACCGTGCAGCACCAGCGGGACAGCGGTGCGGCGGCGGATCTCGGCCAGCCGGTCCAGGTCGAGCGCGACCGAAGAGCCGCCCTTGACGCCATGCATCGTTCCCACGGAGACCGCCAGGGCGTCCACCCCGGTCTCGCGCGCGAACCGGCCCGCCTCCTCTGGGTCCGTGTAGGTGCTCGCGTAGGTCTCATCGGTCTCGGAGAACGCGTAGGCGCCCAGCGTGCCCACCTCGCCCTCCACGGACACCCCGCCGGCATGACCCTGCTCCACGACCCCTTTGGTCACGGCGATGTTCTCGTCGAGGGGCAGGTCGGAAGCGTCGATCATGACGGAGCTGAACGAGGCGGCGATCGCGCGGTCGATGATGCCGAGGTCGTGGGTGTGATCGAGGTGCAGCGCGACGGGCACGCCGACGTCCTCTGCGGCGAGCGTGTCGTAGAACGCCGCCGCGAACTCCTCGAGCTCCACGCCGCAGCGGCTCATGTCCTTCTGCGAGATCTGCACGATGGCCGGCGACCGGAGCTCCTTGGCGGCCCGCAGCACCGGTTGGATCATCCGCGGGTAGCGCGGGGAGAACGAGCCGACCGCGTAGCCACCCATCTGCGCCGCGGGCAGCAGTTGCGCCAGCGTGACGACGTTGTGGGGCCTAGCCACGCTCGGCACGCGATCCCTCGAGCACGAGCGCGACCCGCTCGGCGGCGAGCCGGGGGCTGGTGAGGAACTTCGCCCTGTCGGCCTCCGGCAGGGCGCCGAGCACCCTGGCCATCGAGGCCTGCGCCAGCACCACGACGTCGTTGTCGGCGGCGAGGCCTTCCAACACGGCGCCGAGCTCGCGGTCGTGGCCCTCCCTGTCGCCTCGAGACAGCAGGGCGTACGCCTCGTCGGCCACCCGCGCGTCGAACTTCGCGTCCACGCCCGCCGCGGCAGCCTTGGCGCGGAGCAGCGCCAGCGTGGGCGCCAGCGTCGTGCGCAGCGTGGCCGCCACACCGATGCGGGGGCCGCGGCCGATGGCGGCGTCCGCCATGCCCTCGTCGATGCGCACCACGGGCACCTCGACGACCTCCCGCATCGCCGCGGCCACCTCCCCCACCGAGGAGCAGGCGCTGAGGATCACGTTCGCGCCCACCCCCTGCGCGTGCCTGGCGTAGTCGAGCAGGCGGTCCCGCACGGCGGACACGTCGCCGCCGTTGCGCGCGAGCTGCGGCAGGATCGAGTCGTCGAGGAAGTTGACCACGGTGACGCCGGGCACGAGCTCGGTGAGCAGGTCCATGAGCGGGTCGAGCGTGAACGGCGACGTGTGGATCACGGCGACGGTGGCCGCGTCACCCGTCACGACGGCACCTCGGTCCCGGCATCCCCAGACTCGAGCCGCTCGAACGCAGCGCCCGGGAACGCCGGCTCCGTGGGAGCCCGGCTCCAGACCCGCCGGATGAGCTCGTAGTCCTCCGCGAGCAGCGGCTCGCCGCTCGTGTCTATGTGGCTCGAGTAGTACAGCGAGGGCACGCCGAGCTCGAGCTGCAGCGGCAGGTACCGGCGCCAGGTCTCACGGTCGGGGATGGGCCAGTTGTCGGTGTCGATGAGGGCGTGCGGGCAGGCGATGCGCGCCACCTTGGCCCTGTGCCGCATGGCCTCGTTGACGTCCGAGTCCGTGTTGATGTCGTTGAGACGGACCATGTCCAGCAGGTCCGCCAGGTAGGGATGCGGGGTATGCGTCATGACCAGCGCGTCCGGCTTCACGCGCTTGGCCTCGGAGTAGATGACCTGGAGGTAGAGGCGCATGAGCTCGAGGCCCCAGGCGTCGCCGTGCAGTCTCAGGCCCGGTCCGCTGGGCATGCGCGCCGTGAAGTCGATCTTGAAGCCGTCCGCGTCGTAGCCGTCCGGACCGAGCATCCGCCTGACGCTCTCCCGCAAACGACGCTCGAACACGGGGTTGGTGGGGTCGCACGACACCTTCACCCCGGCGGCGTTGGTGACGCACTCGCCCTCCGGCAGGCCCTCGGGGTCCCAGGCCTTGAGCCACAGCAGCACCTTGCGCCCCGCCGCATGCTGCTCCGCGACGAAGCCCGGCAGGTCGGGCCATTTGGCCTCGTCGCCCTCGTTCTCGCCGTACGTCGCCTGCCACTTGTCGTCGATGACCAGCACACCGGGCGAGACCCCGTGCTGCGCCAGCGTGTCGAGGAACGAGCGGTAGTTCTGTTCTGTGGCCAGCTCGGGAGCGGGGCGCTCGGTGCGCGCCGCCAGATGGGACTGCGATCCCCAACCGCAGAAGATGGGCCAGCACCACCAGCCGGGCAACGGCCGCGGTGAGACCTCTGGTACCAGGAGGCGTTCCCTCAGGCTCCTGACGTGAGCTCCCAGCGCCTCGTACGGCCCGCTGGCGAAGTGGATGGCGACGTCCGGCAGGCGGTAGCTGCCGCTCAACCGGGTGCGGCCGTCGTAGCTCAGGGTCAGGTGGAACGCACCGCGTTGCGCCACGTAGCGCAGGTCGGTGTACCTGTTCTCGCTCGGCTGCGCCTCGATGCCGAGCCCCAGCCAGCCGTCGGGTCCTTCGAACGCCAGGCAGTACGGGGGTGGCGTGAAGAACCAGCCGGCCTTGCCCGGCAGTGGCACGCCGGTGGCGTCGATCTGTGTGCCCGCGTCGGCGGCGAAGTAGCGCTCCTCGTGGGTCTGTGGCTCGGGGTTGAAGCCCCGCCTTAGGCTCGTCCCTGACCAGAAGAACCCGCTCCCCCACCTGGGCTGGCCCGAGTAGTTGCCGCCGAAGTAGCTGACCTGGGTCAGTTCGCCTTCCCCCTCGACGTGCGTCTCGAACCGGACGCTCGTGGGCGAGCAGTGGATGCGGTAGCTCTTGCGGCGCCAGACGGAGCTGGTGGCCTCCAACTCGAAGGTGGTCCCCTCGGGCGTCTCCAGACGGCGGAACGCACCGACGCCGGTGGTGTCGTCCAGGCCGCCGAGCGTGTCGACGCCGAAGGGCACGAACAGCTCCAGCAGCGGTTCGCCGGTGGGGCCGAGCAGCTTCACGAACGGTCTGTCGGCCTCGGTCTCGAGGCGGTAGTTGCGGCAGCTGTAGCGTGCCGACGTGCTGTGTGATGTGGTCATCTATCGCGACCGGTGGGCTACCTGCCGCCCATGCCGGTGATGCTTATCCCTTCTATGAAGTAGCGCTGGAACGCCAGGAAGACGACGAGGACGGGCAGCATCACGAGCAGGCTGACCGCCATGAGCCAGTTCCAGGCCGGCGCGCCGCCGGCCGCGAACTCGAACTGCCTGAGACCCAGTTGGAGCGTGTAGAGCCGCTCGCTCTGGAGGTAGATGAGGGGGCCCATGAAGTCCTGCCATGCGCCCTGGAAGCTGAATATCGCGATCGTCGCGAGCGCGGGCTTGGACAGGGGCATGACGATGTTCCAGAAGATCCTCAACTCCGAGGCCCCGTCGATCTTGGCGCTCTCCGAGAGCTCCATCGGGACCCCACGCATGAACTGACGCAGGAGGAAGATGTAGAACGCGCTGCCGGTGAACGCGGGCACGATGAGGGGCAGGAACGTGTTGACCCACGTCTGAGACCCTTGGAAACCGAAGGCCGGCAGGCGAGCGAAGATGATGAACTGCGGGATCATGAGTACGACGCCCGGCATCATCATGGTGGCCAGGACGACGCCGAAGAGGATGTCACGTCCGGGCCACTTGAGACGTGCGAATGCGTACGCCACCATGGCAGATGACAGGACCATGCCGACGACCGAGAACAGCGTGATGACGATGGAGTTGTAGGTCCACCTGAACCACATGCCGTAGGACAGCGCGTAGGAGAAGTTCTCCCAGGCGAGATGCTGGGGGATCCAGTTGTTGCGCATGAGCTCGCTGGGGTCCTTGAGGGCGGTCGAGATCATCCACAGCAGCGGCACCAGGAAGAGGACGGCGATGCCGACGAGCAGCAGCCAGGCGAGGAAGTGCCAGACGGAGGCGAACGGGCTGAAGCTCCGCCTGGGCGGCAGGAGCGGGGCCTTGCCGGCCTGCAGGGTGGGCGGGACGCTGGACACGGCCATGGTTCAGCAGCCACCCATCAGCGGCCGTCCGTCTCGTAGTGCACCCAGCGCCTGGCGAGCCAGAGCTGGATGAGCGTGACGATCAGGATGATCACGAAGAGGATCCAGGCCAGGGCGGAGGCGTAGCCCATCTGCAGGCCGCCAGCGCCCACCTTCCCGAAGGCGCGGTTGTACAGGTAGAAGACGTAGAAGAGCAGCGACTGGCTGGGGCCGCCCAGGGCGACGTCGCGTCCGGCGGCGCCGGCGATGATGAACGCGGTCTCGAAGATCTGGAACGTGCCGATGATGCTCGTGACCACCAGGAAGAAGGTGGTGGGCGACAGCATGGGCAGCGTTATGTAACGGGTCTTGGCCCAGCCGTTGGCACCGTCTATCTCGGCGGCTTCGTAGAGCGACTTGGGGATCCCCTTGAGGCTGGCCAGGTAGATCAGCACCTGCGACCCGATCCACCACGTACCCATCACCACCAGGCCGGGCTTGGTCCAGTTGGGATCGGTGAACCAGGCCGGGCCGCGCACCCCGATGAGCTCGAGACCGGCGTTGAACAGGCCGTTGGGGGCGAGGATCCACTGCCACAGGAAGATGGCGGCCACGCCGGACAGGACGTTGGGGAGGTAGACGATGGTCCGGAAGCCGCGCTCCCCCGGCAGGTCCAGACTGAGCAAGATAGCGATGGTCAGGGCCGCCACGATGACGATCGGCGTCTTGACGATGACCATCCAGAAGGTGTTCTCCAGCGCCTTGAGGAAGCTGGGGTCGCTGAAGATGATGTTCCGGTAGTTGCGGAGCCCGATCCACCTGGGCTCACCGATGATGTTGTAACGGGTGAAGCTCGTGTAGAGCGAGTAGACCATCGGCCACAGGGTGAAGACGAGGAAACCGATCAGCCACGGCAACGCGAACAGGTAGCCGGTCAGCGCCTGGTTGAAGCGCCGGCGCGAGAACCGCCGTCTCGCCTCGGGGGCGGCGGCTACCTTCACGGCCTGGTCTCGGGTGCTCACTGCCACGTCTGCCGCGTACCTCGTTCCGAAGGTGCGGTGGGGAGGGTCCGGGCCCGCCGGCCCTCCCCCACCGCCTCAGGTCACTGGTTCTGCTGGATGATCGAGTCGATCTCCGCCTGTGCCGCCGAGAGCGCCTCCGCGGCCGTGACGTCGCCGGTCCACACGGACTCGAGCCGCTGGTTCAGCTGCTCGATCCAGTTGGAGTACGCCGGCACGAACGGGACGTTGATACCGACCTCCATGGCATCCACGAAGAAGCCCCAGGCCGGGTCCGCCATGAGGACCGGGTCGCGCGCGGCCGAGATGTCGCTGGGGATCGCGTAGGTGTCGCGCGCCCAGGAGACCTGGCCGGGCCGGCTGGCGGCGCACTTGATGAACTCCCAGGCCGCTTCCGGGTTCGCCGCGCCGGTCGGGATGGACAGCGTGAAGCCGCCGCTCCAGGTCGCGGGACGCTCGCTGTAGGGCGGCAGGCTGACGCCCCAGTCCATGTTGGCCGTGCTGCCGTCGGCGAGCTTCGCGCTGGGCCGGTAGAAGTTGAGGATCGAGTTGTAGCCGGCTACGTCTACCTTCATGACGACCCCGCCAGCCATGAACGCGTCGTTGGGGGCAGCGCCGTACTGGGACAGGAAGCGCTGCGTCTCGGCCCATCCGCCGTAGCGGTCGATCCAGCGCTTCATCCACTCGAGCGTCTCGGCGACGGCCGGGTCGTCCACGACCGGATGCCCGTCCACCACGAAGTCATGGCCGTTGGCCATGGCCCAGAGGTCCGCGCCCACGTTGCCGTAGAGCGGGAAGAACGCCATGCGAGCCAGCGTCCCGTCCTCGTTCCAGACGTCGAGGGCGTCGGCCGCGGCCCACAGCTCCTCCCACGTCGCGGGCGGGTTCTCGGGGTCAAGGCCGGCCTCGGCCATGACGTTCTTGTTGTAGAAGAGCACGCGCACGTCGGTCTCGAACGGCAGGCCGTAGGTGTCACCCTCGTAGAGCGTCTGGTCCCAGATGAAGTCCCAGAACGCGGCGGGGTCCACTCCGTCGGCCTCCGCCAGCTCACCCAGGTTCTGGTAGATGCCGTCGGCGGCGTCGCGCGGCAGCTGCAGCCGGTCGGCGACGATCACGTCGGGCATGCCGGAACGGGCCGCGACCGCGGCGATGTTGGCCGTCCAGATGTCGCCGAACGGCTTGAAGGTCTCGGTCACGTGGATGTTCGGCAGCTCGTCCTGGCATTGGGCCACGACGCGGCGCACGGCGTTGCGGCGTACCGGCGAGCCCCAGAAGTGCCAGAACTCGATGTCCCCGGACACCTCGGGGTTCAGGGGGATCTGCCCCTGCTGCGCGGTGCCGAACGGCAGGGCGGCCAACACCACGAGCGCCGCTGCCAGCGCCATCACGGGCCGGCGCCATGCCCACTTGCTATCGGTCTTCCTCATCTGCTCCTCCTTGGTAGGCGAGGCTCAAGCCTCCGAGTCGCCTCGTATGCACAGACCCGGTGACCCGGGTAGCTGCCTATGTCCACGCGCCCGCCTCAGAGGCGAGCGCTCGCGAGCCGCGCTGGTCAGGGGACCGCTGCTATCACCACCTCCACCCCGTTGGCTTCGAGGCGCATGCGCCAGTCGCCGCCCAGCCCGGCGTCGGAGACGAGAGCATGCACCGCCCCGAGTGGGGCGACGCTGGCCTTGGCGACGCGCTCGAACTTGGTGGAGTCAGCTACGACGATGGCGCGCTTCGCGACCCTGATGCAGTGCCGGAGGGCGAGGGCTTCGTCCTCCTCGGTGACGGTGTAGCCGGTGTCGATGTCGACGCCACTGACGCCCACGAAGCAGACGTCCGCGAAGAGCGTCGCCAGGCTCAGCTCGATCCAGTCGCCCACCATGAGCTCGGCGTCGCTGCGGTAGCGGCCGCCCGTGAGCCACACCTCGGTGTTGGGGCTGGCCACCGTGCGGGCCACGGCCATGCTGTTGGTGACGAGTCGTATCGCCAGCCCGTCGAGCAGGCTGGCGACGGCCTCGGTCGTGGTGCCAGGCCCGATGACCACCGTCATGCCGGGCTTCACGAAGGCCGCCGCCGCGGCGGCTATGGCGAGCTTCTCCTCGCGGTTCACGAGCGTGCGGTCGCGGAACGAGGCGCCGCCCCAGTTGATGAGCGAGCCGCCGCCGTGGCTCTTCGCGACGTGGCCCAGGGCGGCGAGCTCCTGGAGGTCGCGCCTGATGGTCTGGTCGGAGACGTTGAACCTCCGCGCCAGGTCCATGGTGCGCGCGTAACCCCGCTCCTTGAGCAGGCTCAGGATGTGCTGGCGTCTCTCGTCAGCGAGCATGCTTGCTCTCCCCGTTTTCGGTGCGGCGAGGATATCACACGTTCCTCTAAGTTTCTACTCATTCCAACAGAATCTGCGTGTAGAACGGCTGTTGGGTGTTGACATGCGTTGGAACGGCCGGGATCGTGGTGGATACTCGACGCTCGCGAGTATGCAAGAGTTGTCGTCCATGGACCATGAGCAGGCCAGGGCGCTGGCACGTGGCGACGCCGGACCCGGCGGCACGACCGCCGCAGCCACGCGGGCGGGCCCACTGCCCGCTCGGGTGGGCATCGTCGGCGCCGGCAACATCAGCGATCATTACCTCAGGATCAGCGCCGGCTTCGACAGCTTCGCCATCCAGGCGGTGGCCGACATAGACCCCGAACGCGCCAGGGCGAAGGCCGAGGCGCACGGCGTGCGGGCTGTCTCAGTCCCCGACCTGCTCGCCGACGACGCGATCGACGTGGTGGTGAACCTGACCGTCCCGGCGGCCCACGCCGCGGTCAGCCGGGCTGTGCTGGAGGCAGGCAAGCACGTCTACAGCGAGAAGCCGATCGCGACCGACAGGGCGGCGGCCGCGGCGCTGTTGGCGCTGGCCGAGGAGCGCACTCTCCGCGTCGGGTGCGCCCCGGACACGTTCCTCGGGGCAGGCCTACAGACAGCGAGAGCCGTCATAGACGCGGGGCTGTTGGGCGAGCCGGTGGCCGCCACAGCGTTCATGATGAGCAGCGGCCCGGAACGGTGGCATCCCGACCCCGGGTTCTTCTTCGCGCCTGGGGCAGGCCCACTCTTCGACATGGGCCCCTACTACCTCACGGCGCTGGTCAACCTCTTCGGGGCGGTGGCCCGCGTCTCGGGCTCCGCCAAGATCGGCCGCCCGACCCGACCCGTCCTGAGCGCGCCGCTGCGAGGAACCTCGGTAGAGGTGACCACGCCGACGCACGTGACCTCGCTATTGGAGTTCGCGGGCGGACCCGTCGCGACGCTGGTGACCAGCTTCGATGCGCCCGCCTCGCAGCTCCCTTGGTGCGAGGTCTACGGCACCGAGGCCACGCTCAGCCTCCCGGACCCCAACACCTTCGGCGGCCCGTTGAGGGTGAGGCGCGCGAGCGACAAGGAGTGGCAGGAGCTCCCCATCACGCGCCCCTACGACGTCAACAGCCGTGGCCTGGGCCTGGCTGACATGGTCGTCGCCGCCGCGGAGGGCCGCGCGCACCGCGCCAGCGGCGAGCTGGCGTACCACGTCCTCGACGTCATGCAGAGCGTTCTGGACGCCGCCTCCGAGCACGCCTGGTTGGAGGTCGAGAGCTCGGTCGCCAGGCCAGCCGCCATGCCGGACGACGTCCGGTTCTAGGAGCGGTGCGAAGTTCGCCCACCACCACCGGCGCCGGGTCGCATGCCGCCAAGCGCCCCCACGGCGACAGGTGAGCGCCCACCGAGCGGACCACGGGGGCAAGAAGGTGGCCGAGATGAGCGTTCCCAAGGTCCTGTGCGCCGGCCTGACCACCGTGGACCACCTCTGGCGGGTCGAGGAGTTCCCGCCACGGGGCTCCCGGACGCCCGCTACGGACCACGAGACGTCGGGAGGCGGTCCCGCTGCCACCGCGGCGGTGGCGGCGGCTCGGCTCGGCGCCCAGGTGAAGCTGTTGACCGTCGTGGGCGCCGACCCCGCGGGCGAGGGGGCGCTGGTCGACCTGGCGGCGCGGGGCGTGGACGTCTCGGAGTCACGGCGGCTCCGGCGAGGGCGCACCGCCGTCAGTGGCGTGATCGTCACCCCGGACGGGGAGAGGTACATCTTCCCGTTCTTCGGCGATGCCCTAGACGACGAGGCGGTCCTCGGTCTCGACATGGGGGTCGTCGAGCGGAGCGGCGCCGTGCTCGTGGACCTGCGCCTCCCGCGCCTCACCGCGAACGTACTGTCCGCGGCGGATCGCGCGGGTGTGCCCAGCGTGGCGGACGCCTCCAGCGCCCACTACTGGGAACGAGCCGACGCTGTGGGCCACCTCATCGCGTCGCAGGAGTGCGCCACGGAGGTCCTCGGCAGGGACGACCCGGTCGCTGCGCTGCAAGCCCTTCGCCGCCGCGACGGTCAGGTGGTGGGCGTCACCTTGGGAGACCGCGGCGTGATCATCGACACGGGCGAGACGACGCGGCTGTTGCCGGCGTTCCCGGTTCAGGCGGTGGACACGACCGGGGCCGGGGACGTCTTCCACGGCGCCTACGCGTACGGTTTGGCCCGCGGCTGGGACGCCCTGCGTTGCGCGGAGCTGGCGTCCGCAGCCGCGGCGCTCGCCTGCACCGGCCTGGGGCGTGAGGCGATACCTGACCTGGAGGCCGTGTACGCGTTGATGGCGTCCAACGGACGTCCCGCCAGGCTCTAGCCGCCGGACGCCCCCGACGGCCTCGGCCGCGGTAAGATCGCTGCCCCGGGCGGTTAGCTCAGCGGGAGAGCGTTCGCCTTACACGCGAAGGGTCGGGGGTTCGAATCCCTCACCGCCCACCACACGATCAACGTCCAGGACGGGACTCCCTGGCTTCGACGT
>JBDZWC010000054.1:4002-18312 GCA_040256005.1 Deinococcaceae bacterium | reverse complement strand
GGCCTCGTGAACAGGGGCCTGGCCCTGGTCGGCATCGACGGCCCGGGCTGGACCACCGACCCGGCCTGGATCAAGCCGGGGCTGGTGATCATGAGCCTGTGGAGCCTGGGTGGGACGGTGGTGATCCTCTACGCGGCCTTGAAGAACGTGCCCATCACCCTCTACGAGGCCGCGCGCATCGAGGGCGCCTCGATGTGGGCCGAGTTCAGGTACGTCACGCTGCCCATGATCAGCGGCGCCGTCTTCTTCGTGTTGATCGTCAACACCATCGCCGCGCTGCAGGTCTTCGACGAGGTCTACACGATGTACTTCGGGCAGATGGATTCCGGCGCTGCCAGCTCGGCCGCGCTGTTCTACGTCGTCTACCTCTTCAGGCAGGCGTTCGAGTTCCTGAACATGGGCTACGCCTCGGCGATGGCATGGCTGCTGTTCGTCGTCATCCTGATCATCACGGTGATCCAGCTGCGCGTAAGCAAGAGCTGGGTCTACTACGAGGGGCGGTGACTTAGGCGTGGCGTTGGCTGAGGCCGCTGCACCGAGCGGTACCACCGAAGAGTCGCGCGCCGTCGAGACCAGGGGCCGCCGCGTCGGCCGCTTGGTGGGCCGCGGGGTGTTCCTGGCGCTGCTCAGCGCCTGCACCGTCGTGTTCCTGGCGCCTTTCGTCTGGCTGGTGAGCGCCTCCCTGAAGTCCCGCTCGGAGGTCTTCAACTCGGAGTGGATCCCCGACCCCGTCATGTGGTCGAACTACGTGAACGTCTGGCGCGCCGCCCCCGTCTTCTCGTGGCTGCAGAACTCCTTGATAGTGGGTCTGGTCGGAGCCCTGGCCGTGACGGTGTCCAGCGCTGCCGTGGCGTTCGGCTTCTCCTACTTCCGGTTCCGCGGCCGCGACGCCCTCTTCGGCCTCGTGCTGGCGACGATGATGCTCCCGGGAGCCGTCACGATGATCCCCGTCTACCTCATCTGGAACCGGTTGGGGATGGTCAACACCCTGGTACCGCTGTGGGCCGGCAACCTGTTCGGGTCGGCCTTCTACATCTTCCTGTTGAGGCAGTTCTACCTGGGGCTGCCGCGCGACCTGTTCGACGCGGCCCGCATCGACGGCGCGAACTACTTCCAGATGTGGTGGCGCGTGGCGCTGCCGCTCACGCGCACGGCCCTGATCGTCGTGTTCATCTTCGAGTTCAAAGCGCTGTGGACGGACCTGCTCAAACCGCTCATCTACCTGTACGACACGGCGCTTTTCACCATGCCGAGGGGCATCAAGACGCTGATCGACCGCTTCGGGCAGGGCGGTGAGATGCAGTGGGAGCTGGTGCTGGCGGCCACGACCATACTCACCGTGCCGCTCATCGTGCTGTTCTTCTTCGGGCAGCGCTACTTCATCGAGGGCATCGCCACGACCGGCGCCAAGGGCTGACCTCAGGACCCGCTGCCATCTGGGCGAGCACCCGTGGTAACGAGCACTGGCGCGAGCGGCCAGCCTCAGAACTCGTAACTGGCGCCGTCGCTGCCCAGGACCGCGCCGTGGAAGCTCTCGCGCGCCTGATCGAGCCAGGCCTCCTCCTGCCCTTGCAGCGGCGGGAGGTGGATGAGCACCAGCGACTTCACCCCCGCCTCGCGTGCGACGCGACCGGCGACGCCGGGCGCGGAGTGCCCCGGCGCCGGGCCGGACGCCTCGTGGATGAGGAGATCGGCGCCGTCTGCCAGCTTCACGATGGCCGGGGAGTACTGGGTGTCACAGGAGTACGCGAGCACCTTGCCTGAGGCCTTCGACTCGAACCTGAAACCCACGACGGGGACCGAGTGGTCGCCGGGCGCAGCGGTCACGACGAGGTCGTCGTTCTCGACCACCAGGGCGCCGTGCTCCTCCGGGAACTCGTGGTACTCGATCTCGGGGTAGTTGGGCCAACTGTCGATGTCGAAGGCGTCGTGGATCCTGCGCGCCTGCGCGATGGCGGGTGCGATGCCGTACACGGGGAACCTGGCGCCGATGCCGGCCAGCCACAGCCGCTCCATGAGCAGCGGGAAGCCGGCCACGTGGTCGGCGTGCTCGTGGCTCACGATGAGGCCCGACAGCTTGGCCAGCGACAGGCCCGCCGCCAGCAGGCGATGGGCCGCGTCACCCCCACAGTCGACGAGGAAGACGGACGGCCCCGCCTCCACGGCCAACATCGTCGTGGTGCGCCCGGCGTCAGACAGCGCTGCGCCGGTACCCAGCAGGTGAACTGTGGCCACGTGCCCTCCCTAGCACGCCGGATGATAGCGGCACGCCACGGCGCCGGATAGGACGCCTCGCACATGCCGTAGACCGCGCCCCGGCGCTCAGAGAGCGTGCGTTCTCGTGACCAGTACCTTGACCTTGCCCCGGGCGAAGCTCATCAGGTCCTTGCCCAGCCGCTTGTTCTCCTCGGAGCGCATGGCCGCCTTGAAAGCCGCCTCGTCGGCGAAGGTCATCGTGGCGATCAGGCAGTAGGGAGCCTCGCCGCCGAAGGCGTCTGCCGTGACCCGCAGCAGTTCGAGGGCCTGCAGTCCGGGCAGCTCGCGGGTCAGGGGCGCGTGCACCTGCTCGTAGTGGTCCCAGAACGCCTGCTCATCGTCAGGCTTGTCGTAGATCGCTACCAGCTTGACCACCTAGGTGCTCCCTCCGGTCGCGGCGCCGGCGCGATCGCGCAACGCCGCGAAGTTGGCCTCGAGCCTGTCCTTCTTCAGGATGACCTGCACCGTCGAGCCCTCGCCTATGAGGTCTCCCAGCTCGCTGAAGACGCGGCAGTCGACGTGAACGCGGTTCTTGACCGTCTCGCGGAACAGCGCTTGCACCCGCACCGCCATGCCTGGTAGCGCGGACGCCAGGTGGGTGACCTCGACCTTGAAGCCGATGCCCTCCTCGTCATCCTCCAGGTAAGGGAGGATGATCTTGCGGCTGGCCAGCTCCATGTGCTTCGCCATCCAGTACGTGGCGTAGACGGGGTGGAGCGCTCCCAGCTTGGGGTCGTCCTGCTCGAAGTCCACCGTCATGTCAGCTGTGACGACCAGTTCGTGATGAGCCTGCCTGCCGGCCGGTATCTCCCTCATAGCTTGCGCTCGTCGACGATACGTCTGAGCTTGCCGCCGGCGGAGCGCGGCGCCGCTCCCGGGGCCAGCAGCGTGACCTTCACGCCGATGCCGACGGTGTCGCGCACCTTGTGCTGTACCTCGCGCGCCAGGCGCTCGACGGGTTCTTCCGGGTTGAGGGTACCGCCCTCGTCCGGGGTGACGCCGAGGCGGGCGAAGGTCGCCTGGTCGAGCTCGAGCCGCAACTCGATGTCGTCGAGCTTGCGCTCGCGTCTCACGACCAGCTGGTAGTGCGCCGAGGCTTCGGGCACGTGCTGCAGCACGGCTTCGATCTGCGTTGGGTAGACGTTGACGCCCCGCACGATGAGCATGTCGTCGGTGCGGCCGCGGATCATGCCGATGCGGGCATGGGTGCGACCGCTGGGCCCGACCTCGCGCGTGAGGCTCGTGATGTCCCCGGTCCAGAAACGCAGTAGCGGCAACGCCTCCTTGGTGAGCGTGGTGATCACGAGGACGCCGTCCTGGCCGTCTGGCAGCGGGTCGCCGGTCTCGGGGTCGAGGATCTCGGGGTAGAAGTGGTCCTCCCACACGTACGAGCCCTCGCCCTCGCCGACGGCCTCGTTCGCCACGCCGGGGCCGATCACCTCGGAGAGGCCGTAGATGTTCGTCGCCTGGATGCCGAGGCCCTGCTGCACGTCCTGCCTGATCGCCTCGGTCCATGGCTCCGCACCGAGGATGCCGTACCTGAGCGGGATCTCCTCCGGTGCGATGCCTCTGCGCGCGAACTCCTCCGCCAGCGTCTGGGCGTAGGAGGGGGTGCACGCGATCATCTCGGGCTTCAGGTCCATGATGAGCGTGACCTGCCTGTCGGTCATCCCGCCCGAGACCGGGACGACGCACATTCCCAACCGCTCGCCACCGCCGTGGAGGCCGAGACCCCCGGTGAACAGGCCGTAGCCGTAGGCGTTGTGAAACACCATGCCGGCCTTCCCGCCCGCGGCCGCGAGGCAACGGGCGTTGACCTCGGCGAAGAGCGCGAGGTCGTTGCGCGTGTAGCCCACGACGGTGGGCTTGCCGGTGGTGCCGGAGGAGGCGTGCACCCGCGCCAGCTCGTGCGGCTTCACCGCGAAGAGCCCCATGGGATAGTTCTCGTGCAGGTCGCGCTTGCGGGTGATCGGCAGGCGCGTGATGTCAGCTACGGAGGTCACGCTGGCCGGGTCGACCCCGGCGCCCGCGAGCGCCTCGCGATAGAACGGCACGCGGTCGTGAACGTAGCGCACGAGCCGGGCCAGCCGTTCTCCCTGCAGGGCCTTCAGCTTCGCCTGCGGCATGGTCTCTATCTGCGGGTCGAACATCTGTCCTCCCAGGTCTGGAGTCCTAGACGCGCTCCACGAGCATGGCGATGCCCTGGCCCACGCCGATGCACATGGTCGCCAGGCCCACCTCCACGTCCGTCTTCACCATCTCGTGGAGGAGCGTCGTGAGTATGCGTGCGCCCGAGCACCCGAGCGGGTGACCCAACGCGATCGCCCCGCCGTTGGGGTTCACCCTGGCTTCCTCGGCGTCCAGGCCGAGCTCACGCAGCACGGCCAGGGTCTGGGCCGCGAACGCCTCGTTGAGCTCGATGAGCCCGACGTCTTCGAGGGTCATGCCGGCGCGCCCCAGGGCAGCCCGCGTCGCCGGCACCGGCCCGATGCCCATGATGCGTGGCGGCACTCCCGCCACGGCCGTCGCCACGACGCGGGCAAGCGGCTTCAGGCCGTGCGCCTGGGCGTAGTCCGGGGAGGCGACGAGCACGGCAGCAGCACCGTCGTTGAGGCTGCTCGAGTTGCCGGCCGTTACCGTGCCGCCCGCCCGGAACGCGGGCCGCAGCCTCCCCAGGGCCTCCATGCTGGTGTCGTCGCGGGGTCCCTCGTCGGTGTCCACCAGCGTCGTCTGGCGTTTGGTGACGACCTCTATGGGGACGATCTCGTCCGCGAAGCGGTCCGCCGCGATCGCGGCCGTGGCCTTACGGTGGCTGGCGAGAGCGTACGCGTCCTGCTCGTCGCGCGAGATGCCATGTTCCTCGGCCAGGTTCTCGGCGGTCTCGCCCATGGACTCGGTGCCGTACTCGTCCGCCATGCGCTGGTTGACGAAGCGCCAGCCCAGCGACGTGTCGTACAGCGTCGTGGAGCCGGTGGCGTAGCCGCGCTCGGGTTTGGGCATGGCCCAGGGCGCGCGGCTCATCGACTCGACGCCACCGCCCACGAACAGCTCGCCTTCGCCCAGCTTCACGCCGCGGGCCGCCTGGGCCACGGCGTCGAGGCCGGAACCGCAGAGCCGGTTGACCGTCACTCCCGGGACGCTCACCGGGTAGCCGGCGAGCAGGGCTGCCATGCGGGCGACGTTGCGGTTGTCCTCCCCGGCCTGGTTGGCACAGCCCAGCACGACGTCCGCGACGTCCCGACCGGGTACGCCCGCCCTTCCCACCACCTCGCGCAGCACCGTCGCAGCCATGTCGTCCGGTCTGACGGGGGCCAGGGCGCCGCCGTGTCGACCGACGGGTGTGCGCAGCGCCGCCACGAGGTACGCGTCACGAACGCTCATGTCTCTTCGGCCTCCATCGCCCCCCGCGTCGAGCCGTGCGCACCGGGAGCGGCCGGCCGCGCCAGCCGCGGGTGGGGCGCGAACCGCGTGTCGGACGTCTCCTGCTGCAGCGAACGAAGGGCGGAGTGTACGTCCCTCAACCCTAACGCCTCTCCCCACTCCAATGGGCCCGCCGGGTAGTTGACGCCCAGCCGCATGGCCAGGTCGAGCTCCGCCGCGGTCGCCAGGCCCTCTGCCAGCGCCCGCACGGCCTCGTCGCACAGCCTGGCGACGACCCGGAACGCGGCGCCGCCCGGGACGTCCGGCAGCACGACAACTGCCACCCCGGCCGCTTCCAACGCGTCCCTGGCCGCCTCCACCGCCGCTGTCGGCTGCTCCCCAGGCAGCGCGCCCGCCGCCATGAGCTCGATAGAAAGGGTCCCGCCACCGGGGCGAGGCACCAGGCTGAAGCCCAGCTTCTCGCCGGCCGACGCCGCGCTCCTCCCCCACGTGAGCACGGCCCGAGGAGTCACGCCGTCGCCCGGCGCCGCGTCGAGCCGGGCATCTAGGACCAGGTCAGCCGTGGCCGGGTCGGCCGTGGTGGGCAGGGCTTCCCGCAGCGCGGCCGCCACGCTGCCGTCGCCGACGACGTGGAACACCGGTCCGGCCGAGGACCCGGAGGCGGCTCCAAAGGGCACGGGAGGGGGGCCATCGTCGCCGGGGCCGGAGCCTCCCGAGCCCGCGGCGACCGTGGCCCTCGCTTCGTCGCCGGAATCGTCGTACGGGTAGAAGCCGCGCCCGGTCTTGCGGCCCAGGAGGCCCGCCTCGACCATCGCGCGCTGCAGAGGGTGTGGGCGGAAGCGCGGCTCCTCGTAGAAGGCGCGGTAAACGCTCTCGCTGGCCGCGAGGTTGACGTCGATGCCGATCAGGTCGAGGAGCTCGAACGGGCCCATGCGGAAGCCCGCGCCGCGCAGCGCCGCGTCGACGGCAGCCACCGGCAACCCCTCCCCGTGCAGTCGCATGGCCTCGAGGTAGAAGGGCCGCGCCAACCGGTTGACGATGAAGCCGGGCGCGTCCTTGGCCACGACCGGCTCACGCCCGAGACGGCGCACGAGGTCCACCGCCGCCGGCACCAGCTCGGGCGCGGTCCTGACGCCTGGGATCACCTCGACGAGTCGCATGAGGCCGGGCGGGTTGAAGAAGTGCAACCCGATGACCTTGCCCGGGTCGGGGCACGCCGCGGCTATCGAGGTCACTGACAGCGTGGATGTGTTGGTGGCGAGCTTGGCGGCAGGCTCGACACGAGCGGCGGCGGCGAAGAGATCGCGCTTGAGGTCGAGGTCTTCCGGCGCGGCCTCGAGCACCCAGTGGGCGCCCCGCATGAGGTCGTGGTCCCGGCCCAGCCGGAGGCGACTCAGCAAGCTGCCGGGCTCCTCGGCCAGGCGCCCCTTGGCGTGCAGGCGCTCGAACAGGTTCAGCAGGCTGAGGCGCGCTCGTTTCAGGGCCGCCTCCGCCGGGTCGATGAGCGAGACGCTGGCCCCGGCCTGGAGCAGCAGCTGCGCGATGCCGGTGCCCATGGTGCCGGCGCCCAGCACGGCCGCGTGTAGGGGCCGAACCGCGTGTAAGGGCCCGGCCGCGTTCAGGTGCCCGCCCGCGCTCACGCCCCGCCCTCGCGCTCGAGCATGGCGTCGATCTGCTGGGCCAGGTAGAGCTTGGCCAGCGTCTCGGGTCGAGCCAGGTCGACGCCCAGCAGGGTGGCGATGCGCTTGAGCCGGTACCGCAGTGTGTTCACGTGCACGTGCAGCTCCTCTGCCAAGGCGCCTAGGTCGTCGCGCGAGCGCAGGTAGGCCGTCAGCGTCCGCCACAGCTTGCCGTCGTCAGCCTCCTTGACCGGGCCGACGAGGCGGTCACGCATGGTCGCCAGGTTGGCCGGCGGCTGTTGCTTGAGCACCCAGTAGACCGGATCGACGAGGTCGAACCAGGCATGCCCCGAGGGGCCCGCCAAGGACTGCGCGGCCAAGACCGCCTGGTGGTAGGCGTCGGCCACACCAGTAAGGTCCGACCTGGGCAGGCTGAGCCCCAGCCGCACTGGCACCTTCTCGCCGGCCGCCGCCCGCAGGGCCTGATGCAGCGGATCGGCCTGAGCGCGGGGGGCGCCGCCCGAGAAGACCCAGACGACGTGCTCGGCGCGCGTCTCCGAGAGGTAGCCGTAGCCGCGCGTCCGGAAGTACTCGTCGGCGGCCTCCCTGAGCTTCTCGAGCAACGCCTGGCCACGGACCGCAGCCATGCGGCCGCTGCGAGCGCGCGGGCCTGCCTCTCCCACGGCCACGACGTAGTCGGCCTCGGTCTCGATGCCGGCGTCGACGAGGCGCGGAAGCAGCATCGTCGCCGCCTGGGGTCCGGCCAGCCACTCGGCCAGCAGCGCACCCTTGCGGCTGCGGTCTTGCTGCGCCTCGGCCGACCGCTGCAGCGCCGCCGCCGCCAGCAGCGAGCGCGCCAGTTCGAGCCAGGTCATGGAGTCGGGGCCGGCCTCGAAAGCGATGATGACCGAGCGCAGGCGCCCCCGGACGACGACCCTGGCCGCCAGGGCGTCGCGGCCGCGGAACCGCATGCGGCCCTCGGACAGCGCCGTTGGATCCGTGCCGCCGAGCCGGCCGAAGGTATCCCCGGCGCGCGCCACGACCTCCCCCCATGGGCTGAGGACGGCCATCCCCATGCCGGATAGCCGGCTGATCGCCTCGAGCGCCGCGCGCTCCGGCTTGGGGCCCTCCAGCGCGGCGAGCAGTCGCCGCTGCAAGGTGGCCAGCCCGGTGAGGGCGGGCCCGGCTGCCCGCACCAGCAACTGCAAGGCGGCCTCCTCGACCGAGCCCGGGTCCACGGTCGGCGGCGAGACCACCAACGTCACACCCGCGGCCCGGCACCGCTCGACGAGGGTGTCGGGCACAGCCCTCCGCTTCGTCGACAGGCTGTGCAGGACGACTGCTGGCGGAGGCTCCAAGACGGGGTCGCCGGGCGGTCGCGGGAGACCGAACTCCCCTTCGTGTATGCGCAGGTCGGTGGGACGCAGCCACGCCCTGTCGGCCTCCCGTGCCAACGTCACCACCGAGCCGAACCCTGTGTTGGGTTCGCCGTGGACCAACGTGAGCCCCAGGTCGTCCCGCTCGAGGAGCGGCCGGAGCGTCGCGCCCGCTTGCGACTCCATGCCCATATGATTCCCGGAGTCTATGCCCGCGGCGTCGCCGCGTCCTTTGTTGCCGTACACTAGAAGAGCGCAGTTCCTTGTCTACATACACGATTGACCGGCTAGGACGCCGTACCTACACTCGGAACGTATGAGCCTGTCCGCCGTCAGGTCCGTCGTGGGCACCCCAGGCCCTACCGAGGGGCGCGAGTCGGGAGGCGCTTTCGACTCCCTGGACTTCCGCCGCACGCTGGGGCGCTTCGCGACTGGCGTGACGGTCGTGACGATGGTCGCTCCCGACGGCGAGGCGTACGGCATCACGATCAACGCGTTCATGTCCGTGTCGCTGGACCCGCCACTCATCGCGGTGTCCCTGGACAGGTCGGCGCGCGCCTATGAGACGATGGCGGCCAGTGAGCGGTTCGCCGTCAGCGTCCTGGGCGAGCATCAGATGGCCGTGTCCGATCGCTTCGCCGGGCGGCCGGTCCTGCACGACCCGGAGCCTTTCGAGGAGTTCGCGGGCTTCCCTGTGGTCCCCGGCGCTATCGCGCATATCGTCTGCCGCATGCACGCGAGCTTCGAGGCCGGCGACCACACGATCTTCGTGGGTCGCGTCGAGGCTCTCCGGACGGCGCCTGGCGACCCACTGATATTCGAGCGCGGCAGGTACACCCAGCTCGAGGACCACAAGGTCAGGATCCACTGACCTTCCGCGCGTTGACGCCCGGCCGCAGCGCGGATACGTTGTGGCGTGACCAACGACGCTTCAGCACAAGATAAGGCCCTGACCGAGGTCGCCGGGCGCGGTGAGTCGTACGTAGCCGACCTGGTCGACTACGTGAAGATCCCCAGCGTCAGCACCGAGCCCGAGCATGCCTCCGACATCCGGGTGGCGGCTCGCTGGACGGTCGAGAGGCTGAAGCGGGCGGGTGTGCCCGACGTGCGCGTGCTAGAGACCGCGGGCCACCCGGTCGTGGTGGGCCGCCTGCACCACGACCCCTCCAAGCCGACCGTGATCATCTACGGGCACTACGACGTGCAGCCCGCCGAACCCCTCGAGCTGTGGGCCTCGCCGCCGTTCAGCCCCGAGGTCCGTGACGGCAAGGTCTACGGGCGCGGGTCCTGCGATGACAAGGCCGGGGTGTTGACCGCGATCCAGGCCGTGCAGGCGTTCACCGCCACGGGCCAGATGCCGCCCGTGAACGTGACCTTCCTGATCGAGGGCGAGGAGGAGATCGGGAGCCCGAACCTGGCTCCCGTCCTGCGCGAGCACGCCGAGCTGCTCGCGGCGGACCTCGCGATCTGCGCGGACGGGGGCATCTTCGGTGTGGGCATCCCCTCGGTAACGGTAGGCTCGCGCGGGCTGGTGGGCGCCGAGCTGGTCGTGGAGGGCGCCAGCACCGACCTGCACTCCGGCGTGTACGGCGGCGCCGTCGCCAACCCGATCGCCGCCCTGGCCCGCATCATCGCCAGCTTCCACGACGACCAAGGTCGGGTCGTGGTCGAGGGCTTCGAGGACGGTGTCCCGCCGTTGTCGGAAGACGTGAGGCGCGCGGTGGGCGAGCAGCCCGTCGACGAGCGCGCGGAGCTCGGCAAGCTGGGCCTGGAGAGCTGGTGGGGCGACCCCGATTACACCGCCGAGGAGCGCCGCTCCGTGCGACCGACCCTCGAGGTCAACGGCATCGGCGGCGGCTACCAGGGGCCGGGCGTGAAGACCGTCCTGCCGAACCGGGCCATGGCCAAGGTCACCTGCCGGCTCGTCGTGGGCCAGGACCCGGAGGCGGTGCTCGGTGCCCTGAGGCGCCACGTCGAGAGGAACACGCCGCCCGGCGTCAAAGCCACGCTCACGCCCCTGCCTGGCAACGGGCGCGCGTACCAGATGCCCTTGGACCACCCCGCGCTGGGCGTGGCGTCCGAGGCGATGGAGGCCGTGTTCGGGCGCCGCCCGTTCCCTGTCTGGACAGGGGGCACCGTCCCGGTGGCCGAGCAGTTCCAGTCCGCCATGGGCATCTGGTGCCTGTACTACGCGTTCAGCGAGCCCGACAACGGCCCTCACGCGCCCAACGAGTTCTACCGGGTCAGCATGCTCAGCCAGGGGACCGAGGCCACGGTCCGCCTGCTGGCCGGGCTGGCCCAACGACCGGAGGCGTTCGAGCCGGCTGGCTGAGCCGAACCCCCAGGGCAGAGGCGCTCCAGGGCGACCGTGGACGGCGCCATCCTCGGCGCGTGGCCGAACGTGAGCGCGCGTCTCAGTGGATGCCTACAACTCGGGCCAGCTACATTGTGCCCGCGGACGATTGCCCGCGCCCACTGCGCGCCGTAAGGTGCTGGGGTCGGTAACTAGCGAGCCAGCGCTGGGCGGCAGACGTCGCCGCGACGAATAGGCCCTGCGCTGAGCCGGGAGGCACATGCGGGTACCCAAGGGGTCCATCGTCCCGCTCCCCACCCCGTTCACCGGGGAGGACGCGCGCATCGATTTCGGCGCGCTGGGCAGGATCGTGGAGCATCAGATCGAGAACGGCAGTCACGGGTTGTCGTGCACCGGGACGACCGGCGAGCCCAGCTCCCTGTCCCGCGAGGAGCGCAAGCAGGTCGTCGAGTACGTCAAAGCCCAGATCGCCGGCCGGGTCCCGTTCGTGCCCGGCACGGGCTCGAACAACCTTGACGAGACCCTCGAGCTCACGCGCCACGCCGTAGAGCTGGGCGTGGACGGGGTGCTCGTCATCGCCCCCTACTACATCCGGCCCAACCAGCGGAGCCTCTTCGACTACTTCGCGCGCATCGCCGGCGCCGTGGCGGAGCTCGACCCCGAGGTACCGGTCATCCTCTACAACATCCCCGGCCGCGCGGCCGTGGACATCGCTCCCGCCACGATCGGGCGGTTGCGGCGCGAGCATCCGAACGTCGTCGGGGTCAAGCACGCCACCAAGAACCTCGACGACGTCTCCTACACGTTCGTCGAGGCGGGCCGAGACTTCGCCGTGTACTGCGGCGCCGAGACCATGACCTACCCGATGCTCACGCTGGGCGGCAGCGGTCACATCAGCGCCACGGGCGTGGTGGCGCCGCGGCAGGCGGCCCGCCTCTACGAGCTCGCGGCGGCGGGCAGATGGGACGAGGCGCGCGACCTCCACTACGAGATGCTCGAGCTCAACGACATGCTCTTCATCGAGGTAAACCCGGTCCCCCTCAAGACCGCGCTCGCGCACATGGGCTTGTGCGAGGCCAGGTGGCGCCTTCCCTTGGGGCCCATGCTGCCCGAGAACGAGGCGCGGCTGCTCGAGACCCTGAAGCGGTACGGGCTCATGAACGCGGTGGCGGGAGAAGCGTGACCAGGCCCCTGACCGGCCGGGCGCTGCTGGACGGCCGGCAGGTGGCCGTCGTCCGCCAGGACGATGGGGTGGTGACCGTGGACGGCCGCACGGTGGCGGCCGGGGCGCTGACCTGGCTGCCGCCCCTGGACCTGAGGACGGTCATCGCGATCGCCCTCAACTACCGCGACCACGCAGCCGAGCTGGACCTCGAGGAGCCGGAGCAGCCGGCGCTGTTCCCGAAGTTCGCCAACGCCGCGACTGGTCATGGGCAACCGGTCATCAGGCCTCTCGGGATCAGGTTCATGCACTACGAGACGGAGCTGGCGGTCGTGATCGGGCGGCGGGCGCGTCGGGTCCGTGCCGAGGACGCGCTGGGTCACGTGGACGCCTACACGATCGCGAACGACCTGGTCGTGCGCGACTTCGTCATCAACCACTTCCGCCCGCCCATCAAACCCAAGAACTTCGACACCTTCCTGCCCATGGGGCCGTTCCTGGTGCCGGCCGAGCGCGTGCCCGACCCGCAGGACCTGGCCATCCGCACCTTCGTGAACGAGGAGCTGCGCCAGGAGGGGAACACCCGGGACATGATCCACGGCGTCGCTGAGCTCATCGCCTACGTGAGCGAGTTCATGACGCTGATGCCCGGCGACGTGCTCCTCACCGGCACGCCCAAGGGCATCAGCCATGTGCACGCCGGTGACGTCGTGCGCTGCGAGGTGGCCGACTTCCCGCCGCTGGAGAACCCAGTAGTGGCCGAGGAGGACCTGACCACCGAGCGGGCCCGCGTCGAGGGGGCCACCGCGTGACGCAGCCGGCGCCGCCGGCCCCAGCCGCGGTCGCGGGCCGCCGGGCAGCCGCCCAGGCCGTGGCGCGCCTGGTGGCGACCGCGGGCGGGTCTCAGGTGGGCAACCTGATCGCCGGCGAGTGGCGCGCCGCGATGACGCAGGCGACCTTCGCGACGCAGAGCCCTTCGGGCACGGAGACGCTGGCGCAGGTCGCCTCGTCCGACGCGGCGGACGTTGACGCGGCCGCTCGCGCTGCGCTGCGAGCGTTCCCTGACTGGGCGGCGCTCGACCCCAAGGAGCGCAAGCGGCTCCTGCTCCGTCTCGCCGACCTCATCGAAGCCAACGCCGAGGAGCTGGCGCTGCTGGAGGTCATCGACACCGGGCAGGCGCTGCGTTTCATGCGGCAGGCAGCCGCTCGCGGCGCCGAGAACTTCCGGTTCTTCGCCGAGCGGGCCCCCGGCGCGCGCGACGGGCGCAGCCTGCCCACGCCCGAGCTGCTCAACTACACGACGCGCAAGCCCATCGGTCCGGTGGCCGTGATCACGCCCTGGAACACGCCGTTCATGCTCTCGACCTGGAAGATCGCCCCGGCCTTGGCGGCCGGATGCACGGTGGTCCACAAGCCGGCCGAGTGGGCGCCGCTGTCGGGCGCGCGGCTGGCGCAGCTCGCGCTGGAGGCCGGCCTGCCGCCCGGCGTCCTCAACGTCGTCAACGGGCTGGGTGAGACCGCTGGCAAGGCCCTGACAGAGCACCCGGACATCAAGGCGATCGCGTTCGTGGGCGAGAGCGCCACGGGAGCGAAGATCATGGCCCAGGGCGCGGCCACGCTCAAGCGCGTGCACTTCGAGCTGGGCGGCAAGAACCCGGCCGTGGTGTTCGACGACGCTGACCTCTCCAGGGCGCTCGACGCGGTCAGCTTCATGATCTACAGCCTCAACGGCGAGCGCTGCACCTCGGGCAGCCGGGTGCTCGTGCAGGAGAGCGTCTACGACGAGTTCACGACCGCCCTGGCCGAGCGAGCGCGCAGCCTGACGGTGGGTGACCCGTTCGACCCCGCGACCGAGGTGGGCCCGCTCATCCATCCCGAGCACCTGGCGAAGGTGAGCTCCTACCTGGAGCTGGCCCGGGAGGAGGGCGTGCGGGTCGCCGCCGGAGGCGAACCGCACGCTGAGCTGGGCGGGCTCTACGTGCGGCCCACGCTGTTCGTCGGCGCCCGGCCGGCGCAGCGCGTGGCCCGCGAGGAGATCTTCGGGCCCGTGTTGACGGCGATCCCGTTCGCGGACGAGGCCGAGGCGCTGAGCATCGCCAACGACGTCGACTACGGCCTGGCGGCCTACGTGTGGACACGCGACGCCGCCCGCGCTCACCGGTTCGCCCAGGCGCTCGACGTCGGCATGGTGTGGGTCAACTC
>JBDZWC010000054.1:0-3902 GCA_040256005.1 Deinococcaceae bacterium | reverse complement strand
CGGATGCACAAGGCCTGGGCAGACCACAGCCTGGGGTTCATCGGGCGCAGCCCCGACTACCTCAACGTGAACCTCATGGCGGCGGCCAGGGCGGCCGACTACTTCGCTCAGAACGACCCCCGCTTCGGCGAGAACGTGCGCAGCTACTACGAGCACGTGCGCGAGAACGACCTGTGTCTCACCCACGCCCTCACGAACCCGCAGGTGAACAGGTCGGTGCGAGCCGACCAGCTGCCCGACCCCTACATCGCGCTCGGCCTGGTACAGGAGACGGAAGAAGGCATCGTCGTGCGCGGCGCCCGCATGCTCGCGACGTTGCCCATCGCCGACGAGCTGCTCATCTACCCCTCCACCGTGCTCAAGGAGCAGGAGGAGATGACGCGCTACGCGCTGGCGTTCGCGGTGTCAACGGACACCCCGGGTCTGTCCTTCGTGGGCCGCGAGCCGCTCGACGTGGGCAGGAGCCACAAGGACCACCCGCTGGCCTCGCGCTTCGACGAGATGGACGCCCTCGTCGTGTTCGACGACGTGCTGGTGCCATGGGACCGCGTGTTCCTGCTCAACGACGTCAAGCTCGCGAACCGCGCCTACGGCGAGACCGGCGCGCTGTTCCACATGGCGCACCAGGTCATCAACGTCAAGATCGCCAAGGCCGAAGCGTTCCTCGGCGTGGCCCAGAAGATCGTCGACACCATCGGCTCGGACCAGTTCCAGCACGTGCAGCAGAAGATGGCCGAGCTGATCATCGTGCTGGAGGTCATGAAAGCGCTCAGGACGCAGGCCGAGGAGACCGCCGCGCCGGACCGGTTCGGCACGATGACACCGGGCAAGGAGGCGCTCAACGCGGCGCGGAACTACTTCCCCGAGGTCTACCCGCGGATGGTCGAGATCCTGCAGCTGCTCGCGGCCAGCGGGCTCATCATGATCCCGACGGAGGCCGACCAGACGGGCCCGATGGCCGACGCCGTCGACCGTTTCCTCCAAGCCAAGAACGCCAGCGCCCAGGACCGCATCCAGCTCTTCAGGTTGGCGTGGGACATGACGATCTCGTCGTTCGGCGGCAGGCAGAACCTCTACGAGAAGTTCTTCTTCGGCGACCCCGTCAGGACCCAGGGAGCCCTCTACCAGAGCTACGACACGGCGCCCCTGGTCGAGCGCGTCGACGCCTTCCTCGCCCGCACCGCCGAGCCGCGTGACGAGCTGCGCGGCGTCGTCAGGCAAGGCGCGGCCGACTGAACCGTGCCTCTCGTCGAGCCCAACACCAGCCCACCGTTCGACGTCCTACGCGTCTCGCACGTGGAGCTGGGCGCGTCCGACCTGGAAGCCTCGAAGGCGTTCTACCGCGACGCCCTCGGCATGGTCGTGACGGCTCAGGAGGACGAGACGCTATGGCTCAGGGGCCTCGAGGACACCAGCCACCACGCCATCGTCCTGCGGCGCGGCACGCCCGGCACGTGCCTACGCCTGGGCTTCCGCGTGCGCAGCGAAGCCGACCTGGACCGGGCGGCGCACTACTTCGTCGGCCGCGGGCTGGAAGTGACCGAAGACCGCCCCAGGGGCCAGGGCCGGACCCTGCACGTGCGGGACCCGTTCGGTGTGCCGCTCGCGTTCTATCACCGGCAGGACATCGTCGAGCGCCGCCTGCAGAGCTACGACGCCTACCGCGGCGCGGCGGTGCAGCGCCTGGACCACGTCAACGCCTTCGCCGCCGAGCTGCAGGACACGTACGAGTGGCTGGCCGGTGAGCTGGGGTTCCGCGTCAGCGAGTACACCGAGACCGACGAGACCCCGCCGCGGCTGTGGGCGGTGTGGCTGCACCGCAAGGGGAACGTGCACGACCTGGCGCTGACGAACGGGCTCGGGCCCCGGTTGCACCACGTGGGCCTGTGGGTGCGGGGCGAGATGGACGTGATACACGCCTGTGACGTGCTGGCAGCGTCCGGCCTCGCCGCGTCCATCGAGCGAGGCCCAGGCAGGCACGGCATCTCCAACGCGTTCTTCCTGTACCTGCGCGATCCGGACGGCCACCGCGTCGAGCTGTTCACCGGTGACTACCGGACCCTGGACCCCGAGTTCGCGCCCATCAGATGGGACCTCGACGACCCGCGCCGGCAGACGCTCTGGGGCCATGCCGCCCCCAAGAGCTGGTTCGAGGACGGCAGCCCCTTCGAGGGCGTGGAGCCGCGGCAGCCCGTACTACCGGTAAGGCCGGTGGTGGCGAGATGACTCGCCCCGCCGTGTACGTCAACACCAAGGGAGGAACGAGGATGAGAAGGACGCTGCAAATCGGCTTGTCGCTCGTGCTGGTCCTGGCGCCCGCTGCCTTCGCGCAGACGTTGCGCATCGGCGCGGCGGCAGCCGCTACAGGCGCCGCCTCGGCGCTGGGCGAGCCGGAGGCGAACACGTTCCGCATGCTGCAGGACCAGATCAACGCCGCCGGCGGCATAAACGGCGTGCCCGTGGAGATCGTCTTCCTCGACACCGCCTCCGACACGGGCCAGGCGGTCACGAACGTCAGCCGCCTGATCCAGGAGAACGACGTCCACGTCGTGATCTGCTGCACCATCTCGGCCAACAGCCTGGCCATCATCGACACCGTCCAGGAGGCCGGGGTCCCCAACATCAGCATGGCGGCCGCCGCCAACATCATCGAGCCTGTCGACGAGCGCCACTGGGTCTTCAAGACGCCTCAGACGGACCGCCTGATGATCACCGGCATCGTCGAGGACATGGTGGCGAGCGGCTTGCAGACTCTCGCCTACCTGGCCATAGACGACGCCTACGGGGAGGGCGGCCTCAACGAGCTCAACGCCGCCATCGAAGGTACCGACATCGATGTGGTTTCCATCGAGCGGTACGGCAGGTCGGACACCAACGTCACGGCGCAGGTGCTCTCGGCGATCCAGAGCCAGCCGGACGCCGTGCTCATCTGGGGCGTCGTGCGCGACACGGCGCTCGTCGTCGAGGAGCTGGCGGCCCGCGGCTACGAGGGTCAGGTCTACGTCAGCCACGGTGTGGGCAACCCCAGCTTCCTGGAGCTCGCCGGTGACGCCGCCAACGGCGTGAGGCTGCCGATCGGTCCGATGATCGTCGTCGACGAGCTGTCGGCTGACAACGAGATCGCACCTGTCGCCCAGGCGTACGTCGACGAGTACGAGGCCCTCTACGGCGAGGGCACGGCCAGCACCTTCGGCGGTCACGCCTGGGACGCCGTCAAGGCCATCGAGCTGGCGGTCACCTACGCCATGGAGCAGGGCGAGATCGACTGGAACGACACGGCGGCCGTGAGGCAGGCCATCCGCGACTCGCTCGAGGCGATGCCGGCGTTCACCGGTGTGGGCGGCGTGTTCGACTTCACCGCCGAGGACCACCTGGGCCTCGACACGCGTGCTCTCGTCATCGTCGAGATCGTCGACGGCGACTGGACGTTGGCGCGCTGAGGTTCCCGGCGGCGCAGACACGCAGGGGAGGGGCAGGCACCAGCGAGCCTGCCCCTTCCGCGGCGCCCTGACGCGGAGACCGCTTGCTCGACATCCCCCTGATCCTCCTCTTCGAGGGCCTGACCAACGGGGCGATCTACGCCCTCATGGCCCTCGGGCTAGTCGTGCTCTACTCGGTCACCGGCGTCATCAACGTCGCCATCGGCGAGTTCGTGATGATCTCCGCCTTGACCGTGGCGAGCCTGAGCGCGGGCGCGGTGCCTGGCACCGTGTACCTGCTGGTCGCCGGCCTGCTGTTGTGGGCCCTCTACGACGCGCTCCGCGCGCTGCGGTCCGGCAGGGCTGGGCGCGCCGTGCTCTCGGTGCTGTGGCCCGTGGCGGCCGCGGTGGCCGCCTACGTGCTGGTGGTCTTCGCCAGTCGGGCGCAGCTCCCCTATCTAGCGCAGTTGGCCGTGGCCGTCG
>JBDZWC010000053.1:3201-18572 GCA_040256005.1 Deinococcaceae bacterium | reverse complement strand
CGAGGTCGATACCGACCCCAACGGCTACGAGCCGTACTTCGGGAACGGCGACCGCCTCCACATGGTCCTGAACTTCTACCTGCCAGGCAACTTCTTCCTGGCGCTGGTGGACGCCGACGCCACACGGATAAGGCACGTGTTCGAGGCGCTGCCACCGCCACCTACCGGCGCCAACTACGCGAACTTCCTACGCAACCACGACGAGCTCGACTTCGAACGGCTCACGAGCGTGCAACGGGAGCGCGTGCTGGACGCGCTCGCGCCGGAGAAGGAGATGCGCATCTACGGCCGTGGCTCCAGGCGCCGTCTGGCGCCACTGCTCAGCAGCGACGGACCCCGGCTCCGCCTGGCCCACAGCCTGCTCCTGTCGCTGCCTGGCGTGCCGGTCCTGTACTACGGCGACGAGATCGGCATGGGGGACGACCTGACCCTCAAGGAGCGGAACTCCGTGCGCACCCCCATGCAGTGGTCCTCACGCAAGAACGGCGGGTTCTCCGAGGCCCCCGTCGACGACCTCGTGCATCCCGTCATCTCAGGCGGCCTGTACGGCTACGAGACCCTCAACGTGGCGGCCCAGCGCAAGGACCCCACCTCGCTCCTCAACTTCGTCCAGCGCGCCATACGCGCCCGCCGGGACAGCCCCGAGTACGGTGGCGGCGAGCCGAAGTTCATAGACGTGGACCATCGTTCGGTGCTGGCGCACATGGCCGAGCTGGGAGGGGCGGTGGCCATGGCGTTCCACAACCTCTCCGACGAGCGGGTCTCGGTGACGTTGCCGGACGAGGTCCCGGACCTGTCCGACGCGATCGAGCTGTTCTCGGACAGTGTCTACGAAGACGTGGGGGACGGTCGGACCCTCGAGCTGGCGCCCAACGGTTTCAGGTGGTTCAGGACCGGTGAGTTCCCCGCGTGAGCGACACGTTCGTCGGCTACCACGCCTCGCACGAGCAGTTCCCTCCGAGCAGCCTCCTGCGTTGGTGCCGGGCGGCCGAGGCTGCAGGGTTCGCAGGCGCGATGTGCTCGGACCACTTCCTGCCGTGGAGCGAGGGGCAGGGCGAGTCCGGTTTCGCATGGGCCTGGCTGGGTGCGGCGTTGCAGGCCACGGGCCTCTCCTACGGTGCGGTGTGCGCGCCCGTGCACCGCTACCACCCTGCGATCGTCGCCCAGGCGTTCGCGACGCTGGCCGAGATGTTCCACGGGCGGGTGTGGGTTGCGTTCGGTAGCGGCGAGTACCTCAACGAGCGCGTGGTCGGTGGCGAGTGGCCCTCCAAACGCATGCGCAACGAGCGCCTCCGCGAGGCGGTCGACGTCATCAGGGCTCTGTGGGCGGGGGAGCAGGTGGACCTTCTAGGTCGGTTCTTCAACGTCGTGGAGGCCAAGCTGCATACGTTGCCGCCGGAGCCACCGCTACTCCTGGGCGCCGCGATCACGGCGGAGACCGCCGCTTGGATGGCGCCTTGGGTCGACGGCCTCATCACCGTCTCGCAGGAGAACGAACGCCACGGAGGGGTGCTGGAAGCCTTCGTCGACGCCGGTGGGGCCGGCAAACCGGTCTTCCTACAAGCCAAGCACAGCTTCGCCCGGACCGACGCGGAGGCTCTCAAGGGGGCCCACGACCAGTGGCGCACCAACGTTCTCGGCACGGAGGTAGTCGGCAACTTGGGCACCGTCGCTCAGTTCGAACAGGCGGCCAAGCTGGTGAGGCCGGAGGACGTTGCGAGGGCGGTGCGTGTCTCTTCCGACCCGTACCGCCACGCCGCCTGGCTGGCCGCCGACCTGGAGTTGGGCTTCGACCGCATCTACGTCCACAACGTGAACCGCGAGCAGGAGAGGTTCATCGCGGCGTTCGGCGAACGCGTGCTACCGCAGCTGACGTGATCATGCTCCACTTGTGTTCCATACGGCTCTCCTAGCGTTTGGCCAGCAGCAGTTCGAGGTAGCGCCGTAGCTGACCTACCTGGCGGCTGAGCACCGACGCGTCACCGGTCGCGCGCGCCAGCAGGAACGCCCCTTCGATGGTCACGAAGAAGTGGTCGGCGATCGCCGGGATGTCCTCCCGACGCAACGATCTCCTGGTGCGGGCGGCGCGTGTCAGCAACTCGGAGATCCTCGTGCGCCAGTGTTCGATAGAGCGTGTCACCGGCTCGCCGATCCCTGCTACGTCCAGCTGGTTCTCGTAGATGAAGGTGACCATCAAGCAGGAGGGCTGCTCATCGAGGGGGACAGCGCTGATGGTCTCGATGCTGCGAGTGACGTACAGCAGTACCTCTGCCTGATCGCTGGAGCGCGACTCGCCCTCGGCGATCAGCCGGTCCAGCAAAGCCGTGTCGTCGGCCACGTAATCTTCGACGATCGCCCGGCCGAGGTCCGCCTTGGTGGGGAAGTGGTGGAAGAACGCACCCTTTGAGGCCCTCGCCACCTCGAGGACGGCGTCCACGGTGGTCGCCGCGAAGCCCCGCTCGGTCACGAGCCTGCGGGCCGCGGCGACGATGCGGTCCCTCACCGGTGTCTCCACTGACATGCCTCAGCCTAGCATGTTGACAGACCAACTAGTCGGTCGCTAGTGTTGTAGACCGACTGGTTGGTCGGTCGGGCGATGGGCGAGCAGTCACGAGCCGGCCACCGGCCTCCGCGGAGGTGAGCGATGTACGAGATCGGAAGCAAGTACGTGAACGTGAACGGCCTGGGGATGCACTACCGGGTTCTGGGCCCCAAGAACGCGCCGCCGCTCCTACTGCTGCACGGGATCATGGGCAACGCTTGGGAGTGGGACACGGCCATAGACCGCCTCGTCCAGCGGTTCCGCGTCTACGCGCCGGACCAGAGGGGCCATGGCCGCACCGACTGGTCGCCGCCGATGACGGCGAGGCAGATGGGTGAGGACGCCGCGGGGTTCGCGCAGGCCCTCGACCTCTGGGACGTGACTCTCGTGGGTCACTCGATGGGCGGGCTCGCGGGGGTGTTCGCCGTAGCTAGCCAGCCGAGGCGCTTCGCTCGTCTGGTCGTGCTGGACATAGGACCGGCGAGCCTCGGCGGCCCCGTGGCCGCGCGGGTCGCGACGGCCCTTCAGTTCCTGGGGCAGCAGGCCTATCACAGCCCGGACCTTGCGACGGCCGAGTGGCTGATGGGCGACCCTTTCGCCCGCCCCGACCTCGTCCAAAACTACGTCGACCATGGCCTGCAACGGGGCCGGGACGGGCTCTACCGGTGGCGCTTCGACGCCGCGGGACTGATGCAGTTCCTGCGGGAGGGTGCGGAGCCTGACGGCGTCGCCGCCGCTCTGCGCAACGTGCCCGTGCCGACGCTGGTCGTGCGGGGCGAGCACAGCGACGTCCTGTCTCGGGAGGGCGCCGGCCAGGTGATGGACCTGCTGCCGTGGGGCGAGCTGCGAGTGATCCCTGGCGCTTCGCACGATCTGGGCGTCCAGCAGCCAGAGGCTGTCGCGGCCGCGGTGCTCGAGTTCGCCGGCAGACCGGGCACGGGAATGCAGGCGGAGCCCCTCGCCCCAGACGCAAGGGAAGGCGGCCAGACTGGCACGGGGTATCTGGCCATGCTCGGGGACCGCCGGGTGGCGCTCCTGTGATGTCGATCGCCAACATCCGTCTTGCCCAGCCAGCAGTCGGCGGCGCCCTCGGCTGCGCTTCGCCTGTTGCCCTCAGGTCCGTTGCGTGAACGCCCACCACTGTCCGTCGGGGTCCTGGAGCTCGAACTCCTCGTCACCCCACGGCCGGACCACCGGGCCATCGAGTCGCGCTGCCGGCGCCTGATGATCGAGCGGTGTGAGGCCCTGCTCCCTCGCGCGCGCGAAGGCGGCCTTCACGTCGCTGACGGCTGCGTGCAGGACCGGCGCGCCCGGAGTCGTGCCCTGGCCGCCTGGGTGCAGCATGACCTCGGCGTCGCCGAGCTTGAACCAATGCATGCCGTCATAGCCGCGTAGGTAGTCGAAGCCGGCGCGCTCGTACCACGAACGCGACGCCTCGGTGTCTCTGCAGAACAGGACCACGTGATGCAGGCCAGTGATCATGGGCACCTCCTGACAAGGTCGCGAACGAGCATAGTCAGGGCTTCCCGGCGAACGACGTGCTAGCTTGACCGTCCGTGCCGGGACGCCTGTTGGAGACGGCTCTCCCGATCGTCGGCGACGTGCGGAACGTACGCGACGTCTCGTGGGAGCACGCAGAGTCGACCGTGTGGGTGATCGAGGGAAGTCGCCGCACCGTGGTCGTGAAAGCGCACCGTCAGCGGCGGAAGTTCGAGCAGGAGTACACGGCCTACAGCGACTGGCTCCCACGCTTGCAGCCGGCTTTGCCACGAGAGGTGAGGACGCCCGAACTCCTGGCAGCCGACGAGAGCCACCGCGTACTCGTCCTCACCTTCGAGCCGGGCGATCCGGCGGAGGACGTCGTCTTGCCGGTAGATGCGGAGAGGCGCGTACACCGGCTGGCCGGCCGCTTCCTGCGGGCGCTCCACGACCTGCCGTTCGATGACCCGGATGATCTGCCCTTGGAGGATGCCTTTCGGCAGCGCCTTGAGGCCTGGTTGGCCAGGTCCGAAGGCATCGTGTCGGGCTCAGTGGCGGCCAAGGTGAAGGAACGGGTCTCGGCCGCATTGCCTGCACTGGCGGGTGCGAGACGCGTCAGGTGTCACCGGGACTTCACTGCGAGGAACTGGCTCGTGGACGCACAGGGCGGTGTGACCGTAATCGACTTCGAGCACTCGCGGCCGGATTGGCGCTGGGTCGATCTCGAGCGGCTCTGGACCGGGCCGTGGCGGCAAAGACCCGACCTGCGCGAGGCGTTCCTGGCGGGCTACGGGACCGGCTTCACCCCCGAGGCCGAGGCGTTGCTCGCCGGCATGGCGGCGTTGGGCGCGCTGTCGACGGTGACATGGGCGCGGGAGCACGGGGACGAGGACTTCGAGCGGCACGGCTGGGAGGTCCTGGCCTGGCTAGGGTGCGCCGGCTGACGACCGGTTCGGGCTCAGTCCCCGACCGCTACTTCGGCAATCGCGGCGGAGGAGACCCCACTTCCGTCGGACTTCTCCGAATCGAGCCTCACGACTATCGCGCCGACCACGATGAAGGCTCCTCCCAACAGCTGGACCGGCGCTGGAACCTCTGCGAGCAGGAGCCAGGCCCAGCCGACGGCGAAGACGACCTCCGACAAAGCGACGAACGAGGCCAGCTTGGATCCGAGGCGCCGCACGGCGGCCACGCCCGACCCGTAGGCGAAAGCTGCTGCGAACAGGCTGAGAGCCAGTACGCCCGTCCACCAGGGCACCGACCAGCCGGCCAGCTGGACCGCGGAGGGCTGCCAGACGATGTCTATGACTCCCCAAGCGCCGGCCAACAGAAGCGCGACGGCGCCCACGAGCAGCCCGCCTGCAGCGACGGCGATGGTGGGCAGGCCATGGCTCTCGTCCTCGGATATGACGAAGTACGCGGCCATGCCGAGAGCGGCCGCCAGTCCCCACAGCACGCCGATCAGGTCTACGTCCAGCGCGCCGAAGACGTCCACGACCAGCGTCAGTCCCACGAGGGCGATGGCAGAACCGAGGAGCGTCAGGCGGCGGGGACGGCGACCGCGGCGCAGCCAGAGCCAGAGCACTACCAGCAGGATCCCGCCGGAGAACTCCAACAGAAGCGCGACGGCGACCGACAGGCGTTCGACGGCCTGGAAGTACGCGAGCTGACAGCCGGCCACCGCCACGAGCCCGAAGAGCACGACGCTCCGCCAGCCGCGACGCAGGGCCGGCCATCTGCCCCGCATGGCCAGGCCGGCGGGCACGAGGAGCGCCAAGGCGCCCAACGTCACACGCCACACGACGGCCGCCGCAGGAGTCCAGCCCGCCGCGAGAAGCCCTTTGGCGAGCGCACCTGAGCTGCCGAACGCGCAGGCCGAAGCCAGGGCGATGAGCAGGCCGACGAGCAGGTTCGTGGGGGAGCGTGCCAAGCGTCCACTATATTCAGGCGTGTCCTGGGACATGAAGCGGCCATGCGGCTGAAGGTGGGCCAATCACTGGACGTGGCCACCGCGGTAAGCGGCGGCACCGCCAGCTCTGAGCAACTACCGTTCGCGCCTAGCTGGGTGGACGTGCTCCAGACACGTGTGACCTCGCTGCCGTGGCCAGCCTGGCTCACCTACGTGGGTGCCTGGGGTCTGCTGGTCGCCGTCGAGGCGGTCGGCAGAAGCGCCAGCGGGGCCGACGCGGCCGTATGGCCGTTCCTGCTCATGGGGCTCGCTCTCGCCCCCTTCGCGCTGGGCTTCATGGACCATCTGGATAGGTTCGCCGCCAGAGCGGTGCGGCGCCTGCGACTCGCCGAAGGCCATGACACCGCCTGGCTGGACCGTTGCCTCCAGGAGCTGACGACGATGCCGCTGCTGGGTTGCGCCGTGGCGCTTGCCGTGGGAAGCGGCTTGGGTCTGTTCCAGCGCTTCGCGTTCACCGATCCGTACCTGTCATCGCTCGGCCTTGCCACGGCGGGCTGGCTTTACTACCTGGAACTGCTGGCCATGCCCGTCTTCGGTTGGGCAGCCCTCGGGGCGTTCGTCTACCACGCGCTGCGGCAGGTGATCCTCGTGGACCGGCTCTACCGGTCGCCGGCAGTGGTCGTGGACGTCTTCGGCGCGAACCGCTTCCACGCTTTCGCGGGGTTCTCGGCTCGCATGTCCATCGGCATCATCCTGTTCTGCTACCTGTGGCTGCTCGCCTACCCCAACGTGGAGTCGCAACCAGTGGCCCGCTTGAACATCGGGATCATCCTGATCATGACGGTTGTCGCGTTCGCCCTGTTCTTCCTGCCGCTCTGGGGGGCGCACCGCAGGCTGGCGGTGGCCAAGGCCGACAGGCTGGCCTACTGCGCCACGCTCATGGAGTCGGTGTTGGCGGAGCAGCACAAGCTAGTGGAGGAGGGTCGCTTCGGCGAGGTGAAACCCCTGAACGAGACCGTCGCGGCGTTGGCCGGCGAGGTGGCGCTGGTGGAACGGACTTCCACCTGGCCCTGGTCCCCGAACCTCTTCCGCGGCTTCGTCACGGCGGTGCTGCTGCCCATGCTGCTGTTCGGAGCCCAGCAGTTCATCGTGAGGATCCTGTTGTCGTAAGTGACGGCCGCCCCGGAACGCCTGCTGGGCCCGAATCCCCTCAGCCGGTGCCCGCCGCTGATGCCTCGCGCACGAGCGTCATGCGGGTGGTGGGTTCGCCTGCCGCATGCTCGGTGCCAGGTCCCAGGAGCTTGTGGGCCGCAGCTGCGACAGTTGGGTCGAAGGCGGCACCCGACTCGCGTTGTATGAGCTTACGGGCCTCATCCTGGCTCCAGGCGGGGCGGTAGGCCCTTGCCGAGGTGACGGCGTCGTAGACGTCAGCCACGGCCATGATCCGCGCCATGAGCGGGATCTTGTCGCCCGCCAACCCGTCGGGGTAGCCCTTGCCGTCCCACCGTTCGTGATGGTGACGGATTACCTCCAGCTCCTTCTTGTGCATGCCGAGGGTACGGCCGATGCGCTCGCCAGTGGCGGGGTGCTGTTCGATGAGCTCACGTTCCGCCGCATCCAGCCGGTCTGGCTTGTTGAGAACGGCGTCGGGCACCTCGATCTTGCCGACATCGTGCACGACCCCGGCCTGTGCCAGTATCCGCAGGTCCTCGGGGGCGAGGCCCATCGAGCGGCCGATGCGCACGGCCATGTCGGCCACGCGCTGCATGTGCCCGGCCGTGTACGGGTCCTTGGCCTCCGTCGCGACCACCAGTGCCCTTACCTCCGGACGGAGGCCGTAAGCCAGCCGGTCCGCCGCATCGTCGTCCAGCAGGGCATGCAGGCTGCGACTGAGCTGCCCGGCCCGCATCTGACGAGCGAACGTCACCAGCATGACGCCCACCGCCAGGAGCAGCAGGAAGTGGTAGAGCCACCACGAGAGGTGGAACGTCTCACCGAGCGTCATGATCAGCTGCGAGACCATCACCCAGCCCACTACGTGGAGCATGACGAGGTGTATGGACGAGCGCGACAACCGGTAGCCCTCGAGGAACCGCACGCCGGCAAGCGCCAACATGCCGACCACGATCGCTGCGACGCCGTTCTTGAGGGGTGCGAGGTGCACGGGTACGAACCGCGCAAACCCTGGCCAGAGCATCAGCGTCACGTCGAAGACGACTATCAGCCCGACCCACGCGGCCAGCAGGCGCAGCAGCGGGCCGCGCGCCTCGACGGGACGCAGGAAGGCTGCAGCGACCATGGACGCCGCGAACGCGACCAGCGCGAGCTGCGAGGCGATGGGGGTGACCGTGTTGGGACCCAGGATCATGAACGGCGTCGACAACCCGTGGAGAGCGAACAGGCCGGCCATGCTGGCGAAGCCAGCCGCCAGGTACACGATCCTGCTGTCGCGCGCGCGGGCGCCGGCCACGCCGACGAGGACGGCCAGTACCACGGCGAGAAGCGACGTGGCGCTGACGATCCAGAAGTGGGTTTTGGGTGCAGCCAGGACGGGGTCGCTCTCCGGCGACGAGAACAGCAGCCAGAAGAGCAGGAACGCCAGGAGCGAGCCGGCTAAGGGGCCCAGCAGTGCCTGGATGTTGCGCACGAGCCGTACGATGCACCTTCCACTCTTACGGCAGCATGACCCAGTTCACTACGTGCCCTCCGGGCCAGTTATGCAGCAGTCCTCAGCCGCGCACAGCGAGCGCCGCTAGCATCTGGGGATGTCCAGGATCACCAGGTGGCAGTCGCCGTTCCTGCTGCTCTTCCTCCTCCTCGCTTGCGGTGCGGCACCCGAGACCGACGGCGGTGAGGTGCCCAGGTCTCCGTCTCTCGCGGCATGTGCCGTGTTCCCGCCGGACCACGTCTGGAACGCCCGCGTAGACGGCCTGCCTGTGGATCCGAACTCGGACGCCTACGTCGCCACCATAGGTAGCGACGCGACCGTGCACCCGGACTTCGGAGCCGGCTTGTGGGAAGGAGCGCCGATCGGGATCCCGTACACGACGGTGGGCGCCGGGCAGCCGCCAGTGCCGATAAGCTTCTACTACGACGACGAGAGCGACGCGGGCCCCTATCCGATCCCGCCGGACGCGCCGGTGGAGGGTGCCCCTCCCGGCGGCGTGGCCGACGGGGGCGACCGCCACGTGCTCGTCGTCGACGTGGACGCCTGCACGCTATACGAGGTCTACGACGCGGAGCGGCAGCCCGACGGCACGTGGGAGGCCGGGTCCGGAGCGGTGTTCGACCTGACCGGATACGAGCTGCGGCCAGAGGGCTGGACCTCGGCAGACGCTGCCGGCCTGCCCATCCTGCCTGGCCTGGTGAGGTACGAGGAGGTCGCCGCGGGCGCGATACGCCATGCGATACGGTTCACGGCGCCGCGCACGCGCCAGGCTTACGTGTGGCCGGCGCGCCACCACGCCTCCGACCTGACAGGCCAGGAGTACCCGCCGATGGGTCAGCGGTTCCGCCTACGGCCGGACTTCGACACGTCCGGGTTCTCCGAGCAGGCCAGAGTCGTGGCGGAGGCCCTCAAGACGTACGGGATGATCCTCGCGGACAACGGCTCTTCCTGGTTCCTCTCCGGCGCCCCGGACGACCGCTGGGACGACGACGCCCTGCGCGACCTCAAGCAGATCAGGGGCGCCGACTTCGAGGCCGTCGACGTGTCGTCGCTGATGGTCGACGAAGACTCGGGCCGCGTCCGGTAGCGGGAGGGGACCTTCAGCCCTAGCGCCACCCTCGGCCGCCGACCTGATGGCAACGTCGGGAGCCGGTCGCGGCATCTGAGGCCGACCAAGCGGGCGGCGTAGTAGCTTCTGCGACATGAGCCACAGAGCCAGCACGCCGAGCAGCGGAGCACTGACGTTCCTGTTGTCCGACGAGGAGGGCGGGCACGTCCCATTCGGCAGGGCCATCGATGGCCTCAGCGCCGAGGACGCCGTCAAGCGGCCCGCGGGAGCGCCGTACAGCGTCGCCGAGGTCGTCGCGCACGTCGTGTTCTGGCAGGAGCGCATGCTCAGGATCGTGGACGGTGAGAAGCCCAGCCGCGTCGAGCACGCCGCGGACGGCTGGCCGCCCGTGACCACCGAGGAGTGGCCCTCGCTCGTGACGCGCTTGCTCGCTTGCATCGAGCGCTTGCGGGCGATCGCAGCCGACGACGCCGCGTTGCTGCGTCCGCTCGTCCCGGGTCGCGAGCGCACGGTGGGGGAGAGCATCGCGTCGCACTGGCTGCACGACACGCATCACCTCGGACAGATCATCCTGCTGAGGCGCATGGTGGGTGCTTGGCCGCCTCCCGGCGGCGGCGACACCTGGTAGCCGCCTAGCGGGGCTCTCCCGTCTCGATCGGCAGGTCCGTGACGCTCCACCCGGCCCACGAGCCGTCGTAGCCGCGCACGTTGTCGTACCCCATCAACCGGAGCACGAAGTAGAGGTGGGCTCCGCGCCACAGCGTCTGGCAGTACGTGACGACCTCGTCCTCCGGCGATAGACCGGCATCCGCGAGCCACTCGGCCAGTTCCTCCGGGCTTCTCATGCGCTCGACGTCGGGGTCAATGAGCTCGGCCTGCCAGCCGGGCTGAGTCGTGGGCACCACGTCCCCTCCGGTGAGGGCGTCGAACCACGGCAGATGAACCGCGCCCGGTATGCGACCCGCACGACCCGAGAAGGTGAACTCCCCCAGGTACTCAGCGCGGGAGCGCGCGTCGGCGATCACCAGGTCGGGGTCATCCAGGCGCCCGGCCAGCTCTTCCTTGGTCACCAGCCGCTCTGGCACGGGCGTGGGCGAGTACCCGGACACGGATGGTGATGCCGCTCCCGCCTCGAGGGGCGCACCGGACGCGACCCACGCGTTCCAGCCACCGTTCAAGACGCGGACGTCCTCGTGGCCTAGGTACTCGAGCGTCCAGAAGAGCCTGGCTGCGTTCATCATGCCCATGTCGTCGTATGTGACCACCGTGTGGTCACTCCTGAGCCCGATGTTCCTCAGGGCCGCGACGACCTTGTCCTCGGCCAGCTCGAACGGGACGCCGTCGACGTTGGCCACGATCGCGCTGACCGGCAGGTTGACCGCTCCGGGCACGTGAGCAGCAGTGAAAGCGGCAGGCTCACGCATGTCGACGATCAGCAGGTTCGGGTCAGCTAGGTCGCCGGCCAGCCACGAGGCCTCGACCAGCAGGTCCGGGTTCGCGTACCCCTGGGCAGCCGCGGCACCAGCCAAGACCACGAGGCCGAGCAAGGCCCTGGCGATCAAGGGCAGTCCGCGCCTCGACGTGGCTCCCGCGGTACCTCGCAGTCGGATCGTCGCCAACGGTTCACCTCCATGCTCCCGCCCGGCGCCACTCTAGGTGCTTGACGGCAGAAGCGCGCCAGTACGCGAACGGTCGGCGTGAGCGTCGTAGGCTTCTGCCCGTGTGGACCCCTGCCCAGGGCGCTGCCGCGTTGGTGGCCGAGATGGGCGAAGACGATGCGCTCAGCTGCCTGTACAGACTGGTTGCGGGTGAGGTGCCGCCGGCCGAGCTGGGCGCGCCTCCCTGGCCTGTCGTCCTGTCGCACATCGGCGGCGGTTCCGGGACGGGCGGCTTCGACCTGGCGAGCCCGCGGAACAACTACTGGACGCGGTCATGGGCCGCGCGTGCGCTTGCCTTCGTGGGCGGGGACGACTCCGCGACCTGGCTGCGCCTTGCCCTGGAGGATGGGCACTGGCGGGTGCGCATGACAGCCGCCCAGACCCTGGGGCGGCTTCGGCTACCTGGCATGGAGAAGGATCTGTTGCCTTTGCTCCATGACCCGCATTCGCGGGTGCGAGCCGCCGCGGTGACGGCGCTCGGTCAGGTGGCGCACCCCGGACAGTCTGAGCGCCTCGCGGAGCGCCTGGGGGAGCTCATGGAGGACGAGTCCGAACTGGTCCAGGAACGCGTGCTCGTCGCCCTGCGGCGTCTGGGCAGCAGGTAGCCCGGCGCGACTCCCGCAGGGTCGGTTCACTACACTTCGAAAGAAACGCGCAACTGCCGGCCCAGCGCCGCGGCGACGGCTCGCAGGGTCCGTGTGGAATGACCGAAGTAGAAGGGGTCGGTGAGGCGCTGTACGACCCCGACGTTCACCGACAGGCGCCGCGCCAGCTCGAGGGCCGAGACCCCCTCTTCCCGCATGGCGCGCTCGATAGCCAAGCTGATGTAGTTGGTCGCGGCCGGCTCGACGTAGACGAACTCGGTGCCGCCCGTGTGCTCCGCGGTGCGGCGCCGGTCCAACTCCCGGCGCGTCGTCGGCATGGGCGGGTCGCCGCCCAGCAGCTCGGCCTCGTAGAGGTAGAGGGCAGCCTGCTCGCTCAGTAGCTCCGCTAGCTCCTCTTCCGAGTCAGCGCTCGCCATCGCCGGGAAGTCCAGGGCGGCGGCCGAGAAACCTGATTCCGTCTTCACTACCGCGAACGGGTACGCGACCGACGCAGGACCGTTCCTGTTCATGGTGCCTCCACCGCGCTCGCGCCGGAGCACGGAATATCGTTCGAACGGGGCGCCCGCCTTGTCAGGGCGCGCTCGCCTGGGAAAGCGCGATGCTAGCAGATGGTTCTCGAAGTTGGCTGAGTGTGGATGCGCCGGGGACCTACACTGGCACATGCCCCTCGAAGCCCGGCTGTTCGGTGCGCCCGAGCTGCGCGTCGGAGACGGGTGGATTCCGCTACCGCTCGACAAGCGTGGAGCGCTGCTGGCCGTTCTCGCGACCGCCGGAGCGCCCGTTCATAGGTCCCGACTGGCCGCCCTGTTCTGGCCGCAAGCGACCCATGCGAACGCCCGAACCAACCTGCGCGCGTTGTTGGCCCGTGTCCGCTCCTCCTCCCTACCGGTGCGGGTCGAGCTGACCGGCGAGGACCTGGCGTGGGACGTGCGGACGGATGTCCAGGAGTTCTCGTCCGCCCTGCGTGAGGGTAGATGGCTCGCGGCGGCAGAGTCAGGAGGCAAGACGTTCCTGGAGGGTCTGGAACTGCGCGACGCCACGGAGTACTCGTCCTGGCTCGAGCTCGAACGCCGCAGCCTGGAGGCTGGGTGGCGCCGTGCGGTGGCGGCCGCGGCAGAGGACCTGGTGACAGACGGCCAGGCGCGGCGAGCTCTCGAGCTACTCCGCGCTGCACGGCGCCGGGATCCCTTGGACGAGAGCATGCTGCAGGCGTGCCTGGTGTTGGCGGCACGCGACGCAGACCTGATAGGAGACGTCCTCCGCGACTTCGAGAGCTATCGGTTCCTGCTCGCTCAAGACCTAGGGCTCGAGCCGGCACCGCACACGCTGGCGCTGGCGGGGACCTTGAGGACCGCCGAACCATCGTCGTTGAGAGGGCACTCGGGCACGTTCGCCGACGCGGGGCAAAGCGCGCCGGATCGGCTGCCGCACCCGTCGACGCCCACGATCCGGCGCGACCTGGATGTGGAGGAGGTCGCCTCCCGGCTCATGGATTCGGGCACCCGGTGGATCACGTTGACCGGTCCGGGCGGTGTGGGGAAGACCACCCTCGCCCTGCAGGTCGCGAAGGAGGTCCGCGCCCGGTACGCGGACGGCGCCTACTGGTTCTCCCTGGCCGGTGTGCGTGGCGCGAGCTCCCTACTGGTGGCGCTGGCCAACGGTCTCGACCTGCGGCTTGACGGCGAGACAGACGTGTTCCACAGGCTGGTGAACCGCCTGCGCGGCCGCGAGATGCTGCTGGTGATGGACGACCTGGACGGACTCCTCGATGCTGGGGGGTCGATCACGGATCTGCTGAGGCACTGCAGAGCGGTGAAGGTCCTTGCCACCTGCCGGTCCAGCCTCGGCGAGATAGTGGAGTCCCCGCTGGAGGTCAGGGGGCTCAGCTACCCTGCCTCGGCGGACGTTCCCATGCTCGAGAACTACGAAGCGATCCGGCTGTTCGCACTCCGCGCCCGTCAGGTACTTGGCGAGTACCGTCTCAGGAGCGAAGACGTGCCGGCTGCCGTCGAGATCTGCCGACTCGTCGACGGCTCGCCTTTGGGTATCGAACTTGCCGCCGCTCGGACAGGCACGGCGACCGTCCTCGAGATACTGGACCTGCTCCAACACGCCGCCGGCGCCGTTGTCACGGACCTGGTCGATGCGCCCAGTAGGCATCGCAGCCTCAAGGCTTCGTTCGACTTCGCCTGGGAGGACCTGCCGGCGCAGCAACGCAGCGGGGCCTGTGGGCTGTCCGTGCTACGGAGCCCGTTCGACGCCGCCGCGGCCAGCGCCGTCGCCGACGTGTCCAACGAAACGCTCGTCAGCCTGCTTACCAGGTCGTTCCTCAAACGTGCGGACTCCGGGCTATTCACGTTCCACGCTCTGGTGAGGCAGTTCGCCAATACGGAGCTGAGGCGAGACCCCACCGCCGAGTCACGGGCGCTCGACAGGCACGCGGACTACTTCGCTGCCGAGGTCGAGCGCCATGGCCGCTGGATGCGTGGAGGAGAGCTGCAAGCGGGGTCGGTCGCCGCCCTGTTCAGGCAGCTAGATGACGTGCATGTCGCATGGGACCGTTTCCTGGCTGCTCGTGACGGGGAGGGGCTCGCACGGTTCCTGCCCATGCTTCACCTCTACGAGATCAGGGGTCTCTACGAACTGGGGGTGCCGCGGTTCGCCGCTACCGCCGCCGCCTTGCCGGCCTTGTCGAGGACACGGGCGCACGCGCTCACGGCGTCGGCCGTACTCGCGGGCCGGCTCGGGCGCCTGGCGGCCAGCCGCGCGGCGGTGGAAGAGAGCCTCTCCATATGGGCGAAGCTGGGAGAACAGGACCCGGTGTCGGTGCTGCACCTTGGCGTCGTGGCCTGGTTGGAGTGTGACTTCGCCGGCGCGGAATCCGTCTGGACCGAGGCACAGCGCCTGGCCGAAGAGCAGCGAGACGAATGGTGCCGCCTGAGCGCCGCCGGGAACCTGGGGATCTGCTCTCTACGGGTCGGTGACCTGGACAGAGCCGAGGTGCAGCTGCTCGAGGCTCGGAACGGCTGGGCGGTCTCGGGGGACGACTGGGGGAGGTCCTTCGCCGAGATCAACCTCGGCTCAGTGGCCTTGGCTCGTGGAGACCTGCGCGCAGCAAGAACTCGCTTCGAAGCGGCGCTGCAACTCGCCCGTGGTATCGGCCAGGTGCGCATCGTGATGGAGGCGCTCGAGTCACTCGTTTCCGTGGCGGAGTACGAGGGCAAGACCAGCGAAGCGACCCGGCACAGAGAGGAGTTGGTCGCCACCGCGGCTCGGTCTGGTCTCGAGCTTTCGGCTTCGGCCTGACCGCCACCCCCTCGAGGTCCCCGGTCCTCGTTCGGGTGGCCTGCTCGCTCAGCCGCTCCGTCAGCTCCTCCTCCGAGTCTGCGCTCGCCATCGCCGGGAAGTCCAGGGCGGCGGCCGAGAAACCTGATTCCGTCT
>JBDZWC010000053.1:0-3101 GCA_040256005.1 Deinococcaceae bacterium | reverse complement strand
AGCACGGAATATCGTTCGAACGGGGCGCCCGCCTTGTCAGGGCGCGCTCGCCTGGAAAGCGCGATGCTAGCAGATGGATCTCGGGATTGGCTGAGTGCCGCTATACCCGTCGACTGTGCCTCTGCTGGACGTTATTCGCGGTTCAGGAACGCAGCGAGGTTGGCCAGCGATGACCTCAGGCCGGCGTCGTGGTCTTCCCGGCGTATCCCTGGCGGAACGTCCTCCGCGACTATCGTCACCTCGCAGCCCCGTCCGGCAGCTTGCATGAGCCAGGTCATACGCATCACGCCGGCGAACGCTGGGTCGGCCGAGGCGAAGCGGACCAGCCACGTCACCCGCTCACCCGGCACCAGTTCGCCGAAGCTCCCTTCGATCACGTCCGTGCCCGCGGTGGTCTTGCCAGGGGCGCCAGCCGTGTCGGCGTAGCTGAGCGTCATGCGGAACGGACCGCCGAAGGAAGGCTCGAACTCGTGGAGCTCGCCAACCATGCCTGAGGGCGGCAGCCAGTCGATGAGCGCGACAGGGTCCATGAGCGCCGCGTAGACCTCGGCCGGCGAGGCGTCCACGTGCGATGTAGCGGTGTCCGTACGGCGCGGCTCCGACATGGGGTGCTCAGGCTAGCCGAAGCACCCCGGGGCTTGACAACATATTAGTGACCGCTAATATAAAGGCCGCTCGGGGCACGGCCCCCGACATACCGGAGGTATCGAGTGGCTTTCGACATACAGGGGCACTTCGCGAACATGGACCGCCGCGTAGGCAGTGGAGAGCGGGACGGTCAGGAGACCATCGTCGTCTACGCGGGGCGCACGTACGCGACCGATGCGTCAGACCTGTGGGAGGCGATCACCTCGCCGGAGCGCATCTCGCGCTGGTTCCTGCCCATCTCCGGCGACCTGCGCCAGGGGGGCCGTTACCAGCTGGAGGGCAACGCCGGCGGCACGATCGAAGAGTGCGTCCCCGGAGAGCGCGTGCGCGCGACGTGGGAGTACGCGGGCGGCGTCAGTTGGGTCACGCTCACGCTCACTCCCAGGGAAGGCGGCACCTACCTGGAACTGGCGCACGAGGCGCACCCCATGCCAGGTTTCTCCGACCGCTTCGGGCCCGGCGCCGTGGGCGTGGGTTGGGACCTCGGGTTCCTCGGCCTGGCACGGCACCTGGAGGCCCCCAACGCCGACGTCCGCCCGGAGGCCGGTGCCTGGGAGACCTCACCCGAGGCCATGGACTTCTACCGGCGAGCCAGCACCAGCTGGGGTGAGGCCGCTATCGAGGGCGGCGCTCCGACCGAGGAAGCGCTCGCCGCGGCCGAGAACACGCGCGCCTTCTACTCGGGCGAGACGCCCATGGGGGGCGGTGGCGCGGAGGAGGCAGCAGGCGCTTGACGAACGTCTTCGCCGTGTTGAGCGATCCGGTGAGGCAGCGGATCGTGGAGGTGCTCTCGAGCGGTGAGCACACGTCCGGCGAGATCGTGGAGAAGGTGGGCGGGGAGTTCGGCATCACGCAGTCCGCGGTCTCTCAGCAGCTCAAGGTCCTGCGCGACACCGGGTTCGCGCGCGTGAGAGCAGACGGCCGGCGGCGTTTCTACGCGCTCGACCCGGCGCCGCTGATGGCGGTGGACGCCTGGGTGGCACGTTACCGCGTGTTCTGGGAGGACGCGCTGGATGACCTGGCGGTCGAGATCGAGCGTGGCAAGGCCGAGCGTCGGGCCAAGTCGAACTAGGGGGGCGCACTACTGGCATGATCGGGTTCGAGCGAGAGGCGGTCATCTTGAACAGCGAACCCGACATGCCAGACACGCGACGACTCGAGGTCGTGCACTACCCGCGTCAGCGGCGCTACGTCGTCGAGCTCGACGGCCACACCGCTTTCCTCCAGTACAGGCAGATGGGCGCCTCGTTCGTGATCACGCACACGGAAGTACCGCCCGAGTTCGAGGGCAAAGGCATAGGGGGCGCGCTGGTGAAGGCCGTCCTCGACGAGGTTCGTGACCAGGACCTCGTGGTGGTGCCCCTGTGCCCGTTCGTGCGGTCGTACATCAGGAAGCACCCCGAGTACCTCGACATCGTCGGCTTCGGGGAGCGAGGCGACCGCCTGGCCTAGGTAGGGTCCGTGGTTAGAGTGGCGCGATGAGCGCCGTCCCTCACGCCGCCGCAGAGGGCCGGCGTCCTTTCGACCCGGAGACCCGGTCTCTCACGATAGGGATCATCTTAGGCGTCACGCTGTTCGCCTTCGAGGCGCTGGCCGTCGTCACCATCGCGCCCCTCTTCGTCGAGGACCTGGGAGGCCTGTCTCTCTACGGCTGGGTCTTCAGCGGCTTCCTGCTCTCTTCGCTGGTGGGCGCCGTGGTCGGCGGTCAGCTCGCCGATGACGGCTCGCTCGCGAGGCCCCTGGTCATCGGCCTCGTCCTGTTCGGGATCGGACTAGCGGTCAGCGGGGCGGCGCCGTCGATGTCGGTACTCATCGTCGGTCGGGTCCTGCAGGGTCTGGGCGGCGGGGCGCTGAGCACGGTCATGTACGCGGCCATCAACCGCGCGTACCCAGACTCCGCCCGGGCCAGGATGATGGCGCTGACCTCCAGCGCTTGGGTCGTGCCAGCCTTGCTCGGCCCCACCGTCGCCGGTGTCGTGGCCGAGACCCTCCACTGGCGCTACGTCTTCTGGGGCATCCTGCCGCTGCTGCTCATCGTCGTGGCGCTCACCGTGCGTCCTTTCGCGAGCCTGGTGCAACGGACCGGCTCGGGCGCTCCGCGTGGCCGGTTGCGCGGTGCTTCGCTCTTGGCGGGCGGCGCGGGCCTCCTCCTCACCGGAGCCGGGATGGAGAGCCCGTGGCTGGGCTTCGTCCTGGTTGCGCCCGGAGTCGCGCTCATGATCTTCGGCCTCAGTTCGCTGACCCCGGCCGGCACGCTCCGCTTGGCGCGTGGGCTCCCGTCCGTGATCGCCGGCAAGGGCACGCTGTTCGCGGCGTTCGTGGGCGTGGAGGCGTTCCTCGCCCTCATGCTCCAGTCCGTGCACGGGTACTCGACCGCGGTCACCGGGGCGGTCATCGCCACCGGCTCCATCAGCTGGGCGGTGGGCGCCTGGCTGCAGTCGCGACTCGACGAG
>JBDZWC010000169.1:0-4486 GCA_040256005.1 Deinococcaceae bacterium | reverse complement strand
CGGAACGTCCTGGGTGGTGGGGGCGGCGAGCGCGCTCACAGCAGGCAAGCATAGCCGCTCCCACGGCTCCCTGGCCGCCGACGTCCAACACTTATTGCCAACGCCCGGCGCATGGCCCGGCGCCGCGGCTGCGGTAGAGTTTGCGAGGGAGGTGCCAGTGAAGGCTGTGAGGATCGTCCAACTGCTGCTCATCGTCCTGGCGGCCGTCTACCTCTGGCTGTTCCACAGCGCCAACCCCGGCTACGTGCAACTGCCCTGGCCGCTCAACATCTTCTTCGCGCAGCAGCCGGTGGGCTTCGTCGTCATCGTGGCCGTGATCGTGGGCTGGCTCATCGGCTGGGTCCCGCCGCGCATCCTCCTGTTGCGCCGCAACCGCCAGGTCCGCCGGCTGCAGAACGAGCTGGCCGAGGAGCGCCGGCGCACCGCCCCCTACGACGCCACGCCGGACCCCTACTACACGCAGTCCGGCATCCCCGATCGCAGCTACGAGCGCGAGATCCCCGTCATCCCGGACCGCGCTTACGACCCCGAAGCCGAAGATCCGAACGAAGCTGCTTGATGTTCCCGCCGCCCGACGCGGCCCGTGACACCGTCTGGACGGTACGGCCACCCGCACCGCCCCGGCACGTGGCAGCCCTCAGTCGGGTTCTGGGCGTGCCGCCCGCGTTGGCGGCGATCCTGTGGGCTCGCGGCCTGCGCGACGACGCGGCCGGGCACCTGAACCCGAGCCTGGTCCGAAGCCCCAACCCCGGGCTGGTGCAGGCGGCCGGGCGCCTGGCCGAGGCCATCGAGAAGCGCGAGCGCATCCTGATCCACGGCGACTACGACGCCGACGGCATCACCGGCACCGCCCTCCTGCTCCTCGGCCTGCGGGCGCTGGGCGGCGACGTGCAGGCGTTCCTGCCCAACCGGCTCACGGACGGCTACGGCATCAGCGAGGCGCGCGTCGCCGAGCACGCGGCACGAGCAGATCTGCTGCTGACCGTGGACTGCGGCGTGACCAACCTCCGGGAGATCGCGGCGCTGCAGGAGCGCGGGGTGGAGGTCATAGTGACCGACCACCACACGCCGGGCGAGCAGCTACCCGACTGCCTGGTGGTCCATCCCAAGCTCTCGCCCCTCGCCCGGGACGGACTACCGGAGCTGACCGGCTCGGGCGTGGCGTTCCATCTGCTGTGGGCGCTGCACGAGCGGCTGGGCCTCGAGGCCCCCTTGGAGTACGCCGACCTGGCGACGATCGGCACGATCGCGGACGTGGCGCCGCTGCTGGGCGAGAACCGGTCGCTCATCAAGGAGGGGCTGCCGCGCCTGGCACACTCCAGGTGGCCAGGCGTGCGCGCCACGATCAAGCAGGCGAAACTGCGCGGCGAGGTCTCGGCCCGTGACGTGGCGTTCGTGCTGGCGCCGCGGCTGAACGCGGCGGGCCGGCTGGGCGAGGCGGACCTGGGCCTCGAGCTGCTCACGACCGCATCGGAGCGCCGCGCCAGCGAGCTGGCCGCCTACCTGGACGCCCGCAACGCCGACCGCCGCCGCCTGCAGGACGAGATGCTCGAGCACGCGTGCACCCTCGTGGACGAAGGCGCCCCCGCGCTCGTCCTGCAACACCCGGAGTGGCACCCCGGCGTCATGGGCATCGTGGCCAGCAAGCTGCTGGAGCGGTACTACCGGCCGGTGTTCATCGCCGCCGCGGGCAAGGGCAGCGTGAGGTCCACGCCCGGCGTGTCCGCGGTGGAGGCCCTAAGGCACGCGGCCCCGCACCTGCTGCGGTTCGGCGGGCACAGGCAGGCGGCGGGGTTCGCGCTGGACATGGCCTCGTTCGATGCGTTCCGCGACGCCATCACCCAGTACGTGAGCGGCTTCGCGCCGGACGTGCGGACCATCGTGGCGGACGCCGTGATCTCGCCCACCGAGGTCGACGACGGGCTGTTCCGCGCGATCCGCGACCTCGAGCCCTTCGGCGAGGGCCACCCGGCGCCGCTGTTCGTGGTGGCGGGCCGGCTCGAGCTGGCGCGCGCGGTAGGCGCCACGCGCACCACCCTCCAGTTGCGGGTGGGAGGCGTGAAGGGAGTCGCTTGGCAGAAGGGCGACCTGGCCGGCCACCTGCCTCTGGGAGGCGACGTCCACGTGGCGGCCACCATCCGCGAGAGCGAGTGGCAGAACAGGAGGTCACTCGAGCTGCTGGCCGAGGCCGTACGGCCGTCCGGCCCCCTGCGTCTGAGCGCGGCCGAGGAAGACCTGGCAGCGGCAGCCTCGCTCGTGACCCGGGCCCCACGGGCCGGCTCTTCGGCCCCTCGGACCAACAAGACCGCGGTCTCCCGCGTGGTTTTCGACCTCCTCCCGGATCCCATCGCCCGGCTCGAGGAGCTGGTGACCGCCGGCCAGCCGTTCACCCTCGATCTCGACGACAGGGAGTTGGCACGGGTGGAGGACGAGGCCCTCTCTTACCCCACCGTCCACGAGCTGCGGGCGGGCCTCACCGCTTTCCGGCGGCGGCTTCACGAGGGCATCCCCGAGCCCAAGCTAAGCCGGCTGCGCACGGCGCTCCGAGAACTACGGCTGCTGGACGACGCCGACCGCGTAGTGGTCATGCCGGCGGGCCACAAGGTGAACCCCATGGAGTCCGACTCCCTGCTGGACGGTCTAGTGAGGCGCTACCGGCTGCGGAACTTCGTGCACGCGTACCGGCACTTCGATGACGAGGCTTTCGCCGTGGCCGTGGTCAAGCTGTTCGGGGAGCCGGTCGAGGCGGCGAAGGATCCGGTTGCCATTGCGGTAGTCGCATCGGGCTAGCGCGCCCGATGGGCCGCGGAGATCAGTCGCCTGACCCGCTCGACCACTGGGCGGTTGGCAGGTGCCAGCCCTTGTGGATGCCCATCATGCGCAGGAAGAAGCACAGGCCGGCGCCGATAACGAAGGTGACCAGCCAGGGCCAGCCCAGGTAGTCGCCCGCGACGACCACGAGACCACCGGCCAGCGCGGCGATGGCATAGAGCTCGCTGCGCAACACCGCCGGAGTCTCGTTGACCAGGACGTCGCGAACGATGCCGCCGCCGATGCCGGTGACCATCCCCATGACCGGCGCCAGGATCGGGCTGAGGCCGACAGACAAGGCGGCCAGCGTCCCGGTGACCGCGAACAGCGCCAGCCCGCCGGCGTCGAAGTACAGCACCAGCCGCCGGCGCCTGTCGATGTCCGGGTACCAGAAGAAGACGACGATGGCAGCCACGACCGACACCGCCAGGTACCGCCAGTCGCTGATGCTGCCGGCGGGGAAGCGCCCCAACAGCAGGTCTCGGGTGATCCCGCCGGCGTTGCCGGCAGCGAACGCCAGCACCGCCAGGCCGAACAAGTCCACCTTGCCCTTGACGCCCGCGACCCCTCCCGACAGCGCGAACACGAAGGTGCCCACGAGGTTGGGGATGAGCACGGACTGGCTGAGCAGTACGTTCGTGAGGGCTTCCAGACCAGCTTCCACACGTTAGTCTGCCGCATGCGGCCGCCCGCTGACGCCATCCACCCCGCACCCGCCAGACCCACGCGTCCACCCCTGCCTCCAGCCACCGCCGTCCGCGATGTGGGCGCCCTCGAGAGGGAGCTGCGCGCGGCGGTGAGGGGCGAGGTGCGCTTCGACCAGAAGGCGCGCGCCCTCTACGCCACCGACGCCAGCCCCTACCGCCTCGCGCCCATCGGCGTGGTCATCCCGCTGGACGAGGACGACGTGCGGGCCGCCGTACGGGTCGCGGCGAGCCACGGCGCCCCCATCCTGCCGCGCGGCGGCGGCACCAGCCTGGCCGGCCAGACGGTGGGCGAGGCCGTGGTCATAGACGTCTCCAAGTACCTGACGAACGTGCTGGAGCTGAACCTCGAGGAGCGCTGGGTGCGCGTCCAACCGGGCGTGGTAAGGGACCAGCTGAACCGCTTCCTCGCGCCGCACGGCCTGCAGTTCACGCCCGACGTCGCCACCACCGACAGGGCGAACGTGGGCGGCATGGTGGCGAACAACTCCTCGGGCACGCACTCCATCAAGTACGGCAAGACGGTCGACCAGGTCATCTCCCTGCGCGTGCTGCTCACCGACGGCACCGAGCTCGAGCTGGGCCCTCTGGACGAAACCGGGCTGCGACGCAAGCTGGAAGACGACGGTCGCGAGGGCCAGCTCTACCGGCGGGTCAAGGAGATCGTCGACGCCAACGCTAACGAGATCGCCGCCCGGTACCCCAAGGTCATGCGGCGTGTGGGCGGCTACAACCTCGACGAGCTCACGGGCGAGGGCCCGTTCAACCTCGCCAAGCTGGTGTGCGGCAGCGAGGGGACGCTGGCGCTGATCCTAGAGGCCAAGGTGGCCGTCCATGCTTTGCCACCCAGACGAGTGCTCGACATGCGGCACTTCGACACGCTGGAGAAGGCGCTCACCGCGGTGCAGTACATCAACCGCCACGGGCCGGCCGCGGTGGAGCTCCTCGACCGTGACCTCTTCGAGCTGGGC
>JBDZWC010000052.1:0-18913 GCA_040256005.1 Deinococcaceae bacterium | reverse complement strand
ATCCGCACGGTCAACCGCATCATCGACTTCTTCCCGCCGCACGAGCGCGACCAGATCCGCATCCTGCTGGCCGACTCGTTGCTCGGGATCCTCAGCCAGCGGCTGCTCCCGCGCGCCGACGGCCCCGGCCGTGTGCTCTCGGTCGAGGTGCTCGTGAACACCCCGCTCATCCGCGATTACATCAAGGACGAGGAGAAGACGCCGCAGATCAAGGAGGCCCTGATGCAGGACAACCTCCGCGGCATGCAGACGTTCGACCAGCACCTGGTGGAGCTCTACCTGGGCGGCCGGATCACGCTCGAGGACGCCACGTTCATGGCCACCAGCCCGCACGAGTTCCGGCTCATGGTCACGCAGCAGCAGGGCGGCCTGGGCATGGAAGAGGAACGGTCGTTCGAGAAGATGCTCCAGCAGCCCCGCGGCCCCATGGGCTGAGGGACTAGCCAGCCAGCACCGGAACGCCAGGCGTCAGCTCGACGCGGCCCACCACGTCGCCGCGCAGGTCGTGCTCGCTCGCACCGGTGACCCTCACCCGCACGATGTCGCCGATCTTGACGGTGCCGTCCCCGGCCGCGACGAGCACGCCGTCGATGTCCGGCGCGTCAGCGGCGGTGCGGCAGACCAGCTCGCCCGGCAACTCGCCGTAGGCGTCGACGATGGCCTCGACCTCGTGCCCCACCTTGGCAGCCAGCTTGGCGGCGCTGATCCGTGCCTGCAGCTCCATGAGCCGGGCGTAGCGCTCGGCCTTGACCTCCTCGGGCACGGCGCCCGGTAGGTCGTTCGCGTCCGCTTCCGGCACGTCGGAGTAGGTGAACGCCCCCACGCGGTCAAGGCGCGCCTCTGCCAGGAAGCCCAGGAGCTGTTCGAAGTCCTCTTCGGTCTCGCCCGGGAAGCCGACGATGAACGTGGAGCGCAGCGTGATGTCGGGCCTGATGCTCCGCCAGGTGCGGATCGTCTCCAGGTGGCTGACCGCGCCACCCGGGCGCCTCATCGCCCTCAGGACGCGCGTGGAGGCGTGCTGCAGCGGGACGTCCAGGTAGGGGAGGACCTTGCCCTCGGCCATCAGCTCGACCAGCCGCGTGACGTGCGGGTAGGGGTAGACGTAGTGGAGCCTGAGCCACACGCCCAGCTCGCTGAGCTCGCCCACCAGGTCGACGAGGTGCGCGCGCACCTGCCGGCCGTCCAACGTGGACGTGACATGCCTCAGGTCGTTGCCGTAGGCAGAGAGGTCCTGCGCGATGAGCATGAGCTCCTTGGCGCCCGCCGCCACCAGCCGCCTGGCCTCGTAGACGACGTCGACGGCCGGCCGTGAGGCGAGGTTCCCGCGCAGCTTCGGGATGATGCAGAAGCTGCAACGGTGGTCGCAGCCTTCGGCCACCTTCAGGTAGGCGTAGTGGCGCGGCGTGAGCGTGATGCGGTCGAGGGGCGGCCCCAGGGCGCCTTCGCCACTCACGCCCCTGGCACTGGCCATGGGCAGCAGGCTGGTGAAAGGGTCGCGCCGCAGCGGCAGGGCGCTGCGTACCGCCCTCATCACGCCGTCCACGTCCGCCTGCCCCGTGACGGCGAGGACCTGCGGGTGCCGCTCCATGACCGTCTCGGGGCGCTCGCCCAGGCAACCGGTTACGACCACCTTGCCGGTCTCCTCGAGCGCCTCGCCTATGGCGGCCAGCGACTCCTCCACCGCGGGAGTTATGAACCCGCAGGTGTTGACGACGACCAGCTCCGCGTCCTGGTAGGTGGGCACGAGCTCGTAGCCGTCTGCCCTCAGGTGGCTGAGGATGCGCTCGCTGTCGACGAGGGCCTTGGGGCAGCCGAGGCTGACGAACCCGACCCTGCCGCTCTCGCGCCGGGTCTCAGTCTCTGTTGGCGATCGTCTCGGCCGCATGCGCCAGGGAGTCTATCAGGGGCCTCAAGCGGCCGGCGAGGTAGAGGGAGCCGGTTACCACGACCCGCCCGTCCGGGGGCGCCAGCGCCAGCGCCCGACGCAGAGCCTGCTCCGGGTCGGGCACCACGTCGCGGCCGGGCCCGGCCAGGTGAGCGGTGCCTTCGCCGGGCGCGGCCTCAGTGATCACCACGTGAGCGGCGCCGGGCTCGAGCGCGGCCAGCGTGGCGGCGCCCTGCTTACGGCCCAAGGCGCCGAACAGCAGCACGTACCCGGCTTCGAGCTGCGAGCGGAGTTGCCTGGCGGCGGCAGGGTCGTGGGCGCCGTCCAACAGGACGCTGGCGTTCGGCAGGGCGAACCGCTCGCCCCGACCGGGCAACGGCGGCCTGGTGAGCGCCTCGTCGATGGCCGCCTGAGGCACCGATAGCATCCTCAGCGCAGCGGCGGCGAGCCTCTCGTTGGCGGCCCGCGGGGTCTCGCCTGGAGCCAGTGGAGCGACCTCTACCAGCCCCACGCCGCGCTCCCGCGCGACCTGCCGTGCGACCTCCAGCCCGGTCCCGGTCGCTGCCGTCACGGCCGGCACGCCCGGCGCGAAGGCGCCCGCCTTCTCGAGCGCGATGTCCTCCAGGGTGGGGCCGATGGTGTTGACGTGATCGAGGTCCACGTTCGTCAGCACGACCAGGCGTACGCCCGCATCGACGGCGGCCGTGGCGTCCGTGGCGCCGCCGATGCCGGCCTCGAGCACCGCCCAACCGGCGCCGAGGCGCGCGAACTCCGACAACGCCAAGGCCAGCGTGAGCTCGAAGAAGGCCGGGCGCTCGTCGGGGGAGGGCGACCGGCGGCGCAACTGGTCCCTGGCTGTAGCGACGAACGCGTTGACCGCCGCGGGGCTCACCGGCACACCGTTCGCCGCGATCCGCTCCTCGAAGCGCTCGACGTGCGGCGAGACGAACAGCCCGGTGTCGTTGCCTGCCCGCCGCAGCCCGGCGGCGATGAGGTCGGAGACCGTGCCCTTGCCGTTGGTGCCGACGACCTTCACGACGTTGGGGGGCGCGCTCAGGCCCAGCTCTCGCAGCAGCCAGCGTGCTCGCCTGGGGTGGCGCTCGCCACCGTCCCGCGTCTGGGCGTACAGCCATGCGAGCGCCTGGGCATGAGCGGCGTCCGTCACGATGGTCTTCTCGGGGGCTGGTCAGCCGCGCTTGCGCCGGCGCGGGCGGCGCCTGCCACGTCGCCGCGACTGAGAGCGCTTGCCGCCGGTCCTCTGCTCGTCGCCGAAGGTCTCCATGGTCGCCTCGCTGGAGACGCTCACGACCAACGAGTCCAAATGGCCCTCCGTGAGGCGCTGGGTCATCTTGAGGATGGCGTTGCTGCCGGTGACGTCGACGTAGACCACGCTGCCGCCCGGCTGCAGGACGTAGGCCCAGGCCCTCTTCTCGCCCAGCGCCGTGCTGATGTCCACCTCGCCGGCGAACTGGACGCTGACGTCCTTGCCGAGCATGGCGACGTTCGTGACGCTGTTGCCGGCGAGCGACCTCACCTGGCTGAGCAGCGACAAGGGGTCCCGGTAGGGCCGTATGTACGGCGCCGTGGCGACGTCCTTGGCTCCCGTGCTGGCGTGCACCAGACCGGTCTGGGAGTCGAAGTGGACGTCGTAGACGCGCTTGCCCTCACGCTCCTGCGTCTCCTCGCGGTAGCGGTGGCTGTGGTGGTGCTGCGCGCTGGCGCGGCTGCGCTGGGTGATGACCACGTTCCCGAGCTGGCCCTGGTAGCCGGCCCTGGACTCCATCCGCCGCACCCTGCCGGCGACCTCAGACTTGATGACGTGCGTGCCCACCGGCTTGCCGCGGTAGGTGAGGCGGTAGGTCACGACCTCTACGCTCATCGCTGCAGAAGCGTACCACCGGGCCGGCCAGCGGCTGGAGCCTCCCGCGCGGGTCCCAGCGAGCCTGTGATCAGAACGGCAGGTCTGTCTCTTGCAGGCGGGCCAGCTCGGCGGTGTCGCGACCCTGCCTGAGGATGTTCCCGAACAGGGACACCAGCGAGGGGTCGAGCTCCTTGCCGCTGCGCGCCTCCAACTGCTTCTCGACCTCGCGTAGCGGCAACGCCTGCCCACGCTCGCTCGACAGCACGTCGAAGGTGTCCGCGACCGCCACGATCCGGGCCAGCAGGGGGATGGCGTCCTTGCGCAGGCCGTTGGGGAAGCCCGAGCCGTCCCATGACTCGTGGTGGTGCCTGATGCCCTCGGCCGCCTCCTCGAGCATGGCGGCTGAGGCCACCATGTTGGCCCCGCGCTGCGGGTGCTCCAGGTCCTCGATGCTCAGGTCGAGCCCGCTGCCCAGCTTGCCGATGTCGTGGAGCATGGCCGCGAAGTAGAGGTCGGCCTGCTGCTGCCTGTTGAGGCCCAGCGCCCGGCCCAGCGCCAGGGCGTAGGCCGTGACGCGCTCGGCGTGGCCCAGTTGGGCGAAGTCCTGGGCTTCGAACGCCTGCGTGAACGCACGCGTGAACTCGACGAGGCTGAGCTTGGCGCGGCGCAGCTCGGCGTCCATGCTCTGGGCCTCGCCCAGCACCGAGCCCCAGCGCGCGGCCACCTTCAGCTCTTCCTCGGTGAAGCTCTGGCCGCCGTGCCTATGCAACACGAGCGCGCCATGTCCGACGAACCTGCCGGTCACCGGCACCACCAGCGTCGAGGTCGCGTCGCGCAGGCCCAGGTCGGCGTACTGCGCGCGCCGCGCTTGATCGTTGGGCGTGAACATCTCCGGGATATGGTTGCCGACCACGCGCGGACCCGGCGAGCGCCAGGGGCCGTGTCCCGGTTCCACGTCGAGCAGCGAGGGGCCGTACCCGACCTGCGCCTCGAAGGCGTAGCCCGCCTCGTCGTCGCCCCGCACCACGTACCCGCGCACGTCGCCGGGCAGAGAGGCGCTCAGCGTCTTGAGAACCTCTTCGCTCCGCTCCGCCGACTTGGTCAGCCGGAGCAGCCTCTCGACCGACCCCAACTGGTCCGGCGCCTTGCCGCTCTCGGCCGGGCCGAACAGGCGCTTGATCACTTCATCCTCCCGGCGGCACCGCGGTGCGTGCCTGTCCCAGGCGAGGATACCGGCCGCCCGGCTGGGGCGATGAGTAAGCTCGTACACTGTCAGCCATGCTCGACTTGCGCTTCGTACGCGAGAACCCCGAGACGGTGAGGCGCGCGATGCGCGCGAAGATGATGGAGCCCGACCTGCCCAAGCTGGAGCAACTGCTGCGCCTCGACGAGGAGCACAGGCTGGTGCGGACCGACTTAGAGGAGAAGCAGGCGCGCCGCAACGCCGACAGCAGGCTGGTGGGCGAGATGAAGCGCCGCGGCGAGGACGATCCCCAGCTCATGGCTCGCCTGTCGGAGCTATCCGGCGAGGTCAAGCGCCTCGAGGAGACCGAGCGCAGCCTCGAGCAGCAGATCTCTCAGCTCATGCTGGCGATCCCGAACCTGCCCCACGAGAGCGTCCCGTTCGGCGCCAGCGAGCACGACAACGTCGTGGACAAGGAGTGGGGCGACAAGCCGCAGCTCGACTTCGAGCCGAAGCCGCACTGGGAGCTGATGGCTCAGCGGGGTTGGCTTGACCTGGAGGCCGGCGTCAAGGTGACGGGTGCCGGGTTCCCCGTGTTCAAGGGAGCCGGGAGTCGCCTGGTCAGGGCGTTGCAGGCATACTTCCTCGATCGGCTCGCCGCGCACGGGTTCGAGGAGATCGTGCCCCCGGTCCTCGTCAACGCGGAGTCGGCGACAGCCACCGGGCAGCTGCCGGACAAGGAGGGGCAGATGTACGAGGTCACGGGCGGCCTGTACCTGGTCCCGACCTCGGAGGTGCCCCTGACCAACCTCCACCGTGACGAGATCCTCGACGCCGACGCGTTGCCCATCCGCTACGCGGCGTACACGGCCTGCTTCCGGCGCGAGGCCGGCAGCCACGGCAAGGACGTGAGGGGCCTCAACCGCGTCCACCAGTTCGACAAGGTCGAGATGGTCCAGTTCACGCGGCCGGAGCTCAGTTACCAGGCGCTCGACGAGATGGTGGCCGTCTCGGAGTCGCTCCTGGAGGAGCTCGCGCTACCTTACCGTCGCCTGCTCATGTGCACCGGCGACCTCGGGTTCACTCAGGCCAAGAAGTACGACCTCGAGGTCTGGAGCGCCGGCCAGGGCCGTTGGCTCGAGGTGTCCAGCGTCAGCAACCTCGAGGCGTTCCAGGCCAACCGCCTCAAGACTCGCGCCAGGCCGGGTGGGGTGAACGCCAAGGGCAGGCCCGAACCGGTGCACACCCTCAACGGCAGCGCCCTGGCGTTCCCGCGCACGATCGCCGCGCTCGTCGAGAACAACCAGCGTGCCGACGGCACCGTCCGGGTTCCGGACGCGCTGGCCGGTTACCTGGGCACCAAGGTGCTCTGATCAGCGCACCGGCGCTCCCGGTCCAGTACCAGTGACTGGGATCAGTCGCCCACGAGGTAGCGCTGCACCAGGTCCTCCGAGCCGGCGGCCGTCAGCACGGTGAGCCTGTCACCCGGCTGGATGACGGTGTCCCCGCGAGGGTAGGTCACCGCGCCCTCCCTGACCAGCGACACGACCAGCGTCGAGGGCGGCAGCCGCGCCTGGGCCAGCGAGAGGCCGGCCAGCGGCGAGGTCGGCTTCACCGTGGCCTCCAGGAGCCCGGTCTCGGGCGGCAGGTCGGTGACGCGCCTGACACCGCGCCCCAACGTCGCCTTGTACGTCCTCACGATCCCTCGCATGCCAACGCGACCCACTACCCGGCCGTCCTCCACCACGGGCAGCCACGGTAGGCCCTCGTCGTCGAGAGACTGTAGCGCCTCGTCCAGTGGCAGGTCGGCGGGCAGCGCGCGGCAGGTCTTCAGCGCGCTGGAGAGAGCTGCGCCGGAGGGAGCCTCGAGCAGCGTGGCGGGCGTGACGATCCCGATGGGCGCTCCCGCCCTCGCGACGACGGCACCGTCCTCGCCTCCGGCCTCCAGCGCCTGCTGGATGGAGGCGCCCTCAGGGACGACGACGGCGTCGCGCATGGCGTCCCTCACCGTCAGCGCCGATAGGAGCGGGAAGGCCAACCTCACGCGGTGCGCGGGCGAGGCGGCCCGGTTCGGCAGCTGGGCTCGGTAGATGGTGCGCTCGCCTACCAGGGCCGTGGACAGCGCCACGGCGATCATCGCCGGCGCCAGTAGCGACAGGTTGCCGGTCATCTCCGCGACCATCAGCATCATCGCCAGTGGAGCGTGGGCGATCCCCCCGAAGAGCGCCATCATCCCCACGATCACGAGAGGCGCCGGCTCCGCCGGGAGCTGAGGCAGCACGCCGTGACCCAGACGCCAGAACGCGGCTCCCAGCAGCCCCCCGATGACCATGCCGGGACCGAAGATGCCGCCCGACCCACCCGACCCGATGGACAGGCCGGTAGCCAGAATCTTCGCGAAGGGGAGCGCCAACACCAGCAGCAAGGGCAGCTCGAGGACCTGTGTGCTCATCCCGAGCTGCACCCAGCCGTAGCCCGTGTGCAGCACCTGGGGCACCGCCAGCGCCAGCAGCCCGACCGCCAGACCGCCCACGGCCGGCTTGAGCCAGGCGGGCCAGCGCAGCCGCTGGAACACACCCGAGACGCCGTAGAACACCTTGGCGTAGACGATGCCGACGAGCCCGCAGGCGATGCCGAGCAGCGCGTAGTAAGGCAGTTGCAGCGGCGACTCGAGGGCTATGTGTGGTTGGGCGCCGAAGATGGGGTCGAACCCGTAGAAGGCGCCGAAGACGCTGTAGCCGACGATCGAGGAGATGAGACCCGGGATCAGGACGTCGGTCTCGAGGTCGCCAAGATACAGGATCTCCGCCGCCATGAGCGCTCCGCCCAGTGGCGCCCTGAAGATCGCACCGATGCCGGCTCCCATGCCCGCTGCGACCGCTATCCGGCGGTCCTGCGCGCTCAGGCGCAGCCAGTCGGCCAGCGCCGACCCGAACCCAGCCGAGATCTGAGCGGCGGGACCCTCGCGCCCGCCGGAGCCGCCCGTCCCGATCGTGATCGCGGAGGCGACGAGCTTGACGAGCGGGATCCGGCGCCTCACCCGCCCCGCGTCCCGGTGGATGGCGCGTATGGCCGCGTCGGTGCCGTGGCCCTCTGCCTCCGGCGCCAGCCTGGCCACGATCAGACCGGACACGAGGCCGCCCGCGGAGATGACGAAGGGCACGAGCCAGGGCGTGACGGTCGTAAGGGGGCTGCCGATGCCGCCCTCGCCGGCTGGCAGGGGAGGTTGGTAGCCGGCCAGCCCCACCAGGAACAGCTGGGTGGCCTTCTCCAGCGCGAAGAAGAAGAGGGCCGCCCCGAGCCCCGCTACGACCCCGATGACGGTGCCGAGCACGGCCCACTTGGCCAGGAAGCTCTGGCCTTCGGAGCCCGCGCGACGTGGCAAGGTGCGGCGCAGGAGCGACACGACGCGGTTCACGTGCCCGAGACTAACGCTCCTCGCTCTCGACCTCGGGAGGTCGACTCACCCGCACCTGTAAGAGGCGCTGCCCGTCCATGGCTGTCACGGCGATGCGGTGACCGTGCCACTCGAAGGCGTCACCCTCCGCCGGGACCCTGCCGAGCTCCGCGGCCACCAGCCCGCCCACCGTCTGGAAACCGGCGTCCTGCAGGTGCGTCTCCCCATTCAGGCCCAGCAACTCGGCGAACTCATCCACGTGCACACCGCCGTCGACGAGCCAGCCGTCGTCGGTCTCGACGACCTCAGGGTCCTCGGGGTCGGGCACGACGTCGCCTACGAGCTCCTCCAGGATGTCACCCAGCGTCAGCACGCCCTCGAAGCCCCCGTACTCGTCGACGACGACGGCGAGGCGCTTGCCCGACTCCCGGAAGCGGTCCAGCATCGCGAGTATGGGCAGCGTCTCCGGCACGTAGACCGGCTCCTGCATGTGATCGGCGAGCTTCAGGTTCCCGTTCAGCGAGCCGACGAGCAGGTCGGCGGAGGAGACGAACCCGACCACGCTGTCGAGGTCGCCGTCGGCCACCAGGTAGCGCCCGTGCGGCGAGCGACTGACCAGCTCCTTGACCTCGGCCGGGCCAGCGTCGACAGGCAGCCAGACGACCTGGTGGCGCGGCGTCATGATGTCGTTCACGCGCCGCTCCCCGAGCCAGAAGGCGTTCTCGATGATCTCCTGCTCCTCCGGCTCGACGACGCCTGCCTGGCGGCCCTGGGCGATGAGGGTCTCGATGTCGCTCTCGCTGATGGTGTCGTCCGCCTGTCGGATTCGCAGGAGCCTCACCAGGCCCTCGGTAGACACCGCCAGCAGCCACACCACGGGCCTGGCGACCTGCGAGACCCGGTGCATCAGGTTGGCGATGGACATCGCGACGCGGTCGGGGTCCGAGAGCCCCACGCGCTTGGGGACCAGCTCGCCGATCACCAGCGAGAGGTAGGTGATGCCGGCGACCACCAGCCCGAAGGCGACGGGCTGGGCGTAGGGCGCGAGCCAGTCGATGCGTTGGAGTCGGTCCGCCAACGGGCCCGCGAGCGCCGCCCCACCGAAGGCGCCCGACACGACGCCGACGAGCGTGATGCCTACCTGGACGGTGGACAGGAAGCGGTTCGGGTTCTCTGCCAGCGCCAGCGCCCGCGCGGCCGCGGCGTTGCCCTCCTCGGCCAGCTGGGCCAGGCGGAACCTGTTCGCGGACACGACGGCGATCTCTGACATCGCGAACAGCCCGTTCAGGAGGATGAGGACGATGACGATGGCGACCGACATGGAGCGAATATAGGGCCGGCGGGTCGACGAGCGGTCACCCGGCGAGCGACGTGCCCTTCCGGATCGAGTGAGCCCGGTTGGCTCCCGGGAGCGGCCCTCTGGTCAGCCCTCGTCGACCGTGCGAGGCACCTCGAAGTAGCCGTCGCGTGCCGCGGGCGCGACCGACAGGGCAGCCTGCTGGCCCAGGCTGGGCCTGGGGACGTCGGGCCGCCCGGACGTAGCCTCGTCTCCGGCGAGGTCTGCACCATCTACCGGTAGGTGGTTCAGCTGGGCGACGAACTCCAGCACGGCCGCCAGGTCGGCCTTGACGCTCTCGCGCTCGTCCGCCGGCACCTCCAAGCGCGCCAACCGCTCCAGGTGCGCGAGGGCCTCGTCGTCGATGCTGGGCTCGCCTGCCGGCATGAGCGATGCTACCGCGGACACGTCAGTAGAGGAGGCCGCCGAGCCAGTAGAACAGCGGGGCGAGCAGCAGGGCGGGCAGCAGCGACGCTACCCGTAGCCGCTTGATCTCCAGCAGCCCGAGGCCCAGGCCCACGATCATGAGGCCGCCAACGCCGTTGACGAGGAGCACGCGTGGGTCTGCCGCCGGGTCGGGGACCAGGTCCGCGAACAGCCCCGCCGCTACCGAGAGACCGCCCTGATAGACGACGATGACGAGCACGGACACCAGCACCCCGAAGCCGAACGTGGTGGCCAGTGCCATGGCCGTGAAGCCGTCGAGGGCGGACTTGAGCACCAGGAACTGGGCCTCACCGGTTAGACCGTTCTGTATGCTTCCGAGCAGCGTCAGCGGGCCGACGCAGAAGACCAGCGAGGCAGCCACGAAGCCCTCGGTGAACCGGCCCTGCCCCCGCCAGGCTCGCTTTAGGCGGGCGCCGAACCTGTCGAGCGCCTCCTCGATGCGCCAGGCCTCACCCAGGGCGCCTCCCACGGCCAGCGCGAGCAGACCGACCAGGAGCCCAGGTGGCTCGTCAACGCGGCCCAGGTCCAGCGCGTTCATGACGCCGATGAGCACGGTGACCAGACCGATGGCCTGCATGACGACCAGCGTGATCCGCTCGGGCAGCCGCCCCCGCAGGAGGAGGCCGAGCCCGCCGCCGACCACGACGGTCGCCACGTTCAACCACGTCCCCCAAGTTTGGCTGAGGAAGCTCAACGCTAGCCCTCCGGCTCCCCTGGCGGCTCCGCCGCGGCGGCCCCTGTCTCGTCGGCCGCCTTCGCATCGCGTCCCGAACGCAAGACGAGCACCGTGACGATCACGCCGGCCAGGAGCGGCACGCCCACCAGCCAGACCAGCCAGGAGCCCAGGGAGGTGGGGCCCGTGGCCGTGGGCGGTAGCACGAACGGCACGAAGTCGACCGGCTCGCCGTCGAGCACGAGCTCCACGTTGGCGACGGCCTCCTCCTGGCGGTAGGTCCTGTCCCTTATCGACAGCGTGTAGTCGCCGAGCGCGGGGACCGCGATCGTCGTCTCGTAGACACCGGGAGCCGTCTCCTCGAGCCGGTCGGTCGACACGACGGGCTCGCCGCGCGGCTGGTCGTTCTCGGCCGCCGGGACGCCCTCCCGCAGCTCCAGGAAGACGACGGCGTCCTCCACCTCGGTCAGGGACGTGTCCTGCAGGTTGAGCACGACGGAGGCCGACCGCCCGGGCACAGGCGGGTCAGGCAGGAAGCGCACCTCCCCGATGACGAGCATGGGGTGCGCCAAAGCCACCGATACGCTCAACGTCAGGGCGAGCGCGACCGATACCCTGGTGGCCGCGCCGGGCGCCAAAGAGGGCCACAGACGCCTCAGGCGCGCCCCTGCTGGCCTCACCGCTCTTCCTCCGCGCCGCCTCGACCTGGCGCGGCGGCAACCTCGGGCCGCGACCACAGGTACTCCCGGGGCGTGAGGCCGCTCTCGTGGATCGCGGCGGCGAGCTCGCGACCGACGTAGCGGTAGTGCCACGGCTCGTACACGTAGCAGGTGACGTCCTTCGAACCCTCTGGGTAGCTCATGACGAAGCCGTAGCGGTACGCGTTCGCTGCGACCCAGGCGCCCTCTTCCGTGCCGGCCCAGTCGGCCAGGTCCCAGGCAGGCGGCCCGTCCCAGGTGCGCAGGTCGAGAGCCGTGCCCAGCTGATGCTCGGAGTGACCCGGCCGGGCGCTGCTGGCGAGGGCGGCGTCCAGGCCGTCGCGGTCTACCCAGTAGTCGAACGTCCGCTCCTGATAGGCGTAGCTACGGTAGGCGGACTGCACGGCCAGGCGGACGCCGGCGGCCTCGGCCGCGGCCAGCATGGCTCGCAGGTCCTCGAGGACGACCGCTCGGACCTGCAGGCCACCGCCGCCGTCGTATGCCGCGGGGAAGGCCAGCGACGCGCTGACCAGGTCGGGCGGCTCGTAGTCGGCCGGCAGGGCGAAGACGGTATCGAGCACCGTGTACGGGTAGTCGTCGTAACCCACATGGGTAGCCGGTCTGTCCTCGTAGGTACAGGCGGGCGGCGCCTCGGCGGAGGCGGCGAGCGGCACGGTCAGCGACAGGGTCGCGATGCAGATCAGGAGGGTTCGGCCCGACGGCACGCCCAGCAGGTTAACACCGGCTGAGGGGCTCCGGGTGCCGTCGGTCCCCGATCGACCGGGACCGTGAGCGCTCACCGGAAGGCTCTTCAGAACGAGGGCCCGAGGATCGTGCCTCGCATCTCCATGGGCTGCGCCAGGATGACGAGCTGCAGCGCCAGGAACGCCAGCACGTAGACGAACATGGGCCACATGGCCAGCACGCCGCGGCGGCCGAAGTCACGCAGCCCGATGCGCGCCGTGGTGTAGAGCGCCAGGACGCCGGCGAGACCCGATATGACGGCCTGGATGCCGAAGAGGTACGCGCTCGGCACCACCTGTGCCAGACGCCAGTTGGGGTCCACGGCGAAGCCCCTGTACTCGAAGAAGTGCTGGAACACGGGAACGATCGAGAGGGCGCCGGTCAGGAAGTGGAACGTGTAGTGAGCGGCCCAGAACCCCACGCCCAGCGCCAGGACCACGTATCCCCAACGCTCGAGCGCCCGCCTCACCTTGACCTTCTCCCCGCCCAGCGCGTCGGCGGCCGTGGCGGCCAGCACCGTCACGCCCAGGCCCAGGAGCGTCACGGCGCCGTAGAGGCAGAAGAGCAGCACGGCCTCGTTGCGCGTGCCGAGGAAGCCGGCGAGGCGCTCGGCGGCGTCGAAGAAGGGTGGGATCATGGCGAGCGCGTTCATCACGCCGAAGAACGTGAGGAGCACACCCATCGCCACCGTCGCCAGCCTGCCGCGCCGGGCCCACGGCTCGTGATGGAGCTCGCGCCCCGGCGCACGTAGGGTCAGCGCGACGTTGTCGTAAGGGCAGGCCCGTACGCAGTTGAGGCAGAGCGTGCAGTCCATGTTGGACGTGATCGTGGGCACGAAGAGGTCGGTCTCGCACCCCGGGAAGTAGCCGGAGCCGTTGGGTGACACGACCTCGGTCGCGGGTACGAAGCCAGCCTTCGAACCGGCCAGAGGCAAAGCGACCGCTCCTGGGGTCTCGGTCGCCGTGTAGCGGCCGTGGAGACAGGGCTTGTGCTCGCAGCTGCGGCACACGTCGGGATCCACCGCGGTGATCTGGGCAGGCGAGGCGGAGGCGAGCGCGAAGTTGAAGTTGCCGAGGGGGCAGACGTAACGGCAGAAGGTGCCGGCTGGGAACAGCACGTCCACGGCCAGCGCCGCTCCGAAGTAGCCGATCGCGAGCCAGGCCGTCAGCCAGGGGCTGGCCCACAGGTCGAAGACCTCGTAGCTGAGGAAGAAAGTCAGGAGCAAGGCTATGACGAGCCACTTGTTGCGCAGCGCCCTGGGCCACGCGAGCTTCCGCGGCAGTAGGCGCTCGAGCCGACGGGACAGACCGCGCGTCAGCATCAGCGGGCAGGCGGCGCAGAAGGCGTTGCCGATCAGCGCGATCCCCAGCACGAGCAGCCCACGGTAGTGCAGCCATACCGCCGTCGTCGCCACGTTCCGCGGTGCGACCTGCCGCCCGGTCAGGCCGTCGACGATGACGAACAGCGCCAGGAGCAGAAGGGGGAGCTGCAGCGCCAGGCGCGCGTAGCGCCAGCGGGCGAAGCGCCTGAGGCCGGGCAGCGACAGCAGGTCGAAGCCGCGAGGTTGGTCCACGAACGGCCGCGGTTGGCGACGGGTGGCGGGCAGGGCCACGTCGGCGAGCCGACCGCTCATCGGCCCACGGTAACGAACGTCTCGGCGGTCACCGTGCGCCCGTCAGCGGCCGCGACCGTGGCGCTGATTATCCAGTCGCCCGCCATCGTGAACGCGAAGCCGTCCGACGCGTAGACGCCGGGCTCGACCTCTTCGGTGGTGACCAGCACGGGCGCCATGCCCGCGTGCGTCATGTCGCCCCTGACCTCTACCTGTGCGCCGGCGACCGGTTCGCCTCCATCTCGGACCTCGACGGTCACCGTGGCCGGCCCGACGCCGGCGCCGTCGGCCGCTACCGCGGCAGTCAGGCCCGATGCCGCGGCCGCGGCGCCGACCGCGCTATCTCCACCCGCGGCCTCGCCCCCGGGCTTGCAGGCGGTGGCCATGAGGGCGAACAGCGCAGCGACGAGGAGCGTGGCGAGCTTGAAGTTCAGCGACCGCGTCATGCCGAGGCGATGCTACCAACGCACGCTCGGACCGGCGGTTCCGGGGAACGGGCGGAAGGCCCCGGGAAGCACCGGTCACAGCCGGCCGATCTCGGAGAGGTAGTCGACGACGCCCCTGGCGAGGGCGGCGGCGAGGACCTCCGGGCTCCTCAACAGGCGGCCGTCCTCACGGTTCGACAGGTAGCCGAGCTCGACGAGCAGGCCCGGCGTGCGCGGGTGCACGGCGTGGCGGTAGTGCCGGTTGTTGAACGCGTAGTAGCGGAACATGTTCCCCGTCACGTTGCGGTCGTCGTCGCGCATGCGCGTCGCGGTGAAGACCGCCCTGTCGACCTTGAGCTTGAGCAGCGGCTCGGCCGGGTTGCGCGCGGGCAGGAAGTGCGCCGACTTGTAGCCGTTCCTGTCCTCGTCCGAGTTGGCGTCGACGTGGATGGAGAGGAAGAGGTCGGCCCGGTACCGCGGTGGCACGGTTGCCGGCAGCAGGTCGACGACGATCCCCGCTTCGCGGAGCCTCTCGGCCAGCGCCGACGCGATCGCCAGGTTGACCTCCACCTCGTCGATACCGTCCCAGGTCGCGCCCGTGCTCACGCGCAGGGACTCGAGCTCATCGGGCTGGTCACCCGCGTCGAGATGACCCACCTGCAGGCCCACGCGCACGGGGCCTCGCCAGCGGTTGGCGAGCTGCTGGAGCGGCCGCCAGCGGAAGACCCTGACGTGATCTCCGAACACCAGCTGCAACGGTCCCGGCACCCCGTGGACCACGATGTAGTCCCTGGCAGCGAAGGCCGCTCCGAGGACCATCCAGAGCGCGAGAGACAGCAGCAGGCTGACGCCCAAGAAGCGGCGCATGCGGCGGCGGCCTCGCCCCGGCGTCACATGCGTTCGCCCGTGAGCCAGAACACGACGTGCTCGTTCACGTTCTCGATGTGGTCGCCCAGGCGTTCCAGGTAGCGCGCCACCTCGAGCAGCCTGTTCGCCCTGCCGATGGCGGCCGGCGACTCCATCATGTAGGTGAGCAGCTCGCGCTGGATCTGCTCGTAGAGGTCATCGACCTCCTGGTCCAAGGCGTGCGCTTCCCTGGCGGCCCGGGCGTCGGCCTCGGCGTACGCCTGCATGGTCGCAGCCAGCATCTCGATCAGGACCTCGAAGCAGCGCCCGAGGTCGAGGTAGCGCTTGAGAGGCGGTTCCTTGGCGAGGTCCAGCGCGGCCTTGGCCACGTGCTCCGCGTAGTCACCGGCCCGTTCTATGTCGTGCAGGGCGATGTAGCTTCCGCCCAGGAAGCGCAGGTCGCTGGCTGCCGGTTGGCGCCTGGCGATGACGGTGAGGATCCGCATCTCCAACTCGGCCTGCATGCGATCTACCTCGGCGTCGCCGGCTATGCAGCGCTCGGCGGCGGAGGCGTCCTGCTCCACGAGCGCCAGGCGTGCCAGGTCTGTAGCCTCCCTAACGAGACCGAGCATGCGCAGGACATCGCCGGCTATGGCTTCTATCGCCTCGGTGAGCGGGCTCCTGTCGGCGCCGGCAGGCGGGCTGGGGTCCACGACGGGCATGATAGCCACCGGCGGGCGCCGGGGCCACGAGCTTCCCTAGCGGCTGAACTCCTCCGGCAGGCGACGCGGCTCGAGCCGGCGCGCCCGCGCGGACCTGGCGCCGGAGAGTGGCTCCGGCAACATCGAGCTGTCTATCCCCAACGCACCAAGGGTGAGACCACGTCGCGCGCTGCGTGCCGCGAACTCCTCTAAGCCCTCGTCCATCGTGACGAGCGTCGGAGTCTGGCGGGCTGCGGTGGCCAGGGCGGCGGGCCGCTGGGTCCTGACCGATACGGGCGGGTAGATACGGCTGCCGGGGAAGGCGGCCCGGTAGGCGCCAGGTCCGAACAGGAACAGGAGGGCTACGCACATCATGAGACCGGGCACCGTGGCGGCGTGATCGGCGTAGAGCACGGCGACCGTGACACGGTCGTGGCTCTGGGCGCTGAAGGCGATCCCGGCCGTTCCCCACGCGAGCAGGTAGGCGAGGGCCGCGTTCAGGGGCCCGGCGAAGCGCGCGTCGCGCGGTGAGGGGAAGATCGCCAGCCAGCCCAGCACCGCCAGCTCCAGCGCGAGGACGACCTCCGGCCAACCGGGCAGCGAGGTGCTGGCCGCGAAGCCAGCGAACAGCGACCCCACCACCGCGCCCGTCACCGGCCCGTAGGCGAGGGCCACGACGTAGAGCGGCAGGCGATGCAGGCCGGCGACCAGAGCAGCCGCCTGGGCGGGCAGGGCGGGCGCCAGGTACACCTCCAGCACCTTCAGTAGGCAGGCGATGGCCACGGCCCCCAGCACACGCAGCAGCGTGCGCGGCTTGGCTAGCGCCTTGAAGTCACGCCTGGAGAGACCGCTGGAGAGGGACACGACGGCCAGCAGTACCGCGGCGGCCGTCGAGTACAGCAGGACCGGATCGGTGGAGGCCTGATCCCACAGCAGGGCTAGGTCTGCCGCCATGGCCGAGAATCTAGCAGACCTCTAACGGTCGTCGAGGGAAGGACCGAACGGCGCGGTGTCCCAGGAGGCTTCCGCGGCCATGGCGGCGACCTGGCGGTGCGCTCTGCGGCCGTTCGCGGTGGGAGACAGCGCCGCGCCGACCGTGCCCTCCAGCACTAGGTACGCCCTGTGGAGCGGCGCCAAGGCGCGGGGCAGATGCCTGGCGGTGACCAGGTACCCGCCGCGCCTACCCTCGACGTGGAAGGCCGGATGCCCTGGCGTTGAGGATCCCCCCAGGTGCACGACCTGGGCGGGTACCAACAGGGAGCCGTACCCCAACCGGCGCGCCCTGAGGCAGAGGTCGATGTCCTCGTTGGTGAAGCGGAACGTCTCGTCGAACCCGCCCGTGGCGCAGTACGCCTCACGAGTCATGACGATCAGGCATCCCGACAGCCAGGCGACGTTGGTCGCTGCCGACCCGGCGCGCGCCCGGGCGTAGGCCAGGCGGTACGGTATCCCCAGGTCCTGGGGACGCCCCGACCGGTCGAGCGCCACCGGCCCGGCGAGGCCGGCACCCGGAGCGCTACGTAGCGCAGCGATCATGTCAGTGAACGTGCTGGGTCGTACCAGCACGTCGTCGTTCATCAGCGCCAGGAAGCGGCTTGCGGTCAGGCCCGCGAGGCCGATGTTGACGGCGTGCGCGTACGAGCGGTTCGCGGCGCGCCGGACCTGGAGACCGCGGGGCCAGCCCTCGCCGGGTGTGGGCGGTCGCGCGCCCGTGGCGACGAGCACGACGGCAGCCCTCGGCGCAGCGACGCGCACGCGCCGCATGGCGTCGTCGAGGACGTCCGCCGGGGCGGCGTGGTGGACGACGACGATCCCCAGGTCGGTCGCCGTACCTGAGCGCGGGGCGAGACTTCGCGCCTGCCCGTCATACGCCGCCCCGGCCGCATGGTCCGCCGCAACCATGTGGGCAAGCATGCCATGTGGATTACGTCCCTGCTCCAGCGCGGGGATAGCATGCGTCCCGTGACTTCTCAGCCCGTCCGCATCGGTGTCGCCCTGGGTGGCGGCAGCGCGCGCGGTTACGCCCACATAGGTGCCCTGGCCTGCCTGGAACGTCACGGCCTAGCGCCGCACGTGATCGTCGGTACCAGCTTCGGCGCCGTCGTCGGCGCCATGTACGCCGCCGGTGGCCCCATCGAGGAGCTGGTGGCGCGCGCCAGCGCCACCCGCCGGCGCGACGTCTTCCCCCACGTCGCCGACTTCGGACTCCACCACGCCGCCCTGTTCCGGGGCAGGCGACTCGAGGAGTACTTCGACAGGCTGGTCGAGGGCAGGACCTTCGAGGACCTGGAGCGCGAGCTGGTCGTGGTCACCACGGACGTCGATTCGGGCGAGCGTGTGCTGTTACGGGAGGGCCCGCTGGCGCCCGCGCTCCGCGCCAGCGCCTCGCTGCCGGGCGTGTTCGCGCCCGTGCAGGTGGAGGGGCGGCGCCTCATCGATGGTGGCATCGGCTCGCCGGTCCCGCTGGACACGCTCCTCGACATCGGTGTCGACGTCGCGGTCGGGATCGGTGCCGGCATGCAGGCGCGCGACTCCCGCTCCATCCGCTTGGCGCGGAGGGCCCTCGGCAGCCGGCTCGGCGGCCGCTTGCACGCCAGCGCCCTGGGCCGGCGCCCCCGGCACGCCATGGGGCGCCTCGGCCACGCCCTCGCCCTGGCGGCAGGCAGCTGGCTAGTGGACGAAGGTCGCGAGCAGGAGGAGACGGAGATAGAGGTCGGTCGAACGGATCCCGGCGTCGCGGCCGGTCGGTTCGAGGTGCACACGCGTCCGCCCATCCACTGGCTCAACTTCCACCGCGCCAAGGAGGCCATCGCCGCGGGCGACGCCGCTCTCAGCGCGCTCGTACCTCGTCTGCGCAGGGCCTGCGTCGCGGCCGGTTCGCGGCGCCTGGTTCCGGTGGCGCTACCGGCCGCCGGCGACTGAGATCGCGCGTCCACGTCGTACGCCGGAGACTCGCTCGGGCGGCTAGCTTCGGGCTCCCAGGACGGCTAGGTTCGGGCTCCCAGGACGGCTAGCTTCGGGCTCCCGGGACGGCTAGGTTCGCGCTCCCAAGATGCGCTTGCCGAACAGGCTGGCGGTCAGCTCCACCAACGTGGCGGCCGTGCG